>JBKPND010000063.1:0-6632 GCA_046732465.1 Actinomycetota bacterium
CGGTGGAGCCCGCGCAGCCTCCGGCCGAGGAGTTCTCCGAGGAGGAGCTCGCCAAGGAGCTCGACCTCGCCGGCGATGGCGAGGGCGCCGCGGCGATGGAGGGCTTCGGCCCGTCATTCGCCGAGGAGCTGGAGGAGCTTGCGTCCGAGATCGAGACGCCCGGCGCCGGGCAGGCCGCCGGCACTGGCGAGAGCGAAGAGTCCGAAAGCTCGTAGCGGCTAGGCGCGCGGGTCCTGTCGCCGCAGGACCGTCCCAAGCATGCGCGAACACGCGCATGCTTGGGCCCCACCTACGGCGCCACCCGCGCGACTATCGGGTCGGCTGACGGATCAGCTTCTGGCGGGTGCGGCGGGCTGACTCTTGGACCTAAGCGGATTGGACCAGGCCTACCAGGTGGCCCTCGGGGTCGTTGAAGAGGCCGATGGTCAGGTCCTCCGTCATCGTCTCCGGCCCCATCACTCGGGTGCCGCCGAGCTTTTCGACCTGATCGAGCGAGGCGCCCACATCTGGGACCTCGATGTAGAAGGTGACGTGGCCCTCGTAGCCCTCAGGGCCTACGCCAATGCCACCGCCGATGCCGATTCCGTCAGGATTGGTGTTGTCCTCCTGGGGCACCATCGCGTACGGCGGCACTCCTTCCTGGCCCGCCGCGGGCGCCTCCGCATAGCTCCAGCCGGCGACCTCGGAGTAGAAGCTCTTCAGCTTGTCGATGTCCTTTCCGACGACCTCGAAATGCACAACGGGCTGTCCCATCGGTTCCCTCCTGTGAGTTGTTGTTCGGTGCTAGCTGCTGCTTAGCTGCCGGCGGGCGCGTGCTCGCGCCGCTCGTGCGCGGCCATGCCCGGGGCGAGCCGGGGCTCGATTACGGGCGTCCGGGTGCGACCGCCGGGCGGGCAGTCCGGCCGTGCCTGGGCGGTGCCGCCATGGGGACCGCGTGACCGCGGCCCGGGCTTCAGCGGATTGCGACGGAAGCGGCGGAAGCTGTGGTCATCGGACTCGCCCGGGAGGTCCTCGACCTGGGGCTCGTCTTTGACGGCCCACCAGATCAGCCACATGCCGTAGAGGACCGGGATCTTCAGGATCACGGCCAGAAAGATGATCGGTACCGCCTCTCCCATCCCGCCGAGTCTACCCCCGATCCGGCGGCGCTACCGGGGCTGGAAGCCGTCGCGGACCCACGACTCGAGAGCCTCGACATGCGCCTCGGTGAGGCCGACGTCGGACTCCGTGGGGACGAGCAGCGTGGGGGCCTCCCGCCGCTCGCCCCACTCGTAACAGCTCTCGTCCAGGCTGTCGTCGATCCAGGCCAGGGGACGGGAGCCGGCGTACTCCTCGAGCGCCTCGAGCTTCCAGTGGGCCGTGCCGAAGCGCGCGCGCCCCTCGAAGGTCAGGTAGGGCAACTCCGGCACGCCGAGGATGTTCGGCAGGTGGTCGTTCGCGCGGTCCTCCCAGCCGCTCGCCCAGATCAGCTCGTATGACTCCCCCAGGCGGTTCAGCCGGGGCCCGGTCTCCAGCGCGATGCAGTGGAGCATCCCGTCGATCAGGTGGAACTCTCCGGGAGCGTCCTGTGGGTTGGCTCGGCCCGGCTCGACCGGCTGATCGAAGCCGAACAGGCTGATGACGCCGTCGATGTCGACGGCGAGCAGGGGCCGGTCGCTCTCCTGCTTGCGGCGGAACAAGGCCATCGGCCCCGGCAGGTTACGGCCGCTACCATGCACCGCCGTGCCGAACACCAATCAGCTCGTCCGCAAGGGACGAACCCACAAGAAGAAGAAGCAGTCGACGCCGGGTCTGAAGTCGGGCCAGGGCCGAAAGAAGCGCGTCGCCGCGCCGCAACGGCGGGGCGTCTGCACGCGCGTCGCGACCGTCACGCCGAAGAAGCCGAACTCGGCGCTTCGGAAGATCGCGCGCGTCCGTCTCACCAACGGCCTCGAGGTGACCTGTTACATCCCGGGTGAGGGGCACAACCTTCAGGAGCACTCGGTGGTCCTGGTGCGCGGAGGCCGGGTCAAGGATCTTCCGGGCGTCCGCTACAAGGTGGTCCGCGGCGCCCTCGACGCCGCCGGTGTCTCGGACCGCAAGCAGGGCCGTTCGCTCTACGGAGTGAAGGCCACCTAGCCGTGCCGCGCCGCAACCAGGCCACGATCCGCCTGCTGGAGCCCGACTCCCTCTACAGGAGCCGGCTGGTGCAGCAGCTGATCAACAAGGTGATGGTGGACGGCAAGAAGTCGGTGGCCGAGCAGATCACCTACGACGCACTCGCTCTGGTCGGCGAGCGAACAGGCAACAGCCCCGTCGAGGAGCTGGAGAACTCGATCAAGCAGCTCACCCCGGTGCTCGAGGTCCGCTCACGCCGCGTGGGCGGCGCGACCTACCAGGTGCCGGTCGAGGTGCCGGCCCGCCGGGCCCGCACCCTCGCGGTGCGCTGGCTGGTGGAGTTCGCCCGGGCCCGTGGTGAGAAGTCGATGGCCGAGCGCCTCGCCAATGAGATCCTCGACGCCTCCAAGCAGCAGGGCAACGCCTGGAAGCGGAAGGACGACATCTACCGCATGGCGCAGGCGAACAAGGCCTTCGCCCATTACCGCTGGTAGCGGCTTCGTCTCTCTCCAAGAGGCGGCTGCAAACCTTCGTCTGGCGTTGTCCTCGGTCGGGCGTCTCGCTCACGCACGTTTTCAGTGCGCTCGCTTCGCCGCCCTCCCTGCGTCCTAGCCAGACTCGGTTTTCGCCGCCTTTCGTGGCCCGAACCCCTCCTGACGCGCGGCCTCATCGTGGCCAGGGCCGCGCCGCAGACGGTCAGCACCAGCGAGCCCACCAGCTCGAGCCAGAAGCCCGCGACGGGCTTGGCCTCGGCGTCGATGAAGGACTGACGGGGGTCGTCCAGGGTTCCGATCTTGTTGACGTCGGGCAGGTCGCCGATCAGGAAGATGAGCAGAGCGATCAGGCCGCAGACGGCGACCGCCATCGCGGCCATCTGCCGGAGCTGATCGTCCCGGGCCGCGAGCGTGACCAGGATGAGGAGGAGGGCGAAGATCGCCAGCACCAGCGTCGCGTAGCCGTGCTGGTCCTTCGAGCTGATCGCCTGTAGGGCCTCGCCGCCCGGCGGGGTGAGGTGAAAGATGTCGGTGAACTGCGAGGCGCCGAGCATCGCGGCGGCGCCCGCACAGGCCAGCACGAGCAATGTCTCGGTGCGCGGAAGCCTCTTCACCGCTCCGCCTGGAGGCCTGGGTAGATCCCCCCGACCTCCCGGTGCGGCGATCGCCGCCCTGCCCCGCCCGGCCTGCTGCGCCGCGTTCGCCTCTCCCGGCTCACACCGCGAGAGTAATGCCCGAGCAGGCCGCCGCACAGGATGAGCACGGCCGAGCAGGCCACCTCGGCCCAGAATCCCTGCAGGAGCCGTGCCTCGGTGCCGCTGAACGCGAGCCCGGCCCTGCCGACCTCCAGGCCCTGCGGAAGATCGATCGCGAGCGCGACGGCGAGCCCCACGAGGCCGCAGATCGCCACACCGCCGGCGAGCCGTGTGCGGCCCCGGTAGGCGAGGACGATGAGGACGGCCGCCAGGGCCGCTACCGGAAGCAGGACCCAGAGGTGGGCACTGCCGGCCGTCTGTCTGTCCACGATCGGCGCTCCCGCGATGGTCCCGATCTCACCTGCGTAGTTCGGAGCGTCGACGGCGACGCCGTGATAGTCGAAGAACTGGGAGACCCCGAGGCCGACGGCCGCCGCGACGCCGACGAACGCGACGGTCGATCGCGGTGTGACGTGCCGGCGCGTGGCCTCGGCCACGATTAGGGCGGCGCCGAGGAGGCCGCCGCCGACCCAGCGAACCGCCGTCTGGCCGACCTCGAGGACGACCGCGATCAGGGCCGCGATCAGCTGGATTACGAAGAGGAGGGTGCGGGCGACCGGTCGCGCGATCCAGGAGAAGAAGGCGGCCACCGGCGCCCCCAGGGGCCGAAGCCGCCGGCGGGTCTCCAGCGCGGCCCCGCGGAGGCGGACACCCAGGTCATGCTCCGGCCTGACCGCCCTCCGGGCCTGTCTGCGCCGTCGCCGGGACATCGCGCGCGCCTCGCGCCGGGTCCGCTCGGTGAGCTCGTCGATCCGGCCGGTGGATCGGTTGCGGCGGCGCAGCCCGCGGCGGATTCCCTTCCTGAGTGCCATCACGCCGCTGCTATCATCATCCGTCGCTCCGGGGTGCCCCCGCAGGGCCCCGTGGGCATAAACCGTTTCGATGAAGAACGGCGCGACATAGGAGCAGTTCGGGTCGAAGAGACGCTGTGCGCTCGGGCCCGCAAGGGCCTTTTTTCTGCGCTGATTCCGGACTCAGACTAACCGTTCCGCCCCTCCGTCACGCCAGTACGAAGACAGGACTCCATGCCCCGCAGCTTTCCCCTAGAGAAGACCAGGAACATCGGCATCATGGCCCACATCGATGCCGGTAAGACGACGACCACCGAGCGCATCCTCTACTACACGGGCCGTACCCACAAGATGGGTGAGGTCCACGAGGGCGCTGCCGTCATGGACTGGATGGAGCAGGAGCAGGAGCGCGGCATCACGATCACGTCCGCCGCGACCGCCTGCGAGTGGGAGGGCCACCGCATCAACATCCTCGACACCCCGGGGCACGTCGACTTCACCGTCGAGGTGGAGCGCAGCCTCCGTGTCCTCGACGGCGCGATCGCGCTGTTCGACTCGGTAGCCGGAGTCGAGCCGCAGTCGGAGACCGTCTGGCGCCAGGCCGACAAGTACGGCGTGCCGCGGATCGCCTACGTCAACAAGATGGACCGCACCGGCGCGGACTTCTTCAAGGCCGTCGACACGATGCGCGACCGCCTCGGCGCGAACCCACTGCCGATCCAGATCCCGATCGGCCAGGAGGCCGACTTCGCCGGGGTCGTCGACCTGATCGAGAACAAGGCACTCGTCTGGAAGGACGAGCTCGGCACCGAGTTCGAATACACCGACATCCCCGAGGACCTCGTCGATTCCGCTCAGGAGCACCGCACCCAGCTGATCGAGGCCTGCGCCGACTACGACGACGAGTTGCTGGAGGCCTACCTCAATGAGGAGGAGATCGCGCACGAGCGGATCGCCAAGTCCCTCCATCGCGCCACCCTCGACATCAAGGTGACGCCCGTCCTCTGCGGCTCCTCCTTCAAGAACAAGGGCGTGCAGCCGCTCCTCGACGCGATCGTCGAGCTGCTCCCCTCGCCGCTCGAGGTCCCGCCGGTCAAGGGGCTCGAGCCGCCGAAGAAGGGTGAGAACGGCGGCCCGACCGAGGCCGAGCGCCCCGCCGACGACAACGCCCCCTTCTCCGCCCTCGCCTTCAAGGTGATGGCGGATCCCTACGTCGGCAAGCTGACCTACTTCCGCGTCTATTCCGGCAAGCTCTCCGCCGGCTCTCGCGTGCTCAACGCCTCCACCGGCCGGACCGAGCGGATCGGCCGCGCGCTGAGGATGCACGCCAATCACCGAGAGGAGATCGAGGAGTGCTACGCGGGCGACATCGTCGCCGGAGTCGGCCTGAAGCAGACCTCGACGGGCGACACCCTGTGCGCGCCCGACGCCCCGATCGAGCTCGAGCACATCGAGTTCCCGGAGCCGGTGATCGCCGTCGCGATCGAGCCGAAGACGAAGGCCGACCAGGAGAAGCTCTCCTCCAGCCTCGCGCGACTCGCCGAGGAGGACCCGACCTTCCAGATCGAGTCCGATGAGGAGACCGGCCAGACCCTGATCCACGGAATGGGCGAGCTCCACCTCGAGGTGATCGTCGACAGGCTGCTGCGCGAGTTCTCCGTCGACGCCAACGTCGGCCGCCCGCAGGTGGCCTACCGGGAGACCATTCGCGAGCCCGTGCAGAAGGTCGAAGGGCGCTTCGTCCGGCAGACGGGCGGGCGCGGCCAGTACGGCCACGCCGTCATCAACGTCGAGCCGGCCCCGGGCGAGGGATTCGACTTCGTCAACTCGATCAAGGGCGGGACGATCCCGTCCGAGTTCATCCCCTCGGTCGAGTCGGGGATCGAAGAGGCACTGCAGTCGGGCGTCAAGGCCGGCTACCCGATGGTGGACGTCAGGGTGGAGCTGATCGACGGCTCCTACCACGACGTCGACTCATCCGAGATGGCCTTCAAGATCGCCGGTTCGATGGCGGTCCAGGAGGCCGCTCGCAAGGCGAAGCCGGTGCTGCTCGAGCCGGTGATGTCGGTGGAGGTCGTCACCCCCGAGGAGTTCCTCGGCGAGGTGATCGGCGACCTCTCCCGCCGGCGAGGCAAGGTCCAGGGGCAGGAGCCCCGGGGCAACGCCCTTGCCGTGCATGCCTTCGTGCCGCTCGGTGAGATGTTCGGATATGCCACCGACCTGCGCTCCTCGACGCAGGGACGGGCGAGCTACACGATGCAGTTCGAGCGTTACGAGGAAGTTCCGAAGAACATCGAGGACGAGATCGTCGAGCACCGCTCGGGCGAGCCCGTGGGAGCCAGTGCGTAGGCCAAAGGCTGGCTATATTCCCCAGGTTGGTCAACAGGCGAACCAATTTCCGCAAAACACACTTAAAGACACCAACTAGACCCCCAAAGGAGCGAGATGTCCAAGGAGAAGTTCGATCGCGATAAGCCGCACGTGAACGTCGGCAC
>JBKPND010000064.1:0-9216 GCA_046732465.1 Actinomycetota bacterium
GCTTCGCGATCCCGGTGACCTCGGTCCGATACTCGCTCGACCAGCTCAAAGCCGACGGGAAGGTCGACTACGCGTATCTCGGCGTGACGAGCGAGTCGCTCTATCCACAGCTCGCCGAGCATCTCGGCTTGGACACCGAGAGCGGCGCATTGATCACCGACGTCGTCGGCGACAGCCCGGCTGACGATGCGGAGCTGAAGGGATCGACCGATGAGGAGATGTTCCAACTCCAGCGCGTGAAGACGGGCGGCGACGTGGTGGTCGCAGTCGACGGCAGCCCGGTCGTGGAGAACAACGACCTCTCGAAGCTCGTCGCCCGCCACAAGCCCGGTGACACAGTGACGCTCGAGGTGATCCGGGACGGGAACAAGCAGAACGTCGACGTCACGCTCGGCTCGCGTCCCGCGGACGTAAATCAGTAAGAACTGCGGTCATGGAGATCAGAGAGCTGGTCTGTGACCTCGCAGCGACCCTGCGCGAGGAGGTCCTGCCCCACCTGGGGGCGCACGCGGGCCGCGCCCACTCCGGGGAAGGGGAGGGCGGCGACGTCACCTTCCAGATCGACGAGCGCGCCGAGGCGCGGATGGAGTCGTTCCTCGCCGAACGCGCCCCCGAGGTCTCCTTCTACTCCGAGGACCGGGGCCTGATCTCGCCGGCGGGCGACCGCGCGGAGTGGGTGCTGGTGGTGGACCCGATCGACGGCACGCGACCCGCGCTGGCCGGACTCGAGTCCTGCTGCGTCTCGGTCGCGGCCGCGCCGCTCGACTCGGACCCGACGATGGGCGATGTGCGGGTCGGCTGCGTGCTGGAGCTGAAGAGCGGCCGGAGCTTCGTCGCCGAGCGCGGCGAGGGGCTCGAGCCGGCGGCCAACCTGTCGGCCAACCGCTCGCTGGAGCGGATGTTCTGGACCTACGGCTTCCGCGGTCGCCCTGCACGTGCCCTGATCGAGGTGATCTCCGAGCTGATCGATGCCTCCTCGGTGGGCGGCGGAACCTTCGACCTCGGCTCGGCCACCTATGACATGACCCGGATCGCCACCGGGCAGCTCGACGCCTATGTGGAGCCGGGGCCGCGGATGATCGACGACGTTCCCGAGATTCGAGGGGAGTTCGAGCGGGTCGGCAGCGGATCGGTGCTCAACAACTCGCCCTACGACCTGGCCGCCGCGACCATCTGCCTGGAGGAGGGCGGCGCGATGGTCACCGACGCCTACGGGGAGCCGCTCGGGGCGCGGCCGCTGCTCGGCTCGGGCCATGAGTTCCAGATGTCCTGCGTCGCGGCCGCCAACCCCGAACTCCACTCCGCGATCTGCTCCGAGATCGACGCGGGCATCGAGCGGCTCCGCGCCGCCACCGCCTGACGAGTACGTTTCCGCCCTTGCGAACTCAATCGTTCATGGGGGGCCCGTGCTTCAGGAAGTAGCGCTCGGCAACAAGTCGCTGGCCGACTACACGCACCTGGCCGGCCGGGGTCTGGTCGACGAGATCAGGGAGCTGGCCGAAAGCCTCAAGGGCAAGCGCGTGCTTCACATCAGCGCGACCGCCTTCGGCGGAGGTGTCTCCGAGATCCTCTACACGATCGTGCCGCTGATGCGGGACGTGGGGCTGGAGGCCCACTGGCAGGTGATCATGGGTCGCGAGGAGTTCTTCAACGCGACGAAGCTCCTCCACAACTCGCTGCAGGGCGACCCGAACACGCTCACCCCCAACCAGTGGGAGCTGTTCGACCACTACAACAAGATGAACGCCGACTCGCTCGAGGGCGAGTGGGACGTGATCATCGTGCACGACCCACAGCCGGTCGGGATGCGGCACAACGCCACCGATCACGCCCAGAACTGGATCTGGCGCTGCCACATCGACCTCTCCGAGCCGAACCCGGAGCCGATCGCCCGGCTGCTGCCCCTGATCTCGGAGTACGACATCACCGTCTGGCACCTGGAGCAGTACGTGCCGAAGGGGCTGGACGGCCACGGCGGGGTCCGGATCGTGCCTCCGGCGATCGACCCGCTCTCGCCGAAGAACATGGCGCTCTCGCCCGACGATGCGGCCTTCGTCTGCAACCAGTTCGGGATCGACGTCGACCGGCCCATGATCTGCCAGGTCTCCCGGTTCGACCCCTGGAAGGACCCCATCGGCGTGATCGACGCCTACCGGCAGGTGACCAAGGAGATCCCGGAGGTTCAGCTCGCCCTGGTCGGATCGATGGCGACCGACGACCCGGAGGGATGGGAGTTCTTCCACCGCACCTTCGAGTACGCCGGGTCGGATCCCGACATCAAGATCCTCAACAACCTCAACAACGTCGGCGCGATCGAGGTCAACGCGTTCCAGTCCCAGGCCGACGTCGTCCTGCAGAAGTCGATCCGCGAGGGCTTCGGCCTGACCGTGTCCGAGGCGCTCTGGAAGGGACGGCCGACGATCGCGGGCAAGGTCGGCGGCATCCCGCTGCAGATCGTCGACGGCGAGGACGGCTACCTGGTCGACTCGCCGGACCTGGCGGCGGAGCGCTGCACCCAGATCCTCCAGGACCCCGAGCTCGGCCGCCGGCTCGGTCGTGCCGGCAAGGAGAGGACCCGGGAGCGGTTCCTCTCGCCCCGCCTGCTGCTCGACTGGATGCGGATCTTCAGCTCGCTCGACCAGTGACGGCCGAGATCAGCTGGGAGCAGTTCGAGGCTGTCGACATGCGGGTCGGCCGCGTGGTGGGTGTGGAGGAGTTCCCGGAGGCCCGCGTGCCCGCCTGGAAGCTCGAGATCGACTTCGGCCCCGAGATCGGTCCCAAGCGCTCCTCGGCGCAGATCACCCACTACGCGCGGGAGGAGCTCGAGGGGCGCCTGGTCGTCGGGGTGGTCAACTTCCCGCCGAAGCGGATCGGCCCCTTCCTCTCCGAGGTGCTCGTGCTCGGCGCGCTCGATGAGGACAAGGGAGTGATCCTGCTCCGCCCCGACGAGGACGTGGAGCCCGGCGACCGGATCGCCTGAGCGTCCCTGGTACAAACGTGGCGTGCCAGAGAACCGCCCGCTGACGATCGTCTCGAACCGCGGCCCGGCCGAGTTCGGCCGAGACGACACGGGCCAGCGGATCGTGCAACGGGGCGGCGGTGGCCTCGTCACCGCGCTCTCCGGGCTGGTCTCGCACCGCAAGGCGCTGTGGATCGCGTCGGCGATGACCGAGGAGGACGTCCTGGTCGCCAACGAGAGCGACGGCCCCGTGGAGATCGAGCTCGACGGGATCACCTATGACGTGCAGATGGTGGCGTCGAACCCGTCTGCGTACGACCGCTTCTACAACGTGATCGCGAACCCGATCCTGTGGTTCATCCAGCACTACCTCTGGGACCTCTCCAACGCGCCCGACATCCGCCAGGCGGAGGTGGACGCCTGGGAGGAGGGATACAAGGTCGTCAACGACGACATCGCCGACTGCGTGATCCGGGCGATCGAGGGCCAGGAGGACCCGGTGGTGATGCTCCAGGACTACCACCTCTACACCTGCCCCGGGCTGATCCGGCGAGCCCGCCCCGACGCCTTCCTGCAGTACTTCGTCCACATCCCGTGGTCTCAGCCGGACTCCTGGCGGATCCTCCCCAACCGCTGGCGGGAGGAGATCTACCGGAGCATGCTGGCCAACGACATCATCGGCTTCCACACCACCGCCTACTGCCGCAACTTCCTGCAGTGCTGCCGGGAGCTGATGGAGCTGGAGGTCGACTTCGAGCGCAACGCGGTGATCCACGAGGGCCGGGAGACCTGGGTGCGGGCTTATCCGCTCTCGATCGACACCCAGCGGCTCTACCGGGTGGCGGAGTCCGCGGACGTCGAGTTCTACGAGAAGGAGGTGCTGCGCCGGCGCCGCGATCACCTGATCCTGCGCGTGGACCGCGCCGACCTCTCCAAGAACGTGCTGCGCGGCTTCACCGCCTTCGACGTCTTCCTCGAGCAGCATCCGGAGTTCCGGGAGAAAGTGACGTTCATCGCGCACCTGCAGCCCTCGCGGCAGGATGTGCCCGAGTACGCCGAGTACCTGGAGCGAATCGAGGCGCTGGTCGCGGTCGTCAACCACCGGCACGGCACCACCGACTGGATGCCGATCGACCTCCGCATCTACGAGAACTTCCACGAGGCGGTCGCGCGCTACAAGCACTTCGACCTGCTGATGGTCAACTCGCTGTTCGACGGGATGAACCTGGTCGCCAAGGAGGCGCCGACCGTGAACACTCGCGACGGGGTGGTGATGCTCTCCGAGAACACCGGCGCCCACGAGGAGCTCGGCGACTGCACCCTCTCCGTCAACCCGTTCGATATCCAGGAGCAGGCCGACGAGATCCACCGGGCGCTGACCATGGAGCCCGAGGAACGGGCGCTCCGGGCCAAGCGCCTCAAGGAGATCATCAACGAGCGGGATCCGGGCGATTGGGTCGACGAGCAAATGGCCGACATCCGGCTGAAGCGGTCCCCGGCCGAGGTCGGGCGCTAGCTGCGTGGCCGAGACTCGGATCAACGAATTTGAGCGGGAGCACCTCGACGGCGCGCTCGCGCTGTTCACCGCCGAGGGATGGGACACCTACTACGAGGATCCTGAGCGCACAGCTCGTGTTCTCACCGCACCCGGATCCACCACCCTGGTCGCCCTCGAGGACGGAGAAGTCGCCGGTCTGGTCCAGCTGCAATCCGACGGAGAGATCCAGGCCCACCTCTCGGCCCTCGTCGTCGGCGAGGCGTGGCGCGGCCGCGGGCTGGCGCGCCGGTTGCTGCGCGAGTCGCTCGCCCGGGCGGGGGGAATGCGGATCGACATCCTCTCGCTGGCCGAGGGCTTCTACGAGGGCCTCGGCGCCGATCGGAGGCCGGGCTTCCGCCTCAGGCCGCCGGACCTTGCCGACTGATCAGCGCTCGATCCCGAACCGGTCGGGCGTCGGCGGCGGCACGTAGGAGTAAACCGGCGGGGAATAGCTGGGCGGTGCAGATACCACCGGCGGCTGGACCTGGTGGATCTGATGAGGGCGCAGTCGTGCGTGCGAACGCTCGCGGACTCGCTGCGAGCGCTTTCGGTGCGGCCTGTGCTTCGCCAGCCTGCGATGACCGGGGCTGGCGGGTCGCGCGGGACTCGCGTGCGGCGGCGCGACGGGTGCCTGGACCGGTGCCGAAGCGGGCGGCGGAGTCAGGCCCACGTCGGGCGGCACCGGGGGCGGCTTGTCGCAGCCGAGCAGAGCGGGAAGGGAGACGATCCCGGCGATCACGGCCGCGGTGATCGCCGCGACGCGCCCGACGCTCTGCCACCTGATCTGCCGTCCCGCCACGTTTGGGTGAGGCTTCTAGGCCGTCAGTTCTCCCCGGCTTCGCCATCAAACGGGTTGCGCCTGTGGCGCACCCTCGCATGAAGTTCTCCCCTATAGTCGCCCGTCGCCGTGAACCGGAACTACGAACTCGTACTGATGCTCGATCCCGAGGCGGCGGACGACGCGCGCGAGAAGGTCGCGGGCGACGTGCGCCAGGCGATCGAGGGTGCGGGCACGCTGGACCGCGCGGACGTCTGGGGGGTGCGCAAGATGGCCTACGAGATCCGCCAGCGGAACGAGGCGGACTATCGCTACTACCGCTTCCAGGGCGAGCCGGACCTGCTCGAACGGCTCGACCACAGTCTGAAGATCACCGACGGCGTGCTCCGCTTCCGCATCTTCAAGGTCGATCCCGACGCGCCGTCCAACCCGCCGCCGGAATTCGAGCGGCTCCTCCCCTCCGGTGGGGATCGCGGCGATCGCGAGCGCCGGCCTCGGCGCGACCGCGACCGCGACGAGTAAGCGGCTCTAGGCGGCTCTGAGCGCCTCGCTCGGCGCAACCCGCGCCGCGCGGCTCGCCGGGTAGAGCCCCGCCAGCGCGCCGATCGCGAGGGAAGCGATCACGCCCCCGGCGATCGCCTCAGGCGGGATGGCCACCTGCCATCCCTGGCTGGTCGCGTAGACGATCGTGGCGAGGATCCCGATGACGACGCCGATCGCGCCGCCCACCGCCACCAGCAGGAGCGATTCGGCGAGGAACTGCAGCCGGACGTGCGCCCGGGTCGCGCCGAGCGCCCGGCGCAGACCGATCTCGCCCCGGCGCTCGAGCACCGAGATCACCATCACGTTCGCGATCCCAACGGCGCCGACGAGCAGTGCGACGGCCCCAAGGCCCAGGAAGAGCGAGGTGAGCGCCCCGGCGGCCGCCGCCCTCGCCTCGAGCGCGTCCGATGGCCGGGAGACATCGACCTCCTCGGGTGATTCCGGGTTCGCTGTCCCCGGGATCAGCTCGCGCGCCTGCACCACGCGGTCGCGGTCGGCGCGAACGAAGATCTGGGAGGGATTCGCGTCGATCCCGAACACCTTGACGGCGACCGGGTAGCCGACCAGGGCGGCGCGCTCGATGTCCTCGGCGAGGGGCATCGGGTCGAGGATGCCCACCACGCTGAACCAGCGGCCTCCGATGAACGCCTGCGGACGGCCCTCGAGGCTGACGATCCCGAGGCGCTGCGCGGCCACCGACCCGAGGACGACGGCCGGGTAGTGCTCGGTCGCGGGGGTCAGGAAGCTCCCCGCCGCCATCGATCCGTCGAGTGTCCGGAGCAGGTCGACGTCGGCCGCCATCACGGTGATCCCCCCGGTCTCCTCCGCGTCGATGTACGGGCTTCGGCGGATCGTCGCGTCCGAGATGTTGGTGATCGCGCTGGCGCCCTCGACGTCGTCGAGGTGCCCGGTCGCCGCCGCGCTCCCCTCGGGCAGAACGGAGTCCGAGCCGGTGAACGACTGGCCCGCGGTAACCGTGAGGAGGTTGGTGCCCAGCCTGTCGATCTCGGCGAGCAGGCCGGCCCGGCTGGACTCGGACACGCCGAGGACGGCGACGACCGTGGCGATTCCGATCGAGATCCCGAGCGCCGAGAGCCCGGCGCGCAGACGGCGGGTGCGCAGCCCGATGCTCCCCACCCGCAGGATGTCGCGGGGGAGCAGGCGGCTCGGAGGGAGGTCGACCTGCTCGCGGGCAGGGGCCGCCGTGGCGGTGCTCATGCGACGGAATCGCGCTCGATCTCGCCGTCGCGGACCCAGACCTGGCGGGGCATCGCCTCGGCGACCTCGAGGTCGTGGGTGACGACGATGATCGTCGACCCGGCCTCGTTGAGCGCCCCCAGAAGGTCGACGAGCTCCGCGCTCGTGTGGCTGTCCAGGTTGCCCGTGGGCTCGTCCGCGAGGATGATCGCGGGCTCGGCGACCAGCGCCCGGGCGATCGCCACCCGCTGGCGCTCGCCGCCGGAGAGGGTCGCGGGAGAGGCGGTGATCCGGTCGGCGAGCCCGACCTGACGGAGGGCGGCGGCCGCCCGCTCGCGCCGCTCCTCGACGGGGGTGCCCATGTAGAGGAGGCCGTCGCAGACGTTGTCGAGCGCAGTGGCCGCGTCGAGCAGGAAGAACCGCTGGAAGATGAAGCCGATGCGCTGGGCGCGGAGCGCCGCCAGCTCGGCCTCCGACGCGGTGGCGACGTTGTAGCCGTCGATCACGACGCTGCCGCTGGTCGGGCGATCGAGCGTGCCCATGATCTGGAGCAGGGTCGACTTCCCGGAGCCGGAGGGGCCGACGATCGAGAGCAGCTCCCCGCGCTCGACGCAGAGGGTCACCCCGCGCAGCGCCTCGAACGAGCCGTAGCGCTTGACGACGTCGACCAGCCCGAGGACGGGCGGCATCACCGGGGCGGCCGCTCGCTTCCCCTGGCTCTCGGCCGTGGCGCTCACTCGCCCGGCACCTCGACCTGCATCCCATCGCGCAGGCCGTCGCCCTCCACCTCGACGTAGCCGTCGGCGAACAGGCCGGGCTCGACCGCCACCTGGTGCCGCCCGTCGGCGCCATCGATCTCGATCGCATAGCCGCCGCCGGCCGTGCCCAGCAGCGCCTCGACCGGGACGACGAAGACATCGCGGCGGACCTCGTCGGTCAGGTCGACGGTGACCGGGGCCTGGTCGAGACCGGTCACGTGCGAGCTCTCGGGCAGCGCGATCGTGACCTCGATCGTCGGATCAGAGGAGCCCTGGTCCTGGGCGCTCGAGTCGTCGCTCGCGGCCACGGTTCCGACCGAGGAGACGTGCCCGTTCACCCGCTTGCCGTCCGGCAGCTCGACGCGCGCGGGGGTGCCGCGCTTGACGAGCTCGCCGTCGGATGGGTCGAGGTCCACGGTCACCACGCGCCGCTCGGAGCTGGTCGTCATCACCTCGGTCGCCGGGTTGCTGGAGGAGCCGTCCCCGCCGCTGGAGCTGTCGTCGGCCGAGGAGTCATCCGCGGTGCTCGGGGCGGCCGCCGCGGAGGGAGTGGCCGAGCCGGAGCCGCCCGATCCGCCCTGGCCGCTCGGCTTCCTGGCCGGCTGCGGCTTCTTGTTCGTCCCGCCGCCCGGCTTCTTCTTCTGGGCGGAGGGGTCGATGGCGTAGCTGGCCAGGGTCGCGGTGGGACTGGCGGCATCGCTCGCCGTCGGGGTGGACCCGTCGCTCGGGTTGGAGCCGCTCGAGCCGGAGCTGGATCCGAGCGAGACCGAGAGCGAGGTGACTCGCCGCGCTCCGGCCATGAAGACCACGCGGCCGAGCTCGACCGTTCCGGTGTCCTCCAACCCGAGGGAGTCCTGCCAGTCGGCAACGGCCGACGTGGTCGAGGATGTGAACTCGTCGTCGACCGTTCCCGGATCGAAGCCCAGCGCCGCCAGGTTCGACTCCAGCTCCTCGACGTCGGGGCCGTCGGAGACGGCTGTCGAGAGGTCGCGGTAGGCCGGGATGTCTCCGTACATCAGGATCGCCGGCTCACCGTCGACCTCGAACAGCCTGTGGCCACGGCTGATCACGTCGCCCTCTGCTGGGAGCCAGGTGATCGTTCCCGTGAGCCGGCTGATCACCGCCGCTTCCCCGGCGTAGCCGAGCGTTCCGTCGACGCTCTCGCGCGAGGTGAGATCGCGGCGCTCGAGCGGAGCGGTCGGCGTGCCCGGGCCCTGCGCCGCGGCGCCGCCGCCGTCCCCGTTGTCGAGCAGGAGCACGGCAACCGCGATGGCGGCGCCCGCGACGCCCCCGATCGCCAGCTCTCGCCGACCGATCCGCCGCAGCATCGCTAGCCGTCGGAGCCGGACTGGGTGCTCGGTCCGCTCTCGGATACCCCGCCGGGGCCGACCTGGATCCTCGGGCCGCCTCCCGGCAGCCCGGCCTGCTTGCCGCAGTCCTCCTG
>JBKPND010000065.1:0-66659 GCA_046732465.1 Actinomycetota bacterium
GCTCCAGCCAGGAGCCGCGGGCCGGCATCAGGTTCGCGATGAAGACCTGCTTCTCGCGGTCCTTGGGCTCCATCACGTAGGCGCCCGGCGAGCGGACGAGCTGCGTGACGACCACGCGCTCGGTGCCGTTGATGATGAACGTGCCGCGATCCGTCATCCACGGGAAGTCGCCCATGAAGACGGTCTGCTCGCGAATCTCACCGGTCTCCCGGTTCTGGAACGCGACCTTGACGTTGAGCGGCCGCGAGTAGGTCATGTCCTTCTCGCGACACTCGTCCACCGTGTTCGGTGGCTCGTCGAACTCGAAATCGCCGAAGACGATCGCCAGGTTCCCCGTGTAGTCCTCGGTCGGGGAGATGTCGTCGATCGTCGCTCTCAGCAGTCCGTCCTTCGGGTCAACCAGCTCCGCGAAGGACTTCCGCTGGATATCGATCAGATGTGGGAGTTCAACGGGGTTCTCTAGGCGTGAAAAGCTCCTGCGGGTTACGGGGGCAGCGTTGGATCCGGCCAACTGGGCGACTCCTCAAAATATTCGAAGGGTTGTGAGACCGCGCAAGAATCGGGCAGCAGGGCTCACCGGCGCGCGAACCGTGCATAGTAACGCACGGCAACCGTTACGTCAAGGGTTGCTAACACGCCCCGGTGGGGGCACGTGCCGGGATCTTACTCCGATCCCTCTCGTCCATGTGAGTGTAGCCGTGCTCCTCGGCTACTTGACCTCGGCTACTTGATCTCGGCGGTACCGCCGGCCTCCTCGATCTCCTTCAGGAGACCGTCGGCCTCCTCGCGCTCGATTCCCTCCTTGACGGGCTTGGGGGCCTCGTCGACGAGGGCCTTCGCCTCCTTGAGGCCGAGCCCGGTTGCGGCCCGGACGACCTTGATCACGCCGATCTTCTTGTCGCCGGCGCCCGTCAGGACGAGGTCGACGGTCCCGGATTCCTCCTCGCCCGCACCGTCGCCGGCGGGCCCGCCGGCGGCGGGCGCAGCGGCCGCGACAGCGGTTGCGGACACGCCGAACTCCTCCTCGAGCGCCTTGATGCGCTCGGACAGCTCGAGCACCGAGATGCTCTTCAGCTCCTCGATCCAATCCTCGGTGGACACCTTGGTGGCAGCCATCTAGTTGCCTTCCTCCTTCTCTTCGTCGGAATCTTCTGAAGTCTCTTCCTCAGCCTGCTCGGCCGGCTCTTTCTCCGCGCCTTCCTCCGCAGCCTGCTCGTCGCCGAGGTCCTGGTCGCCCTCGGTGGTCTCCTCGGCCTCGCCCTGCCCCGCCTCCTCGCCCTCCGGCGCCTGCTCCTCGGAGCTCTCCTCTGGGGATTCGGCGGGCTCGGGGTCGGCGGGTGTTTCCTCGCCCTTCGTTTCCTCGGCCTTCGGCTCCTCGGCCGTGGGCTCCTCGCCGGTGACAAGGCCCTGTTCGGCGATCTGGCCGAGCTGAAGGGCGAGGCCCTGGATCATCGAGCCGAGGCCCCGCACCAGGCCGGTGAGCGGGCTGGCGACGATGCCGGCGAACTGGGCGTTGAGCTGCTCGCGGCCGGGCAGGCGGGCGATCGCCACGAAGGAATCGGGATCCAGTGCCTCCCCGTCCATCAGCCCGCCCTTGTAGGAGAGCAGCTCCCACTCGGAACCGAGCCGGAAGATGGTCTTGGCGGCCAGCGCCGCATCGCCCTTGACGAAGGCGAGGGCGGTCGGTCCCTCGAGGTACTCCTTGAGCGACTCGGTCCCGGCCTCGTCGGCGGCGCGCAGGGTGAGCCGGTTCTTGACGATCCGGAAGCGGGCGTCGGCATCGAGCAGGCCGGAGCGGAGCTCGGCGGCCTGCGGCACGCTGATCCCGCGGTAATCCACCGCGAAGATCGCCTGCGCGTCCTTGAGCTCCTCGGCGAGCTCCTTCACCACTTGTGTCTTCTGCTCTCTGTCCATTTCGATCTGGGCGCCTGCCGCCAAAGAAAAGACCCGCGCGCAGGCGGGCCAGAGCGGGCGGTCCGGGGGACCGGTGACTCTCGCTCACCTGCGCCGGACTTCTGGACCTCGGTCCAGCCGGCGGTCTCGGGCGGCAGTCGTGCGGCGCGGAATGTTAGGCGGTCGCACCTTCCTCTGCGGGCACGTCCTCAGCTTCGCTTCCGGCCGTGCCCGGTGCCGACTCGGGACCGCCATCTTCGTCGGTGTCGGCCGTCGCTCCCGCGCCGAGCATGATCTCGCCGCGCCGAGTGCGCCCCGGGTCGACCCGGATGCCGGGACCCATCGTGGGGGTGACGGTGATCGAGAGGATGTAGCGGCCCTTGGCCGCGGCGGGCTTGGCGCGGATGATCTCCTCGATCACGGCGGCGTAGTTCTCGAGCAGGTCGGTCTCGGAGAAGCTCGTCTTGCCGATCGCGAGGTGGACGATCGCCTGGCGATCGGTGCGGTACTCGACCTTCCCCGCCTTGGCCTCCTCGACGGCCTTGGCGATGTCGTCGGTGACCGTTCCCACCTTGGGGTTGGGCATCTTGCCCTGCGGGCCGAGGACGCGGCCGAGCTTGCCGACCTTGGGCATCTGCGACGGGTGGGCGATGGCGACGTCGAAGTCGGTCCAGCCGCCCTCGACCCGCTCGGCGAGATCGTCGGAGCCGACGAAGTTGGCCCCGGCCTCCTCGGCCTGACGGGCCGCATCGCCCTCGGCGAAGACGGCGATCGTCACGTCCTTGCCCAGGCCCTTGGGCAGGGCGAGGGTGCCGCGCAGCTGCTCCTCGGCGTGGCGGACGTTCACACCCAGGCGGATGTGGAGCTCGACCGTCTCGTCGAACTTGGCGCCGGCGGCCTCCTTGATCAGGTGGATCGCTTCGGCGGGCGGATAGGCCTGCGTGCGATCGATCTTCTCGTAGGCCTCTCTATATCTCTTGCCGCGCGCCATCTAGAGACCCTCCACGGTGACGCCCATCGAGCGGGCGGTCCCGGCGATGATCTTGGTCGCGGCGTCGATGTCGTTGGCGTTCAGGTCGGGCATCTTGCGCTCGGCGATCTGCCGCGCCTGGTCGACGGTGATCGAGCCCACCTTCTCGGTGTGGGGCTCTCCCGACCCCTTGTCGATCCCGGCCGCCTCCTTGATCAGGACAGCGGCCGGCGGCGTCTTGGTGATGAAGTCGAAGGAGCGGTCCTCGTAGACCGTGATCTCGACCGGGATGATCGTGCCGGCGTCCTGCTGAGTCTGCGCGTTGAACGCCTTGCAGAACTCCATGATGTTGACGCCGTGCTGGCCCAGGGCCGGACCGACCGGCGGCGCCGGGTTGGCCGCTCCGGCTGGGATCTGAAGCTTGATCTGGGTGAGGACCTTCTTCGCCATGGCTAGATCTTCTTGACCTGGTCGTAGTTGACCTCGACAGGAGTCTCGCGCCCGAAGATCGATACCAGCACCTTCAGCTTGGCCGCGTCCTCGTTGATCTCGGCGATCTCGCCGGAGAAGTCGGCGAGCGGCCCGGAGACCACCTTGACGGACTCGCCGATCGAGAACTGGGCCCGGGTGCGGGGGCGCTCGGCGGTCTCGCGATGGAGGAGCCGGTCGACCTCGACCTTGGAGAGCGGGATCGGCTTGTTGCGCGAGCCGACGAAGCCGGTCACGCCCGGGGTGTTCTTGACCAGGCCCCAAGCGTCGTCGGTCATCTCCATGTTGACCAGAACGTAGCCGGGCATCGTCCGCTTCTCGCTCTGCACCTTCTGGCCGTCCTTCATCTCGGAGATCTGCTCGGTCGGGACGACCACCTGGCGCACGTTGCGTTCCTGGCCCATGGTGTGGACGCGGTGCTCGAGGTTCTGCTTGACCTTGTTCTCGTGCCCCGAGTAGGTGTTGATCACATACCAGCGAAACATCGTCGAAGTCCCCCAGTCCTAGATCAGCCGCTGGACGAGCCAGTTGAAGGCGGCGTCGAGTGCGCCGAGGTAGGCGGCCATGACCGCCACGAAGATGAAGGTCACCGCGGAGGCCTGGACCAGGGTGTCGCGGTCGGGCCACTGCACCCGCTTGAGCTCCGCCCAGCAGGAGAGCAGGAAGCCGAGCACTGGGCCGCGTCGCTTCTCGGCCTTCTCGGCTTGGCCCTTCTGAAGCTCCTTCGCTCGGGCCTTGCGCCGCTGCTCCTTCTCGCGCTGGCGCCGCTCGCGGCGGCTCTCGCGCGGCTCGGCGGGCGGAGCCTCGGCGGTTGCACCGTCCTCGGGGCGGCCGACGTCAGCGCGCGATGGCGCGGGAGCCTCGGTCTCGGGCCGGATCTGATCGGGGATGACTCCCGGCACCGGGGAGCCGCCGCCGTCCTCGACGTCGGCAATTTCGCCCGGCTTCTCGGTGACCCGCTCACCGAGCTCGTCCACGCGAGCGCCGGTCTCGATGGCGGCCTCGGCCTCCGCGACCTCGCCGGAGACACCGGTCCGGGTGTCCTCCTGCGCACGCTCCTCGGCGGCGGCCGCCGGGTCCGATTCGCGGCGGCGCTGTTCTGCCTGCTCGCGGCGGCGGCGCTCGGCCTTGCGCTGGGCGCGCGTCTTCGCCACTTAGCGAGTCTCCTTATGTGGGGTGTGGCGCCCGCACCAGCGACAGAACTTGCGCAACTCGATGCGGTCCGGCGAATTGCGCCGTGACTTGTTCGTCTCGTAGTTTCGGCGCTTGCACTCCTCGCAGGCGAGCGTCACGCCAATTCGAACATCAGAGGCCATGTCTCCTCAAATCACTTCGATGCCGGTGATACGGCCGGACAGAAAAAAACCCCCGGCCCCAGGCACGAGGTGCGCCCAAGAATAGCGACCGATCGCACCGCCCGTCCGGCTATTGCTCGGGGTGGCCCTCGAAGGCCGCCGCCCGCTGGTAGAGCTTGTAGAGCTTGAAGGCGCGAGCGTAGCTCTCGCTGCACCAGCGGTCGAAGAGGTCGTACGCCTGCTTGTCGTCAAGGACGGAGCCGGTTCCGGAGGGGGAAGCGGAGTTGTTCCCGACGACCGGACCACCGGCGAAGCCCTTGAGCTGCTTGATCGTCCCAAGGCGCTGCTCAACGTTCGCCTGCTGCCAGTCGTGGCAGTCGGCGAGGTTGATCGGCTGGCCCACGTTCGGCCCGACATCGACCTGAGGCTGGGTCGAGGAGCCGCCGCCGCAGCCGGCAACAGCGACCGCTGCGGCGAGTAGGGACGCCGCGAAGGCCCTGCGCGGCGAGCTCATCGGGCGGCTCGTTACGGCTTTGGCGGGGTCGTGAACCACGGGCAGGCCGGGTCCCCGGGCCCCTCGGCGCACGCCAGAAGCTCGGTCACCTGCCCACCAGCGAGGCCGCCGACAGATGGGCTGTGAGCGCAGTCCGCCGGCAGGTTGTTCGGAGGGGCGGCATCCGGTGAGGGAAGCCCGGTCACGCTCGCAGCGGTCCCGTCGGGCCCCGTGTTGTTGTACCAGCAGTTGCCCGTGTTCAGTGTGGGATCGACGGTGATACCGCCCTGGTCCCACCAGAAGTCGAGGCCGTTCCGCTGGACGCTCCCGTCTGGGGCGACACCCATCTTGTTGCCGTAGAACTGGTTCCGGTAGGAAGTCGCCGGCGGTGAGGCGGTCGGATCACAGCCGGCCACCTGGTCACCGCTGTCGGGCGGGCAGACGAAGACGTCCGGTACCTGGAAGAGCATCGCGCCGCGCCGCCAGTTGTCGTAGAAGCGGTTGTTGCGGGTCACGTTCGCGTTGCCCCCCGCGTAGAACATGCCTGTGCCGACCGGGACCGGGACCGTGGGGACGACGTCGGAGCAGTTCCCACCTGGGTTGTCGGCCGACTGACCGGGGACCGCTGGTCCGGGCTTCTGGCCGGGCGGGCACTCCGGCAGATAGGTGTTGAAGTTGTTCGAGTGGAAGTTGTTGTTCTCGATCAGGTCCGAGTCCTGCGGGAAGCCGGGGTGACCCGCCGCCGTGAAGACGTCGGTCGAGAAGCCCATGGTGTTGTCGTAGATCTCGTTGTCGTGGACCCAGACGGCATTGGCATCGGTCCCCGAGAAGCCAAGGGCGCTGTGGTGCATGTCGCAGTTGCGCAGCTCGGTGCCGTAGCGGCGCTGGTCGGGCGGGACGGCCTCGCCCAGGTCGGCCGCGGACCCCGGGTAGAGAGCCGAGTCGCCGGCGCCCCATCCATCGCAGTTCTCGATCAGCGAGTGGTCCGCGACGAAGGTCAGCACGCCGTACTCGCCAGCGAAGGGAACCCTGAAGCGGTTCAGGTGCGAGCCGTCGGTCTCCATCACGTAGATGTCGTGCTCCTTGGCGTGACGCACCTTCAGGTTGTCGATCACGATCCCATCCGCCCGGTCGGCGCGGATGCCGACGTCCTTGACCGCGCCGATCGGCGCTTCGTCGCCGGACGCCACGCGGCCGGCGTCGATCGTGACGGCGTCCGGCGTGGCGCCGGTGCCCTGGATCTGAACGTTGCAGCGGATGCACTTACCCGCGTCCGGGATGACATGGCGGTCGAGCCGGGGTGGCTGCGGGACCGGAACGTTCGTCAGGGACCTGCCGAGGACGGCGATCAAGTTCTGGTCGTTCGGGCAATGGACCTGATAGGCGTAGGAGACCGCTCCGGTCTGGCTCTTGTCGTTGGTGATCTCGTAGGGATCGCAGGCCGGATCGTTGGTCGGCTTGGCGCGCGACTTGGGCTCCGTGTAGAGGCCGGGCATGATCTCGATCCGGTCGTTGTTGTGTGAAGCGGTGACAGCGTCCTGGATCGAGCTGTAGCGGCACTGGCGCAGCAGCTTGAGGTTCAACTTGCGCAGCTTCTTGGCCTTCTTCTTGCTCAGCTTGACCGCGGGTTGGGACGGGCGGATCTTGTAGCCCTTCCGTGCAGCCTTGATGTCCTTGCTGAGGGCTCGCATCGACTTGTTCTTGGAGAGCTTCTTGATGCTGCCGTGCTTGCGCAGCTCCTTGCTTGGCGCCTGCTGGCAGACGACCCGCGTCGTGCCTGGCTTCTTCTTGTTGAGGGCGCTGAAGACCTTCCGGACGGCCGGAACGGAGCCGCCGGCGGCCGGCTTCACGGATTTGTCGGGCGCCGGGTCGGGCCAGTACGAGGCGCGCTCGATGTGGCCGAAGGCGATCGCGGGCACCAGCACGGCGACAGTCGCGATCGCGATCGCGACGATCACTGTCCCGCGGCGATGTCTTGCCCTCCTAGCTCGCATCTCCTCCTCCGGCGGCGGGAATGTAATCAGACTGTGACCGGCCGTGTCCTGCGGTTGGGTGAACTCGCGCCAGGCCGTCCAATTGCCGTCTCCTAACCGATCCGTTCCGGCGAACGTGCGCCCATGGGCACTCTGAACTTGGCGATCGTCGTCGGCGTGGAGGCCCCCGGCGTCTTCGCATCCACTGCCTTCAGCTCGCAGGTCGACTCGGTCGGGCCGATCTCGATCACGCCGTAGCCGCGCTTGACGAAGTCGTAGAAGTCAATGTGCGGGTTGACGGTTGCGAGGAACGCCAGCTGGTCGGGCGAGAGGCCCGTCGCCTCGGGAAGACCCGTCGAGGTCGCCGAGCCGCCGACGAACTCGGGCAGCGTCGCCCGGCCGGTGGCCTCGTCGCCGGTCGTGTACGCGGTGCCGGCGAAGAAGGTGTGGATGTCGCCGGTGATGGCGACCACGTTCTGGATGTCGTTCTCAAGGATGAAGTCGAGGATCCGCTTGCGCTCATAGGCGTAGCCGTCCCAGGCGTCGACCTGCGCCGTGACCCCGGGCGCGATGCGGGTCGCCATCACCATCAGCTCCGTGCCCCACAGCTTCCAGGTGGCGCGCGAGCCCTTCAGGTTCTGGAGGAACCAATCCAGCTGCTTGGCTCCCAGCATGGTGCGGGGGGAGTCCGCGTCGGCGCAACCGGCGAGCTGCGCGTCGTTGCAGGGCTGACGATCCCGGTACTGCCGCTCGTCGGTGAGCAGGAGGTCGACGAGCCTGCCGAGCCGGTACTCCTCATAGACGCGTCTCCGGTCGCCCTTGAAGCGGGCGCGCGGCATGTAGTTGAAGAAGGACCGGTACCCGTTCGCCTCCCGCTGCGCGAACGGGACGCGCCGGGGGTAGTCCTTAAGCTGCGTCTTCGAGGGGTCCTGCTGATGGGAGCTCGGCTGGCCGTCGGCGTAGTTGTCCTCGACCTCGTGGTCGTCCCAGACCGAGAGAAACGGGTGCGCGGCGTGCATCGCCTGCAGGTCCTTGTCAGATTTGTAGAGGCGGTACTTGGACCAGTACTCGCGGAGCAGCTGGGCGTCACCGTCATGGTTGTCGCCCGAGGTGTCCCGGCGCACGCCTTTCCCGTCGGAGTACTCATAGATGTAGTCCCCGAGGCAGAGGACGAGGTCCAGGTCCTTCTCGTTCGCGATCGCGCGCTGGGCGTTGTAGAAGCCGGCCTCGTAGTGCTGGCATGAGTAGAAGGCGATCCGGATCGGCTTGCGCGAGTTGAGCGGTGGGGCGGTCTTGAAGCGCCCGATCGGTGACTTCGAGTCGTCGGTGACGAAGCGGTAGAAGTAGTGCTTGTCCGGCTTCAGGCCCTTGACGAAGGTGCGGGCGGTGAAGTCGCGATCCTCGCGGGCGGTAACCAGCTTCTCGTCGACGACGTTGGCGAACTTGCGGTCCGTCGCGACCACGACCTTGAGCTTGGAGGTGCGCTTGAGCTCGCCGACGCGGGTCCAGAGCTCGATCCCCTGGGGACGCGGGAAGCCGGAGCCGACGCCGAGGTCGAACTTGCCGTGCTTGGCCCGCGGGATGCGTCGCTTGCGGGCGAGGGCGGCGTAGTTGACCGGCGCCGCGAGCGCACCGCCGGTCGCGAGCGCGCCGATCAGGAAGCTCCGCCTGCCAAGTCGGTGCGAGCCCTCCAGCGACTCGAGGTCGGGGCGCGCCTCCTCGAAGCTCTCCAGGTCCATCCCTCTCTCCTCTCCCGCGGAATCTTCCTCCCGGACCCGAGTACTAAATCATCCGGGGGGTCCCAGGGGCATACCGAGAACTTCGGGACCTTGCCGAAGACCGGTGCGGCCCTGGATTCATCCGATATCGTGGCGCGCCGATGGGCGCGCCTGGAGTGGGCGCGGAGGAGAAGGTGACAAAGGAGAGGGACCTTTGAGGCCGACGGAGTTGCTGACGCGCGGGATCGCGGTTGCCATGGCCGGAGCGGCCCTGCTGTGCGCCGGATTGCTGCTCGCCGGAATGGCGGACGGCAAGAAGAAGCACAAGGCAAAGGGCGGGAAGGTGACCGTTCTCAGCTCCCAGCAGCAGGCGATCCTGGATTCAGGCGGAATCGCCGTCCGGGTCAAGGGCGGAAAGGGCAAGCGCGTCGCGGTCGACGGCATCCAGGGCGGCGGCGCCGTCCGACTCACCGGGGCGAAGAAGGTCAAGCCCGGGAAGCAGATGAACCTGCCGCTCTCCGCGTCGGGGAGAGCCGCGATGGGCAGCTGCTCGATCGAGGGCCTGCGCGGGCGCTTCGTGAAGGGCAAGAAGAAGAGGAAGGGCAAGAAGAGCGGAAGCCGTCCCATCACCCCCCTGGTGAGAAACCTCGCTGCCTGCAACGGCAGCTCCCCGCCCAAGGGCCCGACATGCGACCCGTTCGATCCATCCCTCTGCATGCAGCCGTTCCCGAACGACTACTTCACCGTCGCCGATGACTCGACCGATACGGGGCGGCGCCTGAACTTCCAGGCCGACGCGATGCCGCAAAACAAGAACGGCGTCCCGATCGACCCGACCGACTTCAACCGGGCGGACGGTTTCAGCCCGGGCAGCGCGATCACGGTGAAGATCCCGGAGGTCGAGACCCAGGCGGCGTTCGACAACACGGGCTTCGTGCCGATCACCGCCCCCGGTGCCTACGCCGATCCGGACCAGGCGGCGGTGGTGATCGACGCCGACACCGGAGAGCGCCAGCCGATCTTCGCCGAGCTGGACGCGAACCCGAACCACTACCAGCCGGGCGACACCGAGGACGTCAACCTGATCATCAGGCCCACGGTCAACTTCCTCGAGGGCCACCGGTACATCGTCGCGCTGCGCAACATCCGAGATGCGGGCGACAACCCGGTCAATGCGCCGATGGCGTTCCGCGTCTACCGGGACAACATCGCCACGACCGATGCGGACGTCGAGGCTCGGCGGCCGCACATGGAAGACCTGCTCACCACCCTGGCCGATGACGGGATCCAGCGTCAGGGCCTGTACCTGGCGTGGGACTTCACGGTGGCGAGCGAGCACAGCCTCGCCGGGCGGGCTCTCGCGATCCGCAACGACGCCCTTGCGCAGCTCGGCGACGACACGCCGGGCGACCAGTCGATCGACGGCGATGCGCCGACTTTCCACGTCACCAGCGTGCTGAACACCGGTGACCCGGGTCTGCCGGCGAACACGCTTCGGCTGGTCGACGGCGAGCTGACGGACATTCCCTGCTACCTCAACAACCAGGACTGCAAGCCCGGTGGGACCTTCAACTTCAAGGCCGACGGGGACGTGGACGCGACGCCGACCGGGATCGCGGACGACCCGAATGACGCGACGACGGGCGTGCGGTTCGAGTGCGTTATCCCGAACTCGGCCGTGAGTGGTTCCAACGTCGTGCCGACGCAGAGCGGCATCTTCGGACACGGGCTGCTCGGGGATTTCACCCAGGTCGACGACATGATCCGGTTCTCGAACAGCGAGGCCAACGTCAGCAACACGACGTGGTGCGCGACCAACTGGGCGGGATTCTCCTCGGACGACATCGGGCCGAGCGTGATCCCCTCGCTCGCCGACCTCTCCAACTTCAACAAGCTCACGGACCGGATGCAGCAGGGCTTCGTGAACATGATCTACCTGGGCCGGGCGATGATGCTCGACGATGGGTTCAACAGCGATCCCGCCTTCCAACTGGATCCGGATGGCCCCAGTGGGAACCCACCGGAGCCGGTCCTGGCCCTGAACCAGCTGAACTGGGAGGGGATCAGCCAGGGGGCGATCATGGGCGGGGCGCTGACCGCGCTCGAGCCCGACCTGACCCAGTCGGTGCTGGACGTGGTCGGGATGAACTACTCCACCCTGCTGTCTCGCAGCACGGACTCCGGCCAGTACCTGGATATTCCCGACCTCGGGCTGTGGGCCAACTACCCCGGCCTCGAGCGGCGGCCGCTGATCCTGTCGCTGATGCAGCTGCTGTGGGACCGGGGCGAGGCGAACGGGTACGCGCAGCACATGACGGACGACCCGCTGCCGGATACCCCCGAGCATCACGTGCTGCTGCAGCTCGCCTACGGGGACCATCAGGTCACCAACCTGGCGGCTGAGACGGAGGCGCGGACGATCGGGGCGCAGGTCCACACCCCCGAGCTCGACACCGGGCGGCACTGGGCTGCGGATCCGCTCTTCGGGCTGACGCCGATCAGCTCCTACCCCTACAGCGGGTCGGCGGCGATGGTCTATTACGACGGTGGACCGCTCGGGTTCGACGGCGACCAGGACTGCACCGATGAGAGTATGCAGCCGCAGCACGGCACGGCGCCGGCGCCGCTGGTCAACCTGCCTCCGAACCCGGTGAGCGTGTACGGGTGCGACCCGCATCAGTACCCGCGGCGGTCGTTGGATGGCGTGACGCACGCGGCGAGTTGGCTCTCGAGCGACGCCTCCTTTGACCAGTGCGAGACGTCGGGTACGCCACGCCCGTGCTACTCGAACGGGTTCACGGGCGCGCCCTAGGCGTCGCGTCGGAACAAACGTCCACTGAAGGGCTGATTCGGCCGAACGCTCGGCCAGGCTGAGCCTGGCTGAGGACAACGGAGGGGCGGAGGCTCCGATCCATCCCGTGTGGACGGGATCGGAAATCGCAGCGGTCACCCCTGGCGTCGTGCCGGGGTCGCTGCGCTGGTCGCGTTCGCTGTGCTCTGGATGCTGGCGGCCGCGCGGCCGGCGTTTGGCGCTGACTCGGTTACGGGCACGTTCAAGGACCGGGTGATCAGGGGGTCGGGTCCGGCCGCCCGGGCCGCGGCGGCGTCCGGCTCCTCAGCCGCTGCCTACCCGGTTGCCGGTGGTGGTTCCGTCAGGGTCGAGGTCGATCCGGCGTATGCGGGGAGCGGGGCGCTCGAGCGGGTTCTCGAGGTGCTCGGGAGGACCGTGCACGGCGGCGAGATGAACAAGCTGACCGTCCACATCGCGGATCAGACCAACCTCTATACGGCGTGCGGACAGGGGGCCACGGCCTGTTACTTCCCCTCCTCCCAGACCATGGTGGTCTCGGGCAGCCCGGTCAATCCCAACAACCAGATGCCGCAGGCGATGGTGATCACGCACGAGTACGGCCATCACATCGAGGCGAATCGGTCGCTGTCCGGCTGGAGCGCGAGCGATTTGGGGGCGCGGCACTGGGCGACTTACGAGCGCGTGTGCGAGGGCGTGGCGGCCGGGACGCTGTTCCCGGGCGACCAGGGGGCTCACTACTGGGAGAACCCGGGCGAGGCGTTTGCGCAGGCGTACGCGACGATGCTGTACCCCGACGCGGTGCCGTGGTGGTGGCACTTCCCGGAGCCGGATGAAGGTGCGTTTGCGGCGATCCGGGCGGACGTCGCGGATACCTCGCGCGGGACCACGACCAGGTGGGCGAGGAAGTTGGCACCGGGCTCGCCGAGCGCGGCGACGACCTTGAGCACGCCGGTCGATGGTCCGATTGACGTCAGGTTGCGGCAGCCGCGGAAGGGCAGGTTCGTCGTGAAGCTGCGCGGGCCGGACGGGAGGGTCCTGAAGCCGGGGCGGACGGTGCGGCGCTCCAGCGCGAAGTCGGGGCCGCCGGTCACCCAGTTGAGCTACAGCGCGTGCGGGACGCAGTCCGTGACTCTCGAGGTGCACCGCCGGGACGGGCGGGGCAAGTTCCAGGCGAAGATCAGTCGGCCGTAGCTAGAGCTTCTTCTTCAGCTTCACCTTCATCGACCGGGTGCTGGGATCGCCGCCGGCGGGGGTGTAGGTGATCGCCAGTTTGAGCTTCACCTTGCCGGTCTTGTTCAGCGTCTTCTTCTTCTTGCCCTTCCCCTTCACCACGAGCTTCACCGTGCTGGCACTGGCCATCGCTCTGCCCCTCGCGCTTGCCGCGCGCGAGGTGCTCGCGTGCTGGCCCGCCACTCCCTTTCCGCTGAGGGAGAGAGTCCCGGCGCCCGGGACCGTGACCGGGAGGACCGCCGTGCCACGCTTCTTGTTCCTCTCCAGCCTGCCGAAGCTGAACTGACACAGCGCCTGGGTCGTCCGGTCGACCGGGCACTTGTCCTGTGTGTCGTCGCCGAAGCCGTCGCCGTCGGCGTCGGCTTCGATCGTCGCGGCGACCGACGGGCGCAGGTCGGGCCAGGCGATGGTCGCCGTCCCGGTCGCGCCGGGAGGGATGTCGCCGCCTCCGAACTGCGCCAGCTGGTTCTGGGGGGTGCCGGGCACTGTGATGCCGACTTCCGCATCGCCCGAGGCGGTCAACCCGAGAAGGTCGCCCTGGTCCACCGGGATTCGCTCCTTGAAGTCGTAGGCGGTGTCTGGCTGGAGCGTCTTCAGCGAGCTTTCGGCCAGCACCTTGAAGACCAGGGCGGTCCCGGTGTAGCGGAAGATCTTCAGCCTCACCGCCCCCGCGGCTGGGTCAGCGCTGCTGTGGAATCTCCAGCTCGTGAGCACGCCGTTCGGCGTCGCGTACGACGGCGTGCCCGGGACAGTCGAGAAGGGGGCGACCGGGGTATTGACTCCGAAAGTCGGCGTGCTCGTCGTCTGGCCCACCTCGGTCGAGCCGCCTACGGCGACCGCCAGCCCGGCGCCGAGGCTGATCGCGAGCGCAACACAGCCGGCGAGTAGCGCGATGACCAAATCGCCGTGCCTGTGCCAAACCCTGGACACCGGTTGATCTTACTTTCGAAGGCGGCCTGAGCCTGGCCGCTCTTCTAAGCCGTGAAGGGGCGAGCCGCTAAAGGCCCAGCGTCTTGGCGATGATGCCGCGCTGGATCTCGGAGGTGCCGCCGTAGATGGTGGAGACGAGTGTGGAGCGGACGAGGCGCTCCATGTCGTACTCGGACGAGTAGCCGTAGCCGCCCATCATCTGCATGCCCTCGAGGGCGACGCGCTGGGCGGTCTCGGTGACGAAGAGCTTCACCATCGAGGCCTCCTTGGGGAGCATGCGGTCCGGGTCCTCGTCGTTGAGGGAGGCGACCCACCAGGTCATGAGCCGGGCTGCCTCGAGGTCCGTGGCCAGGTCGGCGAAGCGGTGCTGCAGGGCCTGGAAGGAGCCGATCGGGCGGCCGAACTGCTTGCGCTCCTTGGCGTAGGAAAGGGCGTCGTCGAAGGCGCGCTGGCCGATGCCGAGCATGGTGGCGGCCAGGATGAGGCGCTCGGTGTTGAGGCCGGCCATGAGCTGGGTCCAGCCCTGGTCCTGCTCGCCGAGTAGCTGCTCAGCGGGGACCTCGCAGTCGGTGAAGAAGACGGTGTTGGTCTCGCGGCCGCCCATGGTGTCGATGGGGGTCATTTCCATGCCCTCGGTGCCGACCGGGACGTAGATCATGGAGAGGCCCTCGTGCTTGTTCTCGCCCTTGGTGGTGCGGCAGACGACGAGGACGTGGTCACTGATGCGGGCGTTGGAGATGAACACCTTCTGGCCGTTGATGACGTAGCCGCCGTTGGAGCGGACGGCCTCGGTGGTGAGGGAGCCGACGTCCGAGCCGGACTCGGGCTCGGTCATGGCGATGGCCTCGACCGAGCCCTTGGAGATGCCGCCCAGGATCTGCTGCTTCTGGTCCTCGGTGCCGAAGCGCTTGGTGGCGCCGGCGACGATCAGGGTGGTGGCGTAGCCGCCGATGGGGGCCATTCCGCGGGAGGTTTCCTCCATGAAGAGGCAGGCGTCGAGCATGGTGCCGCCGGAGCCGCCGTACTCCTCCGGGATGGTCAGGCCGAGCCAGCCGAGGTCGGCCATCTTCTTGTAGAGGCCCGAGTTGTGGAGCTCGGTGTGGTTGTTGGTTAGCTGCTCGCGCTGCTCGGGGGTGCCGCACTCGCGCTGGCAGAAGTCGCGGATGGCAGAGATGAAGTTGCGCTGCTCGTCGGTGAGCTTGAAGTCCACGGCGCGGGGAGCCTAGCTATTGGCCGGGCGCCGCCGTCCCTCCGCTGGCGTTGTCGTTCCCGGACTGGTTCGGGCCGTTGACGTCGGGAGCGTTCACGTCCGGGACATCGACCTTGTCGATCTCGTCGTTGATGCGATCGATGAGGCCGTTGACACTGTGCTCGGTGGAGTGGAGAGCCGTGGCGACGACGATGAAGACGATCACGGCGAGGATCGAGAGGAGGGTGCCGATCCAGCCCGTGACGCGGCCGAGGCGGGCCAGGCCGCGGTGGCCGAGGCCACGGCGGTCGGCGTTGCGGATGCCGATGGTGCCGAGGACGATGGCCGCGATGCCGCAGGGGAGGGCGATGAAGAAGCCGCCGGTGCTGAGGAAGATGAGGAGGATCGAGAGGGGGCCGAGGAAGAGGGCGGCGAGGGCGGGAATGTTGCCCGGCTCGTGGGGTGATGGGGCGAGGCGGCGGGGTGCGGGGCGGCCGGCCGGAGGGGGTTGCGCGGGGGCGGGTCCGGGGTGCTGCGCGGTGGCCGGGGCGCCGGGTGGCATGACGGCCGTGGCGGTGGTGCCGCCGTGGATGCTGAGGACGGTGTCGCCGAGCTGGACCTCGTCGCCGGTGCCGAGCTCGACCGGACCGGAGATGCGGTGGCCGTTGACGTATGTGCCGTTGGAGGAGCCGAGGTCCTCGACGATCACACCGCCGTTGTGGGTGAGGACGCGGGCGTGACGGCGGGAGACGCCGGGGTCGGGGATGACAAGGTCCGCGGTCGCTTGCTCGCGGCCGAGGACGAGCTCGCCGTGGACGGGGTGCTCGGTGCCGGCCCCTGCGCCTTCGTGGATGACCAGGGATGCGGTCATGCGCGAAGAGCCCGGAGCCGGACTTGAACCGGCGACCCCTTCCTTACCATGGAAGTGCTCTACCAACTGAGCTATCCGGGCGCGGCCCTCACTGTAGCGAGGGGCGCGCGAGCCTTGGATGGGGCGTTCTCAGGGGTGGAGGGAGAGGCGCTGGCCGTTCATGCGGGACGCGGAGTCGGAGCAGAGGAAGGCAATGGCGTCGGCGAGGTCCTCGGCCGGGGTGAAGGTGGGGCGGGCGGCTTCGGGGCTCTCCTCACGGATCTGCGGGGTCTCGATCGCGTTGACGACGATGATGTTCGCGGTGGCGTTGGTGCCGGTGAAGGAGTCGGCGAGTGCGAGGGTCCAGGCCTCGGCCGCGGCCTTGGCGGAGGCGTAGGCGGCGTTGGTGTTCTCGGGCATCTGGGCGGCGGCCGCGGAGACGAGGACGAACCGGCCGTGCTCACTGCTGGTGAGGGAGGAGTGGAAGGCGCGGGTGGTCAGTTGGAGGGTGCGGACGAGGAGGCCGTGGAGGAAGTCGTAGTCGGTGAGGTCGAAGGAGTCGATGGGGTCGCCGCCGCGGTAGCCGCCGACGAGGTGGAGGAGTCCGTCGATGTGGCCGAACTTCTCCGCGGTGGTCGTGGCCCAGTCGTTGGCCTGGGACTCGTCGAGGAGGTCGACGGCGCGGGGGTCGATGCGGTCGTCAGGGAGGCCGAGGTCCTGGGCGACGCCGTCGGCAATCTCCTGGTGGCGGTCGGCGAGTGCGAGGGACGCGCCGGCGTCGGCGAGGCGCTGGGCGACGATGGGGCCGAGGCCGCCGCCCGCGCCGGCGACGGCGATGACGCGGCCGTCGAGATCAGTCATGTGGCGGACGCTATCCGGCTGCGCGTGACTCTGCTGACGATCTCTTCACACCTTTGTTGCACTCCGCGCGCCATTGGTCAGCTTCCCGAACGTATGTTCGCGGCGTGCCCAGGGGATTTCATCCGAGGCGCCAAGGCGATCTTGGCGAGGCAGCGGCAATTGACTGGCTGACTCGACTCGGCGCCGCCGTTTCCTTCCCGCTGTTCCATAGTCCCGATTACGACGTGATTGCCGATCTGGGCGGCCGTTTACTCCGGGTCCAGGTGAAGACGTCGACCTGCAGGCACGCCTCCGCCGATCACTTCTCGGTGCAGCTGGCAACGAATGGCGGCAACCAGAGCTGGACCGGGCTGGTCAAAAAATTCAACCCGAGCCGCTTCGATTTCCTCTTCGTTCTGGTGGGCGACGGTAGACGCTGGTTCATTCCATCCGGCGACATCGAGGGAAGCACGTCGATTCGCATAGGCGGGGACAAGTACTCCGAGTTCCAGGTGGGGCAGACGGAGGCACTCGATCAGGCCGCACTAGGCGCCTCTACACTCCGAGCCGCGAGGGGGGGCGCCGGAGTTGGAGAGCCGGGCCGGACTGTAAATCCGGTGGCCCAGCCTGAGTGGGTTCGATTCCCACCCCCCCCACTTCCGCCGGGCGGAGAATCGCCTTCGCGAAGCCAGCAACTTGCCGTCGGCCGGACGAAGATGTCCTCGCACTACCAAGTCGCGGTGCCGAGAGCGGTCGCCGCCGCTGCCGACCTCGAACCCGGCGACCGTTTCCGCGTCGAATCGGACGGAACCGGCCGCTTCGTAGTGACGCGCATCGAGGAGTACATGGAGCAGCATGTCGATCAGCTCGCGCTCCGCGACGAGACATGAGAGCCGGCTGGGGCCGAACGCCGCGCCCCCAACTGAGCGGGGGTTGGTCGTCTGTACCCGTGGCAGGAACCGAATTGCTCCGGTGAAAGCTGCCGGGGTCCGGCCCCAGCCGGGCCTCGCAATGAGGTCCTGCGCCTAGGTTAGATCCGCTAGCCCAGGCCGCGCAAGCACTGCGCCTCGGGCAGCGCCTTGAGCCGCTTCAACGTGTTGTTCTCGATCTGCCGGATCCGCTCCCGGGTCACCCCGAACGCCTCCCCGACCTCCTCGAGGGTCATCGGCTTGCGGCCGTTCAACCCGTAGCGCAACTCGAGCACCTCCCGGTCCCGCCGCGGCAGCACCGCCAGCGCCCTCTGCACGTCCTGCCGCTGCAAATTGTCCGAGGCCGTCTCGAACGGCTCCACCACGCTGTCGTCAGCCACGAAGTCACCCAGCTCCGAATCGTCCTCGTCCCCCACCGGCTTCTCCAGCGAAACCGGCATCTGGCTGACGCGCAGCACCTCCCGCACCTCCCTGGCCGTCCATCCGAGCTCGTTTCCGATCTCCTGCGGCTCGGGCTCCCTCCCCAGCTTCTGAACCAGGTTCCGCTCCACGTGCACCACCCGGTTCAGCTTCTCCACCATGTGAACCGGAATCCGAATCGTCCGGGACTTGTCGGCCAGCGCCCTGGTCACCGCCTGCCTGATCCACCAGGTCGCATAGGTCGAGAACTTGTACCCCCGCCGGTAATCGAACTTCTCCACGGCCCGGATCAAGCCCAGCGACCCTTCCTGAATCAGGTCCAGCAGGCTCAATCCCCGCCCCAGATAAGACTTCGCGATGGACACCACCAGCCGCAGGTTGGCCTCGACCATGTGCCGCTTCGCGTCCATGTCCCCCCGCTCGATCCGCTTCGCCAGCTCCACCTCCTGATCGGCCGTCAGCAGATCGACCGAACCGATCGAGCGCAGATACAGCCGCAGCGAATCCAGACTCGGCTCGACCGTCAGATCCAGCTCCTGCTTCTTGGACCCGTTCGAGCCGTCCCCGTTCGCCCCGTCCCCGGACTTGGCCTCCTTGTACGCGGTCACGCCGTCGGCCGCGATCACGTCCACCCCCTGTTCGACCAGGTGCGCGTGCAGCTCCGACACCTGCTCCTTGGTGACCTCCACCTCCTCGAGGGTGGCCGCGATCTCCTCGAAGGTCAGATATCCCCGCTCCGTCCCCGCGGCGATCAGTCCGCGCAGGTCCTCACTCTCCCCAAAGGGCTGTTCGTCGGCCGTAACGGCCGTGCGAATCGACGCCAAGCTCTCTCCTCTCCCAGTGTGTCCCGTCCTCCCCCTATCGAGGCCGGTCTACAGAGCTCGGGAGTATATGGATGGTCCGGCCAGAACACGGACCAACTTTTGAGGCAATCTCCGGGCCCGCCGACCGGCCTCCGGCATACTTGAACGGATGGCCAATCCGATCCAGACCGTTCCCCTCCCCATCCGGGACGCCCAGGCCGAGACCCCCTCGACCCGGGTCAGTCTCTCCCGCGTCGGCGTGGTCGGGGTGGAGAAGATCATCCGCGTCTGCGGGTCACAGAACGGCACCGGCGAGGAATCGCTCTACCACGCCGACCTCGAGTGCTTCGTCGACCTCAACCCGGAACAGGCTGGCGTCCACATGTCCCGCTTCGAGGAGGTCGTCAACGAGGCCATCGACACCGTCGTCCTCAGCGAGGCGCTGCGCGCCGAGGGCCTCGCCGCCCACATCGCGGAGCGGGTCCGCGAGCGCCAGGACGGCCTCCGCGCGGAAGTGCGGATCGCGGCCCGCTACCCCGAGACCGTCCCCGCCCCCGTCTCCGGCCTCCCCACCCAGGAGCTCTACACCCTCTTCGGCACCGCGGTCGCATCCGAGCGCGGCACCCGCACCCTCACCGGCGTCGAGGCCCAGGGCATGACCGCCTGCCCCTGCGCCCAGGGCCTGGTCGAGGACGGCGCCCGCGCCCGCCTCGCCGAGCAGGGCTTCGACTCAGAGGCCATCGACCGGATCGTCGACGCCGTCCCCGTCGCCACCCACAACCAGCGCGGCATCGGCACCCTCTACATCGGCACCCCCGAGGACTCGAACGTCGACATCGACGCCCGCCAGCTGCTCCGCATCGTCGAGAGCTCAATGTCGAGCGAGATCTACGAGCTGATGAAGCGCTCCGACGAGCGCGCCGTGGTTGAAAAGGCCCACGCCAATCCCCGCTTCGTCGAGGACTGCGTCCGCGAGATGATCCGCCAGGTCACCGAGACCTTCCCCGAGCTCCGCGACGGCGCCTTCGTTCACGCCCGTCAGGAGAACCTCGAGACCATCCACCGCCACAACGTGGTCGCCGAGCGCTACGGCCTGCTCTCCGAGATCACCGGCGAGCTCGAGTCGGGCGCGCACTCCCGCCACCACACCACCACGCGGGAGTGGCTAAGCGGCCACCAGGCCGCTCCACTTCACTAAACGGGTTGCGCCTGGCGGCGCACCCTCGCATCAAGGGCGAAGCCCGAGCGGTTATGTGGGGCGGCCGCTCGTGGCCGCGACCTTATGGCGAAGCCGTATTGCGACTCGGCTTGGACCCGATCGTCTTGCGGAAGCCGAAGAAGTAATCGATCCCGCTGACCACCGTGACCGCGACCGCCGCGTAGACCAGCAGGTCAACGGCAAGCGGCGTGGGATCGAACGCGATCAGGCAGATGATCGCTGCGACCTGCAGCGTCGTCTTCACCTTCCCCAGCCAACTCGCCTGGATCACCACCCCCTGCTCCACCGCCACCATCCGCAGCCCCGTGACCGCGAACTCCCGCGCGATGATCACCATCGCGATCCAGGCGGCCAGCCGGTTGAGCGAGACCAGCGCGATCAGCGCCGCCGCCACCAGCAACTTGTCCGCGATCGGGTCCATCAGCTTCCCGAAGGTCGTCACCGCGTCCCGCTGCCTGGCGATGTAGCCGTCAAGCGTGTCGGTCAGGGCGGCGAGGGCGAAGACGGCGGCCGCGATTGCGTCCCCGTTCGGCGTCTCGTCGAGCAGCGCCACCACGACCACGGGCACCAGCAGAATCCGCAGCACCGTGAGCGCGTTCGGCAGGTTGAGCTGGAACACGAAGCAAGTATCGCCTCCGCGGCCGACTAGACGCCCGCGAGTTCCCGCGCCCGCGCGAAAACCACGTCCATCATCGGCTCGGTGAGCTTGCCCGTGAAGGTGTTCTGCTGGCTGGGGTGGAAGCAGCCGAGCAGCGACCAGGCCCGCTCGCCAGCCGCCAGCTCGGCTTCGGCACCGTGCCCGAAGCGCGGGCGCGGGCGGGGCAGCTCCGCGCCCATCTCCGCCAGCGCTAGGAGCGTCCCGGTCCAGGCGAAGGACCCGAGCGTCACGATCACCCGCCCGGCGCGCAGCAACCCGAGCTCGCGAACCAGATAGGGCAGGCAGTTGTCCCGCTCCTCGGTCGTCGGCCTGTTCTGCGGCGGCGGGCAGCGGTTGACCGCGGTGATGTAGGCCCCTCGCAGCCGCAGCCCGTCATCCAGGCTCACGGAGGTCGGCTGGTTGGCGAGCCCAGCGCGATGCAGGGCGGCGAATAGCCAGTCCCCGGACCGGTCCCCGGTGAAGATCCGGCCGGTGCGATTGCCCCCGTGTGCGGCGGGCGCGAGCCCGACGATCACGATCCTCGCCCCCGGATCGCCGAACCCCGGCAGCGGCCGCGCCCAGTACCGCTCGCCCCGGTAGCGGCGCGGCGGCTGCGCCGCGCTCAGTTCCCGCCACTCGACGAGGCGCGGGCAGCGGGTGCAGCCCGTCACCTCGCGCGCAAGGTCGCCTAGGGAGTCGGCCATGATCCCTGTACCTATACTCGCCCGCGCGTGGCCGCCCCGCCGAAGACGTCCATGCTCTTCATCCACGTGCCGAAGACGGGCGGCGCCGCACTCAGCGGGGCCCTCGCGAATCGCTTTGCCCAGAGCGACTGCCTCGAGCTCTACACCGGTCCGGGGCGGGATCTCAGCGACGTCGACAGGTTCCGCTATGTCACCGGACACGTCGACGCCTCGCTCATCGACCGCTTCCGGGAGCGGCCCTTCGTGCTCACCGTGCTCCGCGACCCGATTGACCGCGCCCTCTCGCACTACGCCTACACCCGCTCCTTTCCGGAGGACCCCGACCCCGAGCCGTCCCTGGGCGGGGACTCGGCTTCCCACGAGCGGAGCTCGGAGTGGCGACGGCTGACCGTGCAGTACTCGATCGGCGAGTTGATCTCGCGAGCGCCGAATCTAGCCCGCCACGTCCTCGGCAACCGGCAGGCGCGCGCCCTCACCGCCTGTGACGTAGGTGGGGAGCGCCTTGACGATGCCCTCGAGGAACTCGAGCGTTGCGACTTCGTGGGGCTGACCGACCGCCTTGACGAGTCGGTCGGCTGGCTCACTCGCCGCCTTGGCTGGCGTGACCTGCTCCCGATGCCGCGGAGCAACGTGACGGGCGCTCGGCTCCGTCGAAACGAACTTCCCGCCGACGCCCTCGAGGCCCTCGCCAGCCTCACTCATGTCGACCGCGAGCTCTACCTGCGTGGCGTCGAGCGCTACGAACGCCGGCTGGAGGAATGGAGCACGTCCCCCGATCCGCGCGATCCGTCGGTCGGGCTTCCCGACGCATCCCCTGTCTACGACCTGCCATTCGACCAGGCGATCCTCGGCGGCGGCTGGATGAATCGCGAACCCGCCGAGGACGGGAGCACCTTCTGCTGGATGGGCAGTACCCGTCGGGCCTGGGTCGAGATGGTGGCCGCGAGGGGGGCAGGTCACCTCGAGATCGAGATTTCCCACGTGCTCAGCCAGGAGGTCCTGCAGGGACTGCGAATCGCGATCGACGATCGAGTGGTCCCCCACACGCTCGCGGAATCCGACGGCGTCGTCATCGCCATCGTTCCGCTACGGCGACGCCGCCTGCGCAGCCGCAGAATCAAGGTGTCGATCGAGGTGGACCACACGGACTATCCACAGGACGTGAACCCGGACAGCTTCGACCACCGGGAGCTCGCGATCGCGGTGCGGCGCATCGCCGTGCGCCCGGCCTGACCCCGGCGCCGAAAGGGAGCTTGGGCGCGCCTTATACTCGCCGCGCGGTGCCGCCGAAGGTCACGGTCATCACACCGTCGTTCAACCAGGGAGCCTTCATCGAGCGAACCATCCGCTCGGTGGTGGACCAGGGCTATCCGAACCTGGAATACGTGATCGTCGACGGCGGCTCGACCGATCAAACGGTCGAGATCATCCGCCGCTACGAGGATCGCCTGGCATGGTGGGTGTCCGAGCCGGACGACGGGCAATCCGCCGCGATCAACAAGGGCCTCGAGCACTCCTCGGGCGAGATCGTCGCCTACTTGAACAGCGACGACTACCTCCTCCCGGGTGCGCTCGAGACGGCGGTGGCGCGCCTGGAGGCATCGGACTGCAACTGGCTCGCGGGCGGGGCGCTCGACATCGAGGAGGGAGACCCGCCGAAGCGACTGCGCGTCTGGCGGCCAAAGCCGCCCTCCTATTGCGAGGGCCGGATCGGCGGGCGCCACTGGTGGATGCTGGTGCCCTGGCACGTTCCCCAGCCTTCCTCCTTCTGGCGCCGCGAGCTCTTCGACCGCTTCGGAGGATTCCGCACGGACATGCACTACGCGTTTGACGCGGAGTTCATGCTGCGACTGGCCTTCGCCGAGGAGCTCCCCGAGCTACTTCCGGATGAGTTCCTCGCGGTTCGCTCCGTCCACCCGGAGCAGAAGACGTACGAGATGACGAACTCCTGGCCGGAGATCCACCGCTTCGTGGACCTGTACTCCGGCCAATTGACCCCGAGGGAGCGCGTCAAGCTCCGGCTCGCCCGGGTCTTCAGAGCCGGCCTCCCCGTGGCCTGGGTGCGCTGGCGCCTGATGCAGCCGGCGATCCACTACGTGCTCGGTCCGCTGAAGAGACGGGTGATCACTCCCGCCCTGACCTGGTGCGGGGACGCGCTCGAGCACATCCCGAGGCGCTGGAGGCCGCCGATCCGCACACGGGATCGCGTTGCCAGGCGGCAGCCGATGAACGGCGACCCCAACGCCAGGCGGAGCCCTCTGCTCTCGCCGATCGGCCTAGAGCCCGTGACGAACGACCCCGGTCCCGACCTCACCCCCGAGTGGTCATTGCTCGGGACCGCGGGCGTCCTGGCCAGCCCCGACGGCGAGTAACACCGAGCGCGCGCCGGCTAGCCTGGCGCCGATTCCGCCGCATCCCGCTCGAGGAGCATCCAGCCAGACGGAGAGGTGGGGGCGAGGCGGCGCCATCCATGTTCGAGCAGCGCGCTGAGCCTCGCGCGCATGCCCGGGTCGGCCGTGAACACGTACTCATCGGCGTAGATGAAGTCGACCTGCGTCGACTCGAAGGAGTGCTGCTCCCGGCCGGCGAGCTCGGGCCCCAGCGTCTCGCCGATCGGGTAGTTCCAGGAGACCGCCGTGCACGGGTCGCTTCCTCCGACGTAGAGGCACGCGTCGGTCGCCGGGTAGACGGCGAGGAGCCCGTGCTCGCGGCCCACGAGCTGGGTGCGGTAGGGCTCGAGCCGTGACACCGCGGTCTTCAGCCGCTGGCCGGGGCCGATCTGGGGATTGGCGTACCCCGCTCGGTAGTGGTTCGGGATGAGGATGACCGCCGCGACGGCGAGCGGCGGGATCACCGCTCGCGCCCGTCGCGGAACGCCGAGGCGCCGAGCGATTGCGACGAGGCTCAGGCCGAGCAGGGCCAACACCAGGATGGTCAGGGAGAAGATGTAGGAGGGGCGCGGGCGGGTCATCAGCCCCGCGTAGATGCCCATGCACCCCACGGACCCCAGCACCGCCCACCCCCAGACTCTGCGGTGAATCCCGCCGTTCCACCATCTCCGCCGCTCTCGCCAGATCAGCACCGCCCCGGCGACGATCGCCGCCACGACCGCGAGCGAACCGGCGAGCACCAGCCAGGAGCCACGATTCACGGGGATGTAGTCCGGGTTGGAAGCCCCGCCCACCGGGCCGAACTTCGCGTTGAAGAGGCCGATCTCGAGCCCGGCCGGGAAGAGCCGGGCGTTGCGCCCGAAGTGACCCGCGACCGCATCGGGGTTGTCCGCGATCGCCTTGGCGAGCGATGGCATCTCCTCGCCGAAGTCCTCCCGCGTGTACACCGTGCACTGGGCAAGCGGGTTCGCGGTCCGGACGTCCCCGGCGTGGTCGAGCCCGAGCGCGTAGCCCTGACAGAAGGCGAGCTCGTTCTTCGCGGCGAGCTGCGAGTAGACCGAGCCCTGGGCGGCGCTTCGCCAGCTGACGAGTCCGAACAGGATCGCGAATGTGAGCAGCGGGATCGCGACCGCGGCCGCCAGGGACCTCCACGGCGCCCCGGTTCCTCTCCGCATCCGCCAGAGCTCATATCCGAGCCAGACCACGCCGAAGACGAATGCCGCCACGATGTACTCGTTGCGCACGAGGAGCGCCGCCGCCAGCAGCAGGCCGAACACCGTGGCGCGCCCGGCGAGCCCCGACCAGCGCAGCGCGAGCAGGACGATCGCTAGTCCCACGAGCGCGCTGAGCAGGTGGATCTCGAAGATCGTGTCGTAGGCCGCCGGCAGGACGGCCCACCAAAGCGCCAGCGCCCACGCGATGCCGGGCGTAAGAAGGCGGCGCATGACCGCCAGGAGCAAGACGGTGGTCCCGAGCACGATCAGGACGCGGTGGAGGATCGTGACCGAGAAGGGGTCGTCCACTATCCACTTCAGGGAGCCGTAGAGGACGTTGTAGAGCGGGTAGTAGGCGGGCTGGACCAAGAAGTCATCGGCCCAACGGCTCGCCATCGTGAAGTAGTACGACCCGTCGCCCGGGGTGAGATCCCTGTAGTCCCAGATCCCCCAGAGGACCTTCGACTGGATCACGAGGATCGAGCCGTAGGCGAACCAGGCGGAGCCCGCGATCCGACTAAGCCAGTCGATTGCGGCCGAATTCGCCGGACGGGAGGCCGGCGCCGCGGCGGTCTCGATCCTGCCCCCCGCCCCCTGCGCGGACTCCATCGAGCAGCCTACGCTGAGGACGCGACCGCCGGCATGTCCACGGCGCGGAAGGAGTCGATCGTCCGCCGCAGTCCCTCCTCGAGCGGCGTATCCGCCTCGAAGCCGATCAGCTCAGTGGCCCGCGTGACGTCGAGGTAACGCTTGGGCTGCCCGTCGGGCCTGGATGTGTCCCAGACGGTCTTGCCCCCGTAGCCGGTGAGCTCCGAGATCATCTCCGCGAGGTCACGGATCCGCGTCTCGCTCCCCGTCCCGATGTTGACCGGATCAGAGACCTCGAGCCTCTCAGCGCAGAGCAGGAGAGCGCGAGCCGCATCGTCGACGTACAGGAACTCGCGGGTCGGCTCACCGGTTCCCCAGAGCACCACCTCGTCCTCGCCCCGCTCCGTGGCCACGGCGTACTTGTGGACCATCGCCGCGATCACGTGGGAGTCCTCGAGGTCGAAGTTGTCGCCGGGCCCGTAGAGGTTGGCCATCACCGGGACGCAGGAATCGAGCCCGTACTGGCGGCGGTAGGCCTCCGAGAGGACGAAGTTCATCTTCTTGGCGAGCCCGTACGGGGCGTTCGACTCCTCTGGGTACCCGTTCCAGATCTCATCCTCGGAGAAGGGCACCGGGGTGAACTTCGGATATGCGCAGACCGACCCCGCGGCGACCAGCTTTCCGATACCAAGCTCGCGGGTCGCCTCGAAGACGTTCAGGCTCATCGCGAGGTTGTCGTGGGCGAGTGGCGCCGGGTTGCGGCGGTTGAAGCCGATGCCACCGACGTTCGCCGCCAGGTGTAGGACCACGTCGGCTCCCTCGAGGGCGCTGAAGCTGGCCTCTCGCTCGCGAAGGTCGTAGTCCGCCGAGCGGATCACGCTCACCTCTGCACCGAGCTCCCCCAGCAGCGCGGTCGTCGGCTTGCCGAGGAAACCGGCGCCGCCGGTGACGACCACGCGCTTTCCCGACCAGAAGCCGGGATCTGGGGCTGCCGACGCCATCGGGCGGAAGGCTAACCGGGGACCCAGTCGCGCGCAAAGAGGAGGAGGCCGCCGCCCGAACTAGGGTTCGCGCATGCGCGTCTGCATCGATGCCCGCCTCGGCGCCGGCCAGTTCGGGGGCGTCGAGCAGGTCGTGATCGGGCTGGCGGCAGCTCTCTCCAGGCTCGATGACGGGGACGAGGAGTACCTCTTCCTCGCCCACCCGGAGCAGGACGAGTGGATCCGCAGCTATCTGCACGGACCCTGCCGCCTGCTGCCCTCCCGCCGCAGCTACCTGAACAGGCGGTCGCGCGCGGTGATCCGCGCGCTGACCGAGCGGCTGCCGAAGGTCGGCGTGAGGTTCGCCGTGCGCCCGAGTGACGGGACCGTCGAGCGGGCCGCGGTGGACGTCATCCACTTCCCGTTCCAGGACGCGTTCACGACCGAGGTGCCGAGCATCTATCAGCCCCACGACCTCCAGCACCTCCACCTGCCCGAGTTGTTCAGCGGCTGGGAGCGGGCGCGGCGCGAGGCGATCTACCGCACCCACTGCGCGCGGGCGGCACTGGTCGTTGCGATGACCTCCTGGGGCCGCCGGGACTTCGTGGACCGCTACGAGCTACCGCCCGAGAAGGTCACCGTCGTGCCGGGCGGGTCGATCCTGCGCGAGTACCCGGCGCCCACCGATGCGGATCTCGGCCGGCTCCGCTCCAGGCTCTCGCTGCCCGACGCCTTTCTTCTGTACCCGGCTCAGACCTGGCCCCACAAGAACCACGAGCGCCTACTCGAGGCGCTTGCCCGGATCAGGGATGAGAGCGGCACCGCGATCCCGCTGGTCTGCCCGGGCAAGCAGACCCGCCACTACCGGCGCATCCGCGAGCTGGTCTCGTCGCTGGGCCTCGCCGAGACGACCTCATTCCCCGGCTTCGTCAGCTCGCTCGAGCTTCGCGCCCTCTATGAGCTGGGGACCGGGCTGGTCTTCCCGAGCAGGTTCGAGGGTTGGGGGCTGCCCGTCTGCGAGGCCTTCGACGCGGGCCTTCCCGTCGCCTCCTCGACGGCCACGGGGCTGCCCGACGTCGTCGGCGATGCCGGCCTGCTCTTCGATCCCGATGACGTCCCCGAGATGGCGAGCCAGTTGCATCGGCTGTGGAGCGACGCGAAGCTCCGGGCGGACCTGCGCGAGCGTGGGAAGAGGCGGGCCGCGCAGTTCAGCTTCGATCACACCGCGAGGCTGTTTCGCGCGCACTACCGGCGGATCGGCGGGCGGGCCCTGTCAGAGGAAGACCGTATCCTTCTCGCCAGCCCGCCACCGGCCTAGCGTGCAGGTGTTTTTGACGGTGGATACCTCCTCCCCTCACAAGAGCAGCAACGCCTCGGCGCTCCAGCGCGTGCTCGCCGCGATCCTCGGCGCGGTCCGCCGCGTACTCGGCAGCGTCTATCAGGTCGTCTTCCGGGACAGGCTGCGCGACATCGACCAGCAGACGGAGCGGCTGGGCTCCGCGTCGGTGGAGGCGGTGACCCACCTGGGCAGCGAGGTGCGGACGCTGGAGGCTCGACTCGAGGCGATCGAACGCGAACTCGGCGCCCTGCGGGAGCTGCTCGAGCGCCGGGAGCGCGCGGAGGCGGAGGAAGGCGAGAAGGTTCCGGCCCGCCCGTCGGGCTAGTGGCGCTCGACCCGGGGCCCGTCTGGCTCGACGCTCGGGGGACCCAGAGCGTGGGGCATGCCGAACGCGGCATCGCCCGCTACGTCACCGAGCACGCCCTTGCGCTGCTCGAGCTGGCTCCGGAGACGATCGGCTGGATCGGGCTGAGCCCGGACGTTCCGGTGCCGCCCATCGCCGAGCCGCTCGAGCGCTCGGGCAAGGCGGTCCGCCAGAGCGCCGATCGCGGCCCCGCGGGCGAGATCCCTCCGATCTACCACGTCATGTCTCCATTCGAAGCCGAGCTCGGGCTCGACGAGATCTGGCCCGTCTGGAGCCGCGGCACCCGGCTAGTGGTGACGCTCTACGACCTCGTTCCCCTGATCATGCGTGAGCGCTACAACGCCGACTGGGGCTACATGGCGACGGCGTGGATCGCGCGTCTCGGGCTGCTCGGGTCGGCCCACCAGATCCTCACCATCTCCCAGCAGACGGCCGATGACGCGATGGAGCGCCTCAACATCCGCGAGGAGCGGATCACCGTGATCGACTCGGGGGTCTCCGACCGCTTCTCCTCCCTGGTGAAGACGCGCGAGCAGGCCGAGGTGATCCTGCGCTCGTCCCTGCCCAAGGTCCGCCCCGGCTTCCTGCTCTACGTCGGCGGCGTCGACTACCGCAAGAACCTGGAGGGCGCGATTCGCGCCTACGCGGAGCTGCCCTCGGCCACGCGGGATGCGCATCAGCTCGTGATCGCCTGCAACCTCGCGCAACACCTGCGCTTCAGCCTGCGCGCCTTCGCCCAGGGTCTCGGCATCGAGTCCCGCAACCTGCTGCTCACCGGCTTCGTCTCGGACCGCGACCTGGCAGCGCTCTACCGGTCCTGCGAGCTCTTCGTCTTCCCCTCCCTCTACGAGGGGGCCGGCCTGCCGATCCTCGAGGCGATGACATGCGGTGCTCCGGTCGCCGCCAGCAATACCTCGGCGGTCCCGGAGCTGCTCGGCGACCTCGAGGCGACCTTCGACCCATCCGTCCCGGCCGACATCGCCCGCGCCGTCCGCGCCGCGCTGGAGACGCCCGGAAAGCAGAACGCGCTGCGCGAGCGCTCTCGCCGCCGCATCCAGCTCTACACCTGGGAGCGGGTGGCGAGGCGAACGCTCGAGGGCTACGAGCGGGCCCTGGAAATACCCCTCGAGAGCCCGGTCCCCCGACCGCTACCGTTCCGCCGATGAGCACGCCCGAGGCGACCGCCGTCCCCCCGCCCGAGATCGTCATCGCCCCGCCGGAGCGCTGGCGCCCGATCGACCTGCGCGAACTCTGGGAGCACCGAGAGCTCGTCTACTTCCTCACCAAGCGCGAGCTCCAGATCCGCTACAAGCAGAGCTTCTTTGGTGTCAGCTGGGCACTGCTCCAGCCGCTCATCTTCGCCTTCGTCTTCGCCCTCTTCTTCGGCCTCGTCGCCAAGATCCAGGCCCCGGCGGGTTTGCCATACGCGGTCTTCGCAGTCTCGGGCGTCGTCCCCTGGCTGTTTACGGCGACGGCGATCCAGCAGGGCGCCGGCAGCCTGGTGCTGGACGCCAACCTGATCTCCAAGGTCTATTTCCCCCGCCTGGCCCTGCCGATCTCCAAGGGCCTCAGCCTGATCATCGACCTGCTGATCGCCCTGCCGATCGTGGTCATTGTCACGTTGCTGTACGGCGCCACGATCGCGCCAACCTTCTGGCTGGTACCGGCGTTCCTGCTCCTCGGAGTCGTGACGGCGTTCGCCCTGGCCACCTTCCTCGCGGCGGTCAACGTCAAGTACCGGGACGTGCAGCTGGTCGTCCCGATGCTGGTCCAGATCCTCTTCTTCGCCAGTCCGGTCCTCTATCCGGGCACCACGATTGGAGACCAATCGGGTCACGCCTGGTCCTACATCTATTCGATCAACCCGATGGCCTCGGTCCTAGATGGCATGCGTTGGGCGCTGATCGACGGCCAGCCCTACCCGGGGACGGCCAACATCCTGATCTCGGTGGGGAGCGCGCTGCTGCTCCTGGTGGGCTCTCTCCTCTACTTCCGCCGCGCCGAGGACTTCTTCGCGGACGTCATATGAGCAAGCCGGCAATCGAGGTCAAGGGGCTGGGCAAGCGCTTCGAGATCGGCAACGCCCCCGGCGGCTATGTGTTGCTCACGGAGCAGATCACCGAGCGCGTCCGGCGCCGGGGCCGGAGCCCGAAGAAGCAGGAGTTCTGGGCGCTGCAGGACGTCGACTTCGAAGTCCAGCAGGGGGAGACCTTCGGCGTTATCGGCCACAACGGCGCGGGCAAGAGCACCCTGCTCAAGATCCTCTCCCGGATCACGCCGCCCACGGTGGGCGAGGCCCGCCTGCGCGGACGGGTCGGCGCCCTGCTCGAGGTCGGCACCGGATTCCACCCGGAGCTCACGGGCCGCGAGAACGTCTTCCTGAACGGGGCGATCCTGAACATGCCGAGGGCGGAGATCCAGCGGCGCTTCGACGAGATCGTCGAGTTCGCCGACATCGGACCCTTCATCGACACCCCGGTCAAGCGCTACTCGAGCGGCATGCAGCTCCGCCTCGCGTTCTCGGTCGCCGCCCACCTGGAGCCCGAGATCCTGATCGTGGACGAGGTCCTCTCCGTCGGTGACGTCTCCTTCCAGCAGAAGTGCCTGGACCGCATGGAAGACGTATCGAGGGAGGGCAGGACGATCGTCTTCATCAGCCACAACCTCGGTGCGGTCCGCAATCTCTGCGACCGCGCGATGCTGCTCAGCCGGGGCAGGGTGAACGCGATCGGCGGCGTCGGCGAGGTCATCCACGAGTACGTCGGCGAGGTGGAGCGTGATCTGCCCCGCAGCCTCAGGGAGCGCGAGAACCGGGACGGCACGGGAGACCTTCGCTTCGTGGACATGCACCTGGAGCGCAACGGTCAGGTGATCGACAGCCCCACCAGCGGCGAGGACTGCGACATCGTCCTCGGCTACGAGACCATGGGCGGCAGGTCATTCCGGACGGTCAACTTCGGGATCACCCTCTTCTCCCTCGAGGACAGCATGCCCCTGCTCAACCTCTCCTCGGAGACCGCCGGCGCGGTCTTCAGCGACGTACCGCCCCGGGGCCAGGCGCGGTGCAGGCTCCACAACTGCCCACTGCCCGCCGGGCAGTACTTCATGAGCATCACGGCGGACCTGGCCGGGGAGATGATGGACGGCGTGCATCGCGCCTTCGAGACGACCGTCGCGGGCGGGGACTTCTACGGCAGCGGCCGGCAGCCGAATCCGGACCACCGGACGGTCCTGGTGCCGCACGAATGGTCGGTGTCCGAGGCTCCGGCGCCGGAGGCGGACGGACAGCCGGCGGAAGCGCCCTACAGGGCCAAGACCTCGGCGTAGCGCTCGGCCACCGCCGCGAACGAGGTCTCCCTCGCGTAGCGGTCCTGAGCGGCCGTGACCCTCGCGCGGAGGTCCCGATCTCGGAGCACGACCGTGATCTCCGCGGCGAGCGCATCGGCGGAGCTCTCCTCGGGCACGGAGAGGACGACGTCCTCCGGGAGCTCGGTGGACCAGCCGATGCCGGTGGTGATCACTGGGACTCGGGCGGCAATGCAGTCGGTGACTGCGCCCGAGGCGCCTGCGTTGAAGGGCGAGCGGAGCTGCACCGCGAGGTCAGCGGCTTGCAGGACCTCCCAGTACTCCTCCTTCTCGGCGCGGCCGTGCAGCCCGACCGAGCCCTCGATTCCCAACTCGGCCAGCATCGGGGAGAGGTTCTCGCGCTCCGCGTCGGCGATCTCCCCGACCACCTCCAGCCGGGCATCGGGCATCCGCGCCGCCACCCGCGCGAATCCGGACAGCAGGAGCGGCGTCTGCTTCGCGATCGAGCTCACGATCCCGAGCGTCACGATCGTCGGCCCGTCGTGGCGATACGCATCGGGCCTCGGTGGGACGTCGGGGGTTGGGATGCCGTGGGGAACGACCTGGGCCACCGGAGCGTCCGCGGGAGCCTCCATCCGGAGGATGTCCCGCTGGTGTTCGGAGTGAACGATCAGCTGCTCGGCGTGCTTCTGGATGTCGCGCGTCATGAAGATCCCCTTGCCGACGTAGACCTGCGGCGCCCAGACATGCCGCAGCTCCCAATCGGAGACGCGGTGCCCGTACATCTCCTGCAGGTGCTTGAGCAGCCAGGCGGGGTCGCGGGCGTGCCGCTGCTGCTGGACGGCCATGTAGAGCCCCAGCAGGCGGACATCGTGTGCGAGGACGGCGCCCGGCCTGCGCATCAGGGCCTCGAAGGCGTGCACGTGGAAGGGGGATCCGCCCAGCGTGTAGAGGACGCGGTCGTAGTCACGGAGGCCCCCCAGCCAGTCGAACTCGCTGGCCGTGTAGAGGCCCACACCCTCCGGCTCGAGCGAGCGGTCGTAGACGGTCCCGTTCTGGGTCTCGGGCGCGATCACGTCCACATCGGCGTGCGCGCGCAGCTCCTCGACCAAGCGCCTGCTGTGGGTCGCCACCCCGGTCCACTGCGGCGGCCAGGGGGTGAGCATCGCCACGCGCTTCCTCGAGCGCTGTCTCGCCGGCCTGACCGGGGCTTCGAGGACGCGCTCGTATCCCTCGAGCGTCCGAGCGGCCACCCGCGCCCAGGTGTAAATCCCGACGCGCCTGCGCGAGCGCTCGCGAAGGGATTCAAGCTCCGTGGGGCTCGCCAGGACGCGCTCGAGGCAACTCGCCAGATCGGCCGGATCGGCCGGGTCGAACGTCGCCTCCAGATCACCGAGGATCTCAGGGATCGAGCTGGTCCGGCTCGCGGCGATGGGAGCCCCGCACGACATGGCCTCGAGGATCGGCAGGCCGGCGCCCTCATACAGCGAGGGGAACAGGAACAGCGCGCAGCCGCGGTAGAGCGCGGCGAGCTCGGAATCCGACACGAAACCCGTGAAAAGCACGTCGTCCGGGTCGATCCCGCGCTCGACCGCGTAGGCCGTGAGCTCGTCCCGGCGGGCGTCCGAGAGCTTGCACGCGATCACGAGCTGGTGGGAGTGGCGGGTTCCCTCGCCCATCCGGGCGTACCCCTCGATCGCGCCCAGCATGTTCTTGCGCGGATCGTCTCCGCCGACGTAGAGAACGAATCCCCGGCGCAGGCGCGGGAAGGCACGGCGCAGCTCCCGCTCTGCCTCCTCGCGCGAGCTGACGAGCGAGGAGAACCGGTCGGATACCCCGCAATCGATCACCGTGATGCGGCTCGCTGGGATTCCCAGATGCTCGACGGCATCGTGTGCCGTCTGCTCAGAGATCGCCAGCGCGTGGTCCGCCCGGCGGAGCAGGCCGAGGCGGGCGAAATAGGCCGCCTTGGAGACGGGCTCCGGATCGAGGTACCGGTCCCGGAAGATGAGCGGGATGAAGTCGTAGAGGGTGACGACCGTTCGCACCCGCGGCGACCGGGCCCAGCTCGGCCAGACGTGATCGAGCGGCGTCGTCAGGTCCATGGGGGACGCCACGTGGTAGACGGCGGGGAGCCCCGAGCGGGGCGCGAAGCGGTTCGGCGCCCAGTGCAGGAGATCCGAGCCGATCAGCGGGTCCAGCACCGCCGGAATCGCCTGGTCGGGGTCCAGGTGAACCGTCCCGATCACGTCGGGCGCCAGTTCCCTCACCGCGGACAGCTGCTCCCCGATGAAGCGCCCGATCCCGCGTTCGGCGTAGTGGATGCTCTGGGCGCCCTGAGCATCGACCCAGACGCTCCCGGGTGCGAGGTTCATGGTCAGTCGGTCGAGAGAGAGCCGGCCGGCGCGTCCTCGTGCTTCTCCAAGATCCGCTCGCCGGCGCCGTTGCCCTCGAGCCGGCTGCCGATCCGCTCGATCTCCCGCTCCAGCTTCGCCAGGCGATCGTTGATCTCGCGCAGCTCCGCCCCGACGTGATTGATGGACTCAGCCGAGGCGGATCCGAGGACCCTCGCCTCGTCGGTCAGCTCGCGGAGCTGATCGCGCTGCACGCTCTGGGCCAGCCGGCCCAGCGCCTGCTTGACGCGGAGCAGGAGGTGCCCCAGGATCCGGTTGAGGGCCGAGAGCACGCGCATTGCCAGCGAAGGTCCGTCCATCGTCAGGAGTACAGCTCGGTGGGGCCGCGCGCGCCCAGGTAGACACCCCCGGCCCTCTGAGCCAGGGGATCATAGGCCACCTATTCCGCGCTGGTGCGCGAAATCGACAGCGGCGGCTGGACCGCGGCCGAGGCCGATCGAGTCAAGCGCAGGCAGGCCACCGCGCTCGCGGCGAAGGCGCAGTCCTCGAGCAGGACCTCGTGACGCCGCGGATCGCGGTAGGTCGCGTCCGACGACCTCTCAGGGCTGCTCCGATTCCAGCCCCGGCGCGAATGCCCGTAGACCCTGATCTCGGTGTCGTCGAACGGCTCCGCAATCCGCCCCAACCCGGCCTCGTCGAACTGACGGCACCAGCCGTGGTCCTCCGGGCGCCCGTAGGGAACGGTCACGAGCAGGCGACCGCCGGGTCGAAGCACCCGGTGCAGCTCGTTCACAGCGTGGGCGAGCTCGCGATCCGGGTCCTCGCTGCGGGTCTCCGTGGATCCGTAGGCCGAGTTGTCCATGCCCACGTGATCGAGGGTGGATACGCAGACGATTGTCTCGAAGGACCCGGACTCGAACGGCAGCTCGCGCAGGTCGGCCGTCACGTAGGCGGGGCCGAGCTCGGGATGCGCATCCTCGTCGGTGAAGGTGGTGATCGTCAGGGACTCGACCCGGGGCATCACGCGCTCGAGGAAGAGCGGGTGGTTGAGCGCGGAGCCGGCGTCGAGCACCGGGCCCTCGGACGGGAGGTTGGCGACGATCCAGGGGATCTCGACGATCCGCTCATCGAGCGTGAACCCGAACCCCCGCGGCAGCGAGCGCCCGGATCGGAACCGCTCCAGAAGCTCCGGGGAGTCGAGGGTGTCGGCGAGCGCCTGCTCCTTGGCCTCGTCGTACCCGCTCCACCAGTCTCGCCGCACGTCTTCGTTCGACCGGTAGACGCGCGCGAAACGGCGCCTCGGCATGCCCAGCGAGTGCGCCGTGGGGTGACCGCCGCGAATCCAGGACGAGTTCATCCGCGAACGAGTCTAATTCGGGTCCCACCCCGGCCATTCGAGCCCGCGCCATGGCGATCAGGTTGAATGGCGCCGTGCCGACGCGCGCGCTGATCACCGGGATCTCGGGCCAGGACGGGAGCTATCTCGCAGAGCTCCTCGTCGGGAAGGGCTACGAGGTGCACGGTCTGGTGCGCGGCTCCACCGAGCACCGGTTCGAGCGCCTCGAGGCGGTTCAGGATGCGATCACGCTGCACGCAGCGGATCTGCTGGACCAGAGCTCCCTCCTCGATGTGATGCGCACCGTCACCCCCGACGAGGTCTACAACCTCGCCGCCATGTCGTCCGTCTCGGAGTCGTGGCGCCTCGCGATCGCGACGGCCGAGTACACGGCGGTGGGCGTGACGCGTCTGCTGGAGGCCATCCGCGACGTCTGCCCGGAAGCTCGCTTCTACCAGGCGTCCTCGTCGGAGATGTTCGGGCGGGCCCTGGAGTCGCCGCAGAACGAGGGCACGCCCTTCTATCCGCGGAGCCCCTACGGCGTCGCCAAGGTCTACGGGCACTTCATCACCGTCAACTACCGCGAGAGCTTCGGGATCGCCGCCTGCTCCGGGATCCTCTTCAACCACGAGTCGCCCAGGAGGGGCTCCGCCTTCGTCACCCGGCACATCACCCAGGGCGTCGCCTCCATCAAGCTCGGCCACTCCGATGAGCTCGTGCTCGGCAACCTCGACGTGAGACGCGATTGGGGATATGCGAAGGAGTACGTGGAGGCGATGTGGCTGATGCTCCAGCAGGAGAAGCCGGAGGACTTCGTGATCGGCACCGGGGTCTCCCACTCGGTACGGGACCTGGTCGATTTCGCCTTCCGCGCCGTCGACCTCGCGCCGGAGGACCACGTTCGCATCGATCCGGAGCTCGCCAGGCCGGCCGAGATCGAGGAGGTGGTCGCGGATGCCTCGAAGGCGAAGGAGAAGCTCGGCTGGGAGCCGGAGGTCTCCTGCGAGGAGGTGATCGAGATGATGGTGAAGGCCGATCTCGACCGGCTGAAGTCCCCCTGACCCTTCGAGACCCTCCGGATGGCGCCCGCACCGAAGGTCTCGGTCCTCATCCCGGTCTGGAACGGCCGGGAGCACCTGGGCATGGTGCTGAGCTCGCTTCGGGCGCAGACCACCGATGACTTCGACGTGACCGTGGTGGACAACGCCTCGACCGACGGGACGCTCGCCTACCTGGAGGAGGAATGGCCGGAGGTGCGCGTCGTCCCCCTGCCCGAGAACCTCGGTTACGCCGGAGGGGCGGCGCGGGGAATCGAGGCGACGAGCGGCGAGCACATCGCCTTCCTCAACGACGACATGGAGCTGGAGCCCGACTGGATCGAGCGCCTCGTAGCCGAGCTGGACGAGGAACCGGGGCTGGGCGTCGTGACCAGCAAGGTGATGTTCCACGGGGACAGGACGCTGATCTACCAGGCGGGCTACGAGTTCTACGTCTACGGCTGGTGCGCGACGCGCGGAGTCCACGAGCTCGACGAGGGGCAATACGACGCCCGCCTGCCGTCGGTAGGCGGGACCGGCGCGGGGTCTATCTACCGGCGAGCCGCTCTCGAGCGCGCCGGCGGGTTCGACGGCGACTACTTCATGTACTGCGAGGAGGTCGACGCGGGGCTGCGGGTGCTGATGGCCGGCTACACGGGCCTCTATGTGCCTTCACCGCTCGCCTTCCACGTGGCCGGCGCGAAGACCGGCAGGACGCCCGAGCTGCAGCGCAGGCTCTTCTACCGGAACCAGCTGCTCACCTGGGTCAAGGACGTCCCCTGGAGCATCCTCTGGCGGGCGGCTCCCAAGGCCCTCCTCTACCTCCACCATCAGTACGCCGTCGAGCGCGACAACGGGGCTCGGCGGGTGGCGCTCGGAGCCTACGCCGAGTTCCTCAAGATGCTCCCCGCCACGCTTCGCAAGCGCAGGAGCGTGATGCGCAGGCGAGCCATCTCGGTGCCGCAGCTCCGCTCGATGATGCGCGCCGAGTATCCGTTCCCGACCCGCTTCAAGCGGCTGGCTGGAGCGCGGAACTAGCCGCGGCGGCGGCCGAGCCGTTGCCGTAGGCCGCCGAGCCTCTTCCTGAGCTCCTGCTTCGCCCTCGGCCATGGACCTGGCGGGAACTCCGGCGAGAGTCGTCGCCAGGCCGCGGTCGTCGAGCCCGACTTCACCATCGCGACGTGGACGCTGGTGAACAGGTACGGCCCCTCCCGCAGCAGGACGTGCGGGTACTGACTCCAGACCTGCACCCGCGCCCGCGGCTCCGCGAGCGCCTTCTGGAGCTCGACCGGGGCCTGGAGGGTCTCCTTGGAGACGCTCGAGTCGAGCGGGGTCGCCGGGTCCCACCAGAGCCCATCGAAGATCGCCGCCCTCAGAGCCGCCTCGTCGAACAGATAGACGCCGGGCCAGCCATGGCCCGATCCCTGGATCCTGAACTCGGTCGCGAGCGCGGCGACGCCGCCCGGCCGCAGGACGCGGTAGATCTCCTCGATGCTCCGCCGGATCTCCCGGAAGCCACCGAAGTGCTCGATGGAGCTCGACGAGAAGACCGCGTCGAAGCTGTCGTCCGGGAAGTCGAGCTCGAGGGCGTTCATGTGCCTGACCTCGAGCCGATCGGGATTCCACTCACCGTCCCAGTACCTGCCCGGATCGGTGAGCATGTCCGCGCTCGAATCTGTCTCGGACCAGTCGTCCTCGGCCTCATAGAGGTCGGTCGCCACCACGCGGCCCACCTTTCTCGTCAGCCAGTAGACGGTCGCTTCATGGCCCGCGCCGACACCGAGAACACGCGCGTCATCCCCGAGCACTCCGAGGTCCCGGAAGGCGCGGGCGGTCATCGCGACCTCCCAGTACTTCCGGTACTCCGTGCCATCAGGAAATTCCCTCCCGAAGTGCTCGCGATCCGCCTCGAAGACGTCGCGGATCAGCTCTCGGAGCTCGGGATCCCGGAAGTCCTCGAGCTCGCAGACCTTGCAGTAGCTGAGAGACGGGCTCACTCGTAGCCCGAGCGCGTCACCTTGCCCGCGAGCTGATCCTCCAGGGCCGCCACGTCCGCGTCCACCATCAGCTCGACGAGCTCCTTGAACCGCACCTTGGGCTCCCAGCCCAGCCGCTCCTTCGCCTTGCTCGCATCCCCGAGCAGGTGGTCGACCTCCGACGGCCGGTAGTACTGCGGATCGATCTCGACGTGCTCGTCCGGGTCGAGGCCCTGACGGGCGAAGGCGACCTCGACAGCCTCGCGCACGCTGTGCGTCTCGCCGGTGGCGATCACGAAGTCATCGGGCTCCTCGGCCTGCAGCATCATCCACATCGCCTCCACGTAGTCCGGCGCATAGCCCCAGTCCCGCTTCGCCTCGAGGTTGCCCAGATAGAGCTTGTCCTGCAGCCCCGCGGAGATGCGCGCCACCGCGCGCGTGATCTTGCGGGTGACGAAGGTCTCGCCCCGGCGCGGCGACTCATGGTTGAAGAGGATGCCGTTGACGGCGAAGAGGTCGTAGGCCTCGCGGTAGTTGACCGTCGCCCAATAGGACGCGACCTTGGCGACCGCGTACGGGCTTCGGGGGTGGAACGGGGTCAGCTCGTTCTGCGGGGACGGAGCGGCGCCGAACATCTCGGACGAGGAGGCCTGGTAGAAGCGAGCGGGCACCCCCGCCTCCCTGATCGCCTCGAGCAGGCGGACAGTGCCGGCGCCGGTGATGTCGAAGGTGTACTCGGGGATGTCGAAGGAGACGCGAACGTGGCTCTGCGCGCCGAGGTGGTAGATCTCGTCCGGCTGGAGCTCGTAGAGGAGCTTCACCAGCGCGACCGAGTCGGAGAGGTCGCCGTAGTGCGTGAACAGGCGAACGCCCTGCTCGTGGGGGTCCGTGTAGAGGTGGTCGATCCGGTCGGTGTTGAAGCTGGAGGACCGCCGGATGATGCCGTGCACCTCGTAGCCCTTCTCGAGCAGCAGCTCGGCCAGATAGGAACCGTCCTGGCCGGAGATGCCGGTGATCAGGGCGCGCTTCGTGGTCCCCTCGACGCGGGGACGGTAGGGATGGGCCTCGTTCTGGTCCGCCATCGGGGCGCCAATATAGGCCGTCGCGCATCTACTCTCCCCCGCCGGATGACGATGCTCTCGGTGATCACCCCGGCGCGCAACATGGCGAACTTCCTGCCCGAGACGCTGGACAGCGTCGCCGCCCTGCGGACGCCGCACGAGCACATCGTGGTGGACGGAGCATCCGACGACGGAACCCTCGAGCTGCTCGAGGGACGCGAGGACCCCCACCTCACCTGGGTCTCAGAGCCCGACAGCGGCCAGACCGAGGCCGTCAACAAGGGGCTGCGGCTCGCCCGCGGTGACCTGCTCGCCTGGGTCAACGCCGACGACGCCTACATCCCCGAGTCGGCGGACCGGGCGCTCGAGCATCTGAGCGGAAATCCCGAGGTCGGCGCGGTCTTCGGCGCGGTCAACTACGTGGACGAGCACGGCGAGGTCTTCCGCACCCTGGTCCCGCCGAAGTGGAGCTGGCGCAAGTACCTCTATTTCGGGGCGTTCGTGACGACGCCGACGATCATCTGGCGCCGCGACCTCCTCGAGCAGGCCCCCTCGCTGAACGAGCGCTATGAGGACGCCGCTGACTACGACTTCTATCTGCGGCTGCTGCGCGGTGCGCGGGTGGACCGGATAGCGGAGCCCTACCTCGACTTCCGCTACCACCCAAGCTCGAAGACGACGACCGACGTCTGGGTGCAGCTCAACGAGGCGATGGAGATCCGCCTCGGCTGGGCCGGCAACCCGATACAGCGGGGAATCATGCGCGCGTGGGAGGCGAGCCGGCGGGCGGTCCTGCCGCGGATCTCGAACTGGCCCCATCCGGAGCCGCGCGGCGCCGTCAAGCTGCTCCGCCGGATCGGTGCCCGTGGCTAGCCCCACCGGTGCGCGGACCACCGGGGGGCCGGTCTTCGATCGGCCGACGCTCCGCCTCCGGGCCGCGGCGTCCCTGGCTAGAGCGATCGAGTGGGTGCTCCGTCATCACCGGCTGGCGCGGCTGCTCTACGCGGCGGGCGACCTGAAGGCGAGGCTGAGCGCCCGGCTCCTCCGCGGCGAGGCCCGCGAGTGCCCGTGTTGCGGCGGGCGCTTCCGCCGCATGTCCCGCCTGCTGATCTCCGGCTGGGGCGGCATCTGCCCGCGCTGCCGCTCGCATCGCCGCCACCGGGCGATCGCGTTGCTGCTCGCCCGGGGCGACCTGCCCGGTCGGCGCCTCCTCCACTTCGCCCCCGAGCCGCTCTTCGAGCCAGTGTTCGGGCGCCTGCCGGAGGTCGAGCGCGTCACGGCCGACCTGCACGCGCCCGCCGACCTCAAGCTCGACATCACCGCCATGGACATCCCCGACTCCTCCTTCGACCTGATCCTCTGCAGCCACGTGCTCGAACACGTCCACGACGACCGCACGGCGATGCGTGAGCTGCGTCGGGTGCTCAGCGACGGCGGCCTCGCTCTGATCCTGGTGCCCTACCGGCCCGAGGTCACCACCTACGAGGACCCCTCGATCACCGCACCGCTCGATCGGATGGTCGCCTTCGGCCAGCAGGACCACGTCCGGATCTACGGCAACGACCTGCCCGACCGGCTGCGCGAGGCCGGCTTCGAGGTCGACGACCGCATCGCCGGACAGCTCTTCGACGAAGCAACAGTTGAGCGCTGCGAGCTCGAGCCGGAGGAGCACTTCTTCCTCTGCCGCGCCGGCGCCGGCTAGCGAATCGCCGGCCGATTCCGCCGGAAGAGCACCTTCTCGTAGAGCGCCTTCTCGACCGGGGCCGGGATCGGGCGCCAGGCCCAGTACGTCCGGTAGGCGAGACGATGGAGCGGGCCCAGGTCGGTCTCGCGGGCGAACTCCCTGCGCCGGGCGAAGAGGTCCGCGTGCTTCGCGCGGATCTGGCGGTAGACGTGGCGATAGCGGCGGCGGTGCTCCTCGTTCCCCGAGCGCTCGTGTTTGCGGTACTCGTGGGTGACGCGGTCGATCTGCAGGCCGCGCCAGCCCTTCTCGAGCGCGCTCAGGCAGAAGTCCCAGTCCTCATAGCCGCCGATGGTGGGGTCGAAGCCGCCGGCGTCCTCCCAGCAGCGCCGCCGGACCAGACCGAGCTGAGCCCCGGCGATCGAGCGGTGCAGAAGGATGTAGGGGTCGAAGTCCGGGAAGCGGAGCACGCCGGACCAGGCCCCGATCAGCTTCATCAGCCCGTAGCAGTAGCCGACGTCCTGGTTGGCCTCGAGGGGCGGGCGGAGCACGTCGAGCGCGTCGGGCGTGAGGCGGTCGTCGGCGTCCACCATCAACAGCAGGTCCGAGTCCGAGTTCTCGAAGCCGGCGTTGCGGGCCGCGGAGACGCCCGCGTTCTCCTGCCTGATCACCTGCACCCCGGCCGGCACCTCGTCGAGAGCGCGGATCGTCTCCTCGTCGGTCGAGCCGTCGTCGACGACGATCACGTTCGGTGGGCCGCCGTCCTGCCCGAGCGCGCGGTCCACGGACTCGAGCAAGAACCGGCCGTGGTTGAAGCAGGGGATCACCACCGTGATGTCGCCGTGACGGGGCATGGTCCGAGCGCAGGGTAGTGACGACTAGGATCGCGTCGATGACGGAGGATCGCGAGCCGCGTCCGGTGTCCCGCTCTCGCTCCGAGCTGATCCGCTGGATGAGCATCCAGGACGCGAACTCTGCGGGAATGGTGCATGGCGGCGTGGTGATGAGGATGTGCGACGAGGCTGCCGGCATCGCGGCGATCCGCCACTGCGGCAACCGCGTCGTCACCGCCGGCGTAGATCGGATGACCTTTCTGCATCCCGTCCACGTCGGCGAGCTGCTGCGCTGCGTCGCCAGCGTCAATGCGGTCTGGCGGACGTCGATGGAGGTCGGGGTGCGAGTCGAGGCCGAAAATGCCGTCACAGGAGACGTCCGCTCGACCAGCACGGCGTACCTGACCATGGTCGCGGTCGATGAGAACGGCAAGCCGATGCCGGTCCCGCCCCTCGAGGTCGAGGGCCCGGTCGAAGAGCGCCGCCAGCGAGAGGCCGAGACCCGCCGACGCAACCGCCTGGCCGAGCGCGAGGAGATCCTCGTGGCCCGGCAGGCCGCCGGGACCGCGACAGACTGATTCCGCCACCACTAAACGGGTTGCACCTCGGCTTGCGCCTCGGCGCACCCTCGCACTAACCGCTCCTATCCTTCGCCTGCCCCGATGCCCCTGACGGCCGACCGGCGAACCGAGGAACCACAGGCTGCGAGCGCTGACCGCGTTCGCACCACCGTCGTCCTGCCCGCCTACAACGAGGGTGCCGCGCTACCGCACGTCCTCGATGAGCTCGGCGAGTACCTCGACCGCAGCTACGAGGTCCTGGTCATCGACGACGGGTCGACCGACGACACCGCAGATGTCGCCGGGCGCTATCCGGTCCGCCTCGTCCAGCACGCGACCAACCGGGGCAAGGGCGTCGCGATCCGCACCGGGATCGCCGAGGCCCAGGGTGAGAACGTCGTGATCATGGACGCGGACGCGACCTACCCGGTCCCGGCTATCAAGGAGATGGTCGAGCTGCTCGATGACCACGACCTGGTGCGCGGCGTCCGCGAGTCCGAGCCGGAGAGCATGCCGTTCGTCAACAGGATCGGGAACTGGCTCTTCAACAAGCTGCTCGCGCTCAGCCACGGGTTGGAGGGCGCGGACCAGCTCACGGGGCTCTACGCCATGCGGCGCTCCGAGGCCGTGAAGCTCGGGACCGAGGCCCGCGGCTTCGACATCGAGACCGAGATCGGCATCAAGGCGAAGGCGCGCGGCCTGCGCGAGGCCGAGATCCCCATCTCCTACCTCCCGCGGGTGGGCGAGAAGAAGCTCAGCCCCTGGAAGGACGGCCTGCGCATTCTCGGGCGGGTGATCGTGCTGCTGCTGATCTACAACCCGACGCTGACCTTCATCGTGCCGGGACTCGTCCTGATGGCGATCACGATCAGCGGCGCGGTCATCCTCTCGGACGGGCCCGTCCACACCTCCTACCTCGGGCTCAACATCCACAGCTTCATCGTGGCGGCGCTCGGCGTCCTCGCCGCCTTCCAGCTGGTGATCTTCGGAGTGGCCGCCGCGCTCTATGGCGTGGAGGCGGGCAAGGAGCCGCCGCGCTGGCTGCGCTGGGTGATCTCGGTCCGCTTCCGCCTCACGGTCGGCCTGCTCGGGCTCGTGCTCATGCTGGGTTCGATCGCCAAGCTGATCCAGCTGACGATCCAGTGGGCGGGGAACAACGTCTTCACGGACACTCGCGGGCTCGTGCTCACGACCAGCTTCCTCGTGCTCGGGCTGCAGGTGATCTCCGCCGTCCTCTTCATCTCGATCTTCAGCGGACGGCTGAGCCGGATGATCGAGGAGGACGCCGCCACCAAGAGCGGTGCGAGCTGACCCTGGTCTCGGTCGTAGTCGTCAACTACAACGGCGCCGACGCGCTTGGGCGCTGCCTGGAGGCCCTGGTGCGCGACGGGGGCGACGCGAGTGCCGAGGTCCTGGTGGTCGACAACGCCTCATCCGACGGCAGCGACTCGATCGCCGAGGCGGCGGCCGAGCGCCACGAATCGGTGAGGCTGCTGCGCTCGCCCACCAATCGCGGCTACGCGGGCGCCGTCAACCTCGCCCTGGCCGAGGCCCGAGGCGAGTACGTCGCGGTGCTCAATATGGACGTGGTCGTCAGCCCGGGCTGGCTCGATCCCCTGGTCTCGTTTCTGGAACGGACTCCCGCCGCAGGCGCCGTGTGCCCGCTGATCGTGCTCGAGTCCGAGCCCCGCCGGATCAACGCCGCCGGGCAGAACGTCCACGTCACGGGGCTCGGCTTCAACCGCTGGCTGGGGGAGCCGCGGGAACGCGCGGGAAGCGCTCCGTTCGGGGTGAGCGGCCTACACGGCGCCGCGTTCCTGATCCGGCGGCAGGATCTCGAGGCGATCGGCGGCTGGAACGAGAGCGGCTTCCTCTACCACGAGGACGTCGAGCTCTCCTGGCTCCTGGCGCTCGCCGGCCGGGAGATCCACTGCGTGCCAGGCTCGACGGTGAGCCACGACTACCACCTGACGATGTTCCCCCACAAGCTCTTCCTGCTCGAGCGGAACCGCTGGTCGATGCTCCTCACCGACACGCGCCCCCTGGCCCGGCTGGCGCTCTCGCCGCTGCTCGCCCTCAGCGAGCTGATGATCTGGGGGTACTGCCTGCTCCGCGGGCCCTCGTTCCTGCGGGCGAAGCTCGACTCCTACCGCTGGATCTCCGGCAATCGCGAGCGGATCCGCGAGCGACGGCGCTTCGTCGAGTCGGTCCGCCGCCGCTCCGACTGGGGCGTCGTGCGGCGCATGCACTGGGGCTATCCGCTCGACCAGTTCGCCACTCTCGGGCGCGAGCGCGGTGAGTCCGAGCGGAACCGGATCGGCGCCTAGGGCTTAGTCCCGCTTTCGAGCCGACTCCATATCCTCCCCGCCCCTTGGCCGGCTTCACGGGAACCTATGCGTCTGCAGGGATAATCCTGCTCGCCTCGCTGCTGGTCGGCCGCGCGGTGATGCTCGGGCTGGGCCGCCATCGGGCCTCCTTCCTCGAGGGGGCGGTCGGGCTCGCCGTGCTCATCCTCCTCTGCACGGTCGCGATCCGGCTGCCGGGTCACGCCACCACTTCGACGGTGCTCTTCGTCCTGCTCGTGGCCGCCTCGCTGGTCTTCCTGTTCGTCCGCCGCGAGGCGATCCTCGGCCCCGCCGTGGGGGTCGCCATACCCGTAGCGGTGGTCACGGCGCTCCTCACCTCACTGCCCTTCATCGCCAACGGCCACATCGGGATCCCCGGCGTCGGCCTCAACAACGACATGGCGATGCACCTGGTGGACACGGACTACCTGCTCGACCCGACCGGGCCGCAGCCGCAGAGCATCGTCAACGGGTATCCGATCGGGCCGCACAGCCTCGTCGCCACGGTCTCCAACCTGCTCGGGGCCGAGCCGCTGGAGGGCTGGCTCGGCCTGCTGGTCATCGCGCCGGTGCTCACGGCGATCACGACGATCGGCGCCCTGCCCGAGATGCACGGCGGGCGGCGGATCCTCGCCGGCGCGCTCGTCGCTCTGGCCTACCTGAGCGCCTCCGTCCTCGGCATCGCGGGCTTCAAGGAGCTGATCGCCGGCATGTTCCTGATCGCGTTCGCGCTCGGCTTGCGGGAGCTCAAGCGCACTCCCGACGGGCGCATCGCGGTCCTGATCGGCCTGGCGCTGATCACGGCCGCGATGGTCCCTGTCTACAGCCTGCCCGGCATCGCGTGGCTCGGGCTGATGGCGGCGCTCTGGGTGCTTGCGCACCTGGTCCGCATCCGGGCGGAGAGCGGCAGGGAGGGCGTGCGGCGGGTGGTTCGCGAGTCGATGCGCTTCCTCATCCCGGCCGCGGTCCTCCTCGTGGTCGTCGGGCTCATCGAGCTGCCGAAGGTGATCGACTTCATCCAGTCGGGCTCGATCGGGAACGTCGCCGATACCAACAGCAAGCTCCGCTACGTCGTTTCGCCGCTCGAGACCCTCGGGATCTGGCCGAGCGGCAACTGGCTGCTCGGCACCCATGACTTCTCGCACGACTGGCTCTACTGGCTGTTCGGGCTGATCGGAATCGCCGGGCTCGTCGTCGGCCTCGTCTGGTGGACGGCGCGACGCTCCTACGCGGTCCCCGCCGCCGTGGTCTCGGGCTTCGTCGTGTACCTGCTGACGAAGTACGTCGAGAACGGCGGCCTCTACATCCTGGCCAAGGCGGTCGTCGTGCCGGCATCGGTGGTGATGCTGTTGGTCGTCGTCGCCCTGCTCGCGCATGGGGGCGGGCCCGCCCGACGGGTGTTCGCCGCGGTCTTCATCGCGCTCGCCGCCTACTCGTCCTTCCTCGCGCTGCGCGACACCGTCGTCGCGTCGACGAACCGCCTGGAGCAACTCGCCCAGTTCCGGACCGCCGTGGCGGGCCAGAGCGTCCTGGCTCTGACCAGCGACCGCTTCACCGACTACGCGCTGCGGACCGCCACCGTCTACAGCCCGGCCTACAACTCCGAGAACAGGATCGACTCGACCGGCGCGAAGACCCAGCGCCTGCCGATCGACTTCGACTCGGTCCCCTCCAACGTCCTCAACGAGTTCCCGTATGCGGTGACCACGAGCGCCGTCTACCAGAGCCAGGCGCCGCCCGGCTGGACCCTGGCCGCCTCGAACGACTCGTACAAGCTGTGGCGGCGCACCGGGACGACGCCGAACGTGGCGATCCTCGCCGAGGAGGCGAGGCCTGGACGCGTTTTCCGCTGCAAGAGGCCGAAGTTCCGACGGATCCTGGAGGGCGGCGGCCAGGCCGTGGTATGGCCCAGACCGGTGATCGCGAAGAGGCTCTACTGGAAGGCGGGAGCGGCGGGCGGCGTCGTGAGCGAGGGCGGTGTCAGCGCCGCCAAGCAGGGTCCGCTCGACAACAACCTCTCCCCCGGGCAGACCGCGAGCCAGACGATCAACCTGGCGCCCGGCCAGTGGAAGATCTCGATCCAGTACGTGAGTCCGGTTACGGGCATCACGGTGAGGGCCCCTGGCCTCAACGCGCACCTGCCGAACGGCATGGACGCGGCGATCCCCTATCGCCCCGACCAGGGGCCTTACTGGCCGGTCGGCGAGGTGAACAGCCAAGGCGGGCCGATCACCTTCAGCGTGCAGGCCGATGACGTCAACCTGCTCCAGAGGGTCCTCGGCGTCGACGCGCCGGCGGTGATCGGCAATCTGACCGCGGTCAAGCGCACCGGCTTCAGGCAGATCGCGACGGCCGCCGCCTGCGGGGAATACGTGGATCACGTCATCCACGGGAACTCGCCCAGCCGGCCCCGGCCGACCGGCAAGCAGAAATCCAGCGGTAAATAGCCGGCTCCGTACACTCCCGCACATGAAGATCGGAGTTGTGGGGCTGGGGTATGTGGGCCTTCCGCTTGCCGTCGCCTTCGCCGAGGAAGGCAATGAGGTGGTCGGCCTCGATGCCGACCCGCGAAAGATCGATGCGCTGGCGGAGAACCACAGCTACATCGAGGACGTCCCCTCGGAGCGGCTCGCCGCCCTCGACGGGCGTCTCACCGCAACCAGCCGTTACGCGGACCTGAGCTCGTGCGACGCGGTGATCATCTGCGTCCCGACGCCGCTGACGAACTCACGCGAGCCCGACCTGAGCTACATGATCGACGCGGCCACCTCGCTGGCGGCGGTGATGCAGAAGGGCCAGCTGGTCGTGCTCGAGTCCACCACCTATCCGGGAACGACCCGCGAGCGGCTCCGCCCGATCCTGGAGGAGTCCGGGCTCGCCGCCGGCCGTGATTTCCACCTCGCCTTCTCGCCCGAGCGGATCGACCCGGGTCGCACCGACTACACGATCCGCACCACCCCGAAGGTCGTCGGCGGCCTCGATGAGGAGTCCACGTCGCGCGCGGTCGAGCTGTACGGCCTGATCTGCGACCAGGTCATCGAGGTCAGCAACCCCGACGCGGCCGAGCTGACCAAGCTTCTGGAGAACATCTTCCGCTCGGTCAACATCGCGCTCGTCAACGAGCTGGCGATGCTCTGCGAGCGGCTCGAGGTCGACGTCTGGGAGGTCGTCGACGCCGCCGCCTCCAAGCCGTTCGGATTCATGCGGTTCGATCCCGGCCCGGGCATGGGCGGCCACTGCCTGCCGGTCGACCCCTTCTACCTCGCATACAAGGCCCGGGAGCACGACTTCTACACCGAGTTCATCGAGCTCGCCGGGAAGATCAACCAGAACCAGCCGCAGTGGTGCGTGCGGCGGATCGAGCGGGCGCTCAACAGCGTCAGCAAGGCGACCAACGGCTCGAAGGTGCTCCTGCTCGGCGTCTCCTACAAGGCCGGCGTCGGGGACATCCGGGAGTCGCCCGCCCTGAAGATCATCCACCTGCTTCGCGGCCTCGGCGCCGAGGTCTCCTACCACGACCCGCACGTGCCGGACCTGCCCGACCTCGAGATCTCCTCGGGGCCGCTCGAGGAGTCGATGGCGGCCGCGGACCTCGTCTGCATCCTCACCGCGCACCCCTCGCTCGACTACGAGCGCGTGGTCGACGACTCCTCCCTCGTGCTCGACTTCCGCGGCGTCACCCGCGGGATCTCCTCCGAGAAGCTCGTCCGGCTGTAGCTAGCGGACGGCCTTGCCGTTCGCGCGCAGCACGTACCAGAAGCCACCGAACTCGTTGACCGCCTGGCAGAGGACCTCGCCGGGCTCGTTGTCGCCCACGTAGAAGTAGGCGGGATGGCCGCCGTAGGTGGCCTGCAGCCTTCCGTCGCCGCGCCTGGTCGTGCCGATCTTGCCCGCCTTCGTGCCGGGGCCGGCCACCGGCTTGCGCTTGACGATGTACGGCGGCCAGGCGGTCTCGCAATCGCCCGAGCAGTTGCTCGCCTTGCCCCGGTCGGCGGTGAACAGGTAGAGCGCCCGGCCGCGGCCGTTGGCGAGGATGCGGCCGTAGTCGCTGTCGGTGATGGTCAGCTTCGGCCCGCGGGCCTTCGCCGTCGCCGCGGAGGACGTCGCGGCCGCTTCGGTCGAGGGAGCAGCCATGTGATCGTCGGCGCTGGAGCTCGAGGAGCCGCAGGCGCCGAGCAGCGCCGAGGCTATGACGATGGGGATCAGCTTGATCCGCACGCAAAGAGGTCTCGCGCGCTCGTCAGGCGTTACACCTCGAGCGTAACGTCGCCGCGTCGGATGGGACCGTGAACGCATTCCGAGGAAAGGAGCCGGTATGGACGAGACCACGGAGAAGATCAGCGCGCTTCTGTACGAGGCCGGCGAGACCCATCACACCGTCTACCGGATCACTGACGGCGAGGACCCGGACTGGGCCTCCTGGTACGCCGATTGGCTGATCGACCACTCGGAGCTGCCCGACCTGCTCGGCGCCCCGCCGGTGCGAAGCCACCTGGTGGCCGAGCTCGTCGCGCTCGACCGGGAGGTCGGCGCCGACGAGGGCTGGGAGGACGGCTATGCGGAGCGGCTCGTCGAGCGTCTCGGCTCGGCCTGATCGACCCGGGCGGGACTAGGGTAGGAAGCCGATGGCGAACCCCAGGGCCGAGGCCGAGGACAAGCTGGGCGGGGACTACGAGGCGCGGGTCCTCGAGCCGTCGCCGCCCGCCGTCACGGATCCCCCCTACTCCGATGACCCCGTCGCTCCGGACGAGGTCCCCGAGGGCCGGGAGCTGGTCTCGCCGGTCCACAACCGCGGCGATCACACCTGGGACGAGATCGCGGCGCAGGATCCGGAGATCGCGTCCTGGTGCGCCGAGCGCTGGCTGGGCGCCTGGAAGCGGCTCGAGCCGCTGAGCGCCGACTTCGCCGAGACCCGCATCGCGCTGCACAAGGTCGCCGAGGCCGTGGTGGCCCCGGCGCGCAAGCCCGAGAACGAGATCTCGCTGCGCTACACGCACGGCGGCTTCGGCACGCCCTTCTTCGAGCAGGACGGGCTCGATTGCCAGGTGCGGATCGCGCATGGCAAGCTCGTTCGCCAGCGCGGAACGGAGGAGACTGACGAGGCGCTGCCGCCCGAGGTGGACGCTGGCGCGGCGAGGGCGCTTGGGGACTTCTACGGCTTCGCCTGCTCCGTGCTCGAGCAGCTGCGGGCCGACGAACCCGACGGCGACCCGTCGCTGGTCCGCATCTGGCCCGAGCACTTCGACATCGCGGTGGAGCTCGGCGACGAGGCGAAGGGCAAGCGCGCGAATCTCGGGGCGTCGCCCGGCGACGACGGGCATGAGGAGCCCTACCTGTACATCGGGCCCCAGACGGCCGAGGTCTCGGGTGAGCTGTGGAACGCGAGGGGATTCAACGGCGCGGAGCTGAGCTACTCCGCGCTGCTCGCGGCCGCTGACCAGCGCCGCGCGGCGCTGGACTTCATGCGCGAGCGCTATCGCGCGTTGCAGGACAGTTAGCGGGATTGAGCGGGGGTAACGGCGCACGAATCACGTGTGCCGCCGCAGTGCTCTGCGTCGCCGCCTTCGCCGGATCCTCCGCCGCCGGCGGCGCCGAGACGCCGGCTCCGAGAATCGTGGGCGGCGGCAAGGCCAATGCCGCGGGCTGGCGGTTCGCGGTCGCGCTCGAGCAGAAGCGGAGGCTGATCTGCACCGGTTCCCTGATCGCCCCGACCAAGGTGCTCACCGCGGCGCACTGCGCGAAGGGGGGCAAGCGCAAGCAGCTCTCCGCGTTCGCGGGCGGCCCCTCGATCGCTCCCAAACGCCGCCGGCCCAGGATCAAGGTGAAGGCCGTCACCATCGATCCGACCTACAACGGGCGCAAGGTCGAGCGCGACTTCGCCGTCCTGACCCTGGCGAGTGCACCGGCTGCGCAGCCGATCGCCCTCCCGAGCCGCGCCGAGGCGAAGGCGGCGACCCGGCCGGGCCGGATCGTCCGCACCGGTGGCTGGGGCACGAGGAGCGTCTGGGGATTCAATGTCGCGCGGCGCCTCAAGGCGACCAAGGAGCGGGTCTTCCCGGCACGCGTCTGCGACCGGCTCTTCGGCAAGGAGCGGGCTTCCAGCAGGGATCCATGATCTGCGCCCTCGGCAAGCTGGTCCGCCGCTTCCGCAGCCGCCTGCCGTTCCACTCGACCTCCTGCAGCGGCGACAGCGGCGGGCCGGTCGTCGCCCGCACGCCGGGCGGCCCGCGCCTGGTCGGCGTGGTGAGCGCCGGCCTCTTCCCGTGCGGCTTTGGGGCGCCGAGCATCTACGCCCGGGTGGCGAGCCGGCGCGGGTTCATCAGGCGCGCCGCCGGACTTTCTCTGACGGGCTGACGCCCGTCGGGACCGGCTCGGCGTAGAATCGCGCCGCAGGTGAGGCAGAGGACCGTCTGGAGGAGAGCCAGACTCGGGCTGGCTGCGGGACTTCTCGCCGGCGCCATCGTGATGACGGCGGCGGGGTCGGCCCTGGCGGAGTTCCCGTACACCCGCCCGGCGGGCGACCCGACCGACTTCAAGGACCTCTTCCTCGACCCGGGGCAGGTGCCGAACGACGTGGGCGGCGACGACTGGAAGTACGCCGCCACACCCGAGGCCTCGCCTCCCGCCGACCCCTTCGGCGTCGAGCTTGGCGGTGTGCGCGGCGCCCACATCGTCGATCCGGACACCACGCCGCCGACCGCCTGGGAGACCACCACCGGGCGTCCCGACGTGCAGATCGCGGTCCTCGACTCCGGGATCGAGTGGAACAACCAGGGCGCGATGGCGAACGAGCGCTTCAAGGTGTGGCTCAACAAGGGCGAGCTGCCCACCCCCAACACCGGCCTCGACGACGCGGGCTCGATCACGGAGTCGCTGCTCGGCGATGACTGCGACGGGTACACGGCCGGCCAGTACGACGCCAACGGCGACGGCGTCTTCGACCTGCGCGACTATGCCTGCGACGACCGGATCGACCTCGGCGACACCCGCCGGTCGGGCCCCGCCGGCTTCCTGACGCCCGAGGACCTGACGATCGCCTTCTCCGACGACAGCGACGCCGACGGCAACGGCTTCGTCGATGACATCGCCGGTTGGGACTTCCTCGACAACGACAACGACCCCTTCGACGATGTCCAGTACGGGCACGGCACCGGCGAGGCTCAGGACTCGACCGCCGAGGCCGACAACGGGCAGGACGACGCCGGCTCCTGCCCGAACTGCGTGGTGATGCCGCTGCGCGTCGGCGACAGCTTCATCGCCGACGTCAACCGCTTCGCCCAGGCCGCCCTCTACGCGACCGACAACGGCGCCCTGGTGATCCAGGAGGCGCTCGGGACGCTCAACAACAGCAAGCTCGCGCGGGAGGCGGTCAACTACGCCTATGACCACGGGACCACGGTGATCGCGTCGGCGGCGGACGAGGCGGCGCAGCACAACAACTGGCCCTCCAGCCTGCCGCACGTGATCCTGGTCAACTCGGTCACCAAGTACGACAGCGGCTCGACGCCGCACTCCTACCTCGAGTTCAACGGCTGCACCAACTTCAACGCCAAGGTCACGGTCGCGATCCCGTCGAGCAGCTGCTCCTCCGAGGCCACCGGCAAGGGCTCCGGCATCGCCGGGCTGATCTACAGCGCCGCCCTAGACGCCCACGACCGCGGCAAGCTCGACCCGGCGGATGACTGCACCCGGGTCAATGGCGACCCATGCATCATCACGCCTAACGAGGTGCGGCAATTGATGGCCTCCGGGACGATCGACGGCGCCGGCCAGGCCGACGACGTCGACTTCTTCAGGGGGCCCCTCCTCGACCCGGAGCCCGACTGCACACCCCCGGTCGCGGGTTGCACCGACCCGTACACGGCTTCCAACATCCTCGGGCTCAACACGGCGCGTCCGGTGTCCCCACCACCCCCGCTGAATCTGCTGGCACCCAGCCGCTCCTACGCGGCGCGGGCGGGACATGACCAGTTCTATGGCTGGGGCCGGGTCAATGCCGCCAAAGCGGTGGGGGCACTCGTCCGCCCGCCGCTCGGAGACTCCTCGGTGAAGTCACTGACCCCACCGGAGGTCGAGATCACATCGCCGCAGTGGTACGACCAGATCGATCCCTCGCAGACCAGCTTCGACGTGGAGGGACACGTCTCGGTGCGGGCGGGAAGCTGCAGCTACGCGGTCCTCGTGGCACCCGGTCATTACCCCAACAATGGCGTGGCGCCGAACGGGGATTTCCAACAGGTCGGCTCCACGCAGAGCTGCGACTCGCCCGTCGACGGGACTCTCGCCACGATCAACATCGCGCAGCTCGAGGCCCAGTTCCCATCAGGGACTTCGTTCACCGGCGCCCAGCCTCAGCCCGACCCGGGCACGCCGCCGACCGCCCCTGGAGTCGACAACGGACGGCCGTTCAAGGCGCCCAACGGCTTCACCGTAAAGGTGGTCGCCTCCACGACGCAGGACGGCCATGACCTGACCGGTGAGGACGAACGTGCGATGTGGCTGCACCGCGACGTCTCGATGTTGCCCGGGTTCCCGCGCAAGCTCGATGGGAGCTCATCCACAGGCGACGGCGCCTCATCGCCGGTGTTGGTGGACCTCGATGGCGACAATCGCAACGAGCTCGTGGTCGGCGGCAGCGACGGCACGATCCACGCCTACCGGCCCGACGGCTCGGAGCTGCCGGGCTGGCCCGTGCACACCGATCCCCTGCCACTCCATACGGGCGAGCCGGCCTTCGAGAGCGACGAGGTACCCACCGACGCCTCCACCGGGGCCGTTCTTGCCTCGGTCGCGGCGGACGACGTCGACCACGACGGTGTCCCCGAGGTCTTCGCCGCCGACATGGAGGGGCAGGTCTACGGATGGGACGCGGAGGGCAACCAGGTCTTCCACGAGCAGTCGAACCCGGACTATTCGGGCCGGCCTCTGTCCCCCTTCGTCAACTCGCGCCACGGCAAGTTCAACCGCACGCAGCACGGCTTCATCGGCTCACCTGTGCTGGCCGACCTCGACGGTGACGGCAAGCTGGAGGTGATCGCGGCCTCGATGGATCGGCACGTCTACGCCTGGCATCCGAACGGGAACCCCGTCGCGGGCTACCCGGTGCTGGTAGTCGATCCGAGCAAGGTCCAGTCGATCGACCCGAACACCCATCAGGTCACCTTCAACGCGAGCGCCGGCTCGGAGCAGCAGGGTGCGATCGTGGACACACCCGCGGTGGGGGACCTCGATGGGGCGACCAGCGGCGCCGCGGCACTACCGGAGATCGTGATCGGGACCAACGAGGAGTACGACGAGGACGCGAACGCCGACCTGATCAGCGGCGGGCTCTACGCGGTCGCGGCTGGGGCCGGGATCCTCAGCCCGGGCAACTCCAGGCTCTACGCGATCGAGCCCGGTGGCGACGGAGACTCGAACCCCAACCCGACCAACGCGCTGCGACCCGGCTGGCCCGCGAAGATTGGCATCGTCTCGACTGAGCTGCTGCCGGTCGTGGGAGAGGGCATCACGGGGTCGCCGGCGATCGGGCCGGTCAATTGCTCCTCGGGCGGCTCGGGGCCGAAGATCACCGTGATGCCCGCGGCCGGGTTCTCATACGTGCTCAACCCGAACGGGCATTCGTGCTACGGCCAGGACGTCAACGGCAACGATCGCGTACTCAACTCCGTCCTCAGCGCGGGTCCCCGGAAGTACGACCTCACGACGACGTCCGCGGTCGGTCACCCCGCCTTCGCAAACCTCGGCGGCCTGAACCCGGGCGTCAGCGTGCTCGCGCCGGCGACCGGACTCATCCGCTCGCTCGATGTCGGCGTGAACGAGTATCAGGGCGGCCAGGACTTCGCGATGGCCTGGAACGCCTCAACCGGACAGGCGGACGTCGGCTGGCCCCTTGTCGTCAACGACCTCCAGTTCCTCACCGGTCCCGCCGCCGCTGACATCGACGGTCAGCCCGGCGACGAGGTGGTCGGCGGCACGGCCTCCTTCGACCTCTACGCGGCCAACAATGCCGGCGTCGCCGTGAGCGGCTGGCCCAAGTTGACCGGCGACTGGACCGTGGCCGTCCCGACGATCGGAAGCTGGGGCACCGTCGATACGGATTCAGGCGTCCACAAGCGGGTGATCGGCCTGACCCGCTCCGGCTACCTGTTCGCCTACAACACCCCCGCGGGCCCCTGCACCAGCTCGTCCTGGCCGCGGTTCCATCACGACGACGCCAATTCCGGCGACTACCGCCGCGACGCCGTCCTGCCGGGCAAGCCGACCAACGAGTCGGTGACGGCCTCGGGTCCGCGGGACAACACGCTTGATCCGCCCGGCGACGACCTCCTCTGTGGGACCGCGGCCAAGTACGACGTGGTGACCTCCGACGATCCGATCACCGACGCGATCGAGTTCGCCGCCGCGACGCCGCTCCCCGGCGCCACCGCGCCGACGGCACCGGGCGCGGCCCAGACCTTCCAGGTCCCGGCCGGGGCACACCGCTACGTCGCGCTCCGCGGCGAGGACGAGCAGGGCAACGTCGGCCGGTTCGTGAGCTTCGACCTGGGATCCGGGCCTATCGACGTCGACGGCGACGGCATCACGGACGGCTCGGACAACTGCCCCAACGTGGCGAACCCCGGCCAGGAGGACTCGAACGGGGACGGGGTCGGCGACGCGTGCACGCCTCCGCCGCCCGCGTCGCCCCCGGGCCTGAGTCCCGGGGCCCCGAAGCTCTTCCTGAAGGTGAAGGGCAAGGCGCGGGTGGGCCAGCGGAGCTGCATCAAGGTCACCGCCAGAGACCAGACCGGCGTCGTCATTCCCGGGGCCATCGTCCGTTTCGGGCACAAGTCCAAGAGAACCAACGCCAACGGAAAAGTGAAGATCTGCCGCCGCTTCAAGAAGGGCGGCAAGGTCAACGTCTCGGTCGAGAAGCCGGGCTACGAGGGCGCCGCGACGTCCGTCAAGGTGCGGCGGCGCAAGTAGCCGACGGCCAAACCCGGCGAGCGGACTCGAACCGAGTCCCTCAAGGGGCGTCCATCCGCCGTCCTAGCCTCATGGAGGCAATGAGCAAGAAGGGGGAACGCCGCCCCTGCGGCCGCTGTAAGCAATCACTTCCACTCGCGGAGTTCGCGCGCTATGGCAACGGCTACCAGTCCTACTGCCGCACCTGCCAAAAGGAGTACGACGCAGCTTGGTACGAGGAGAACAAGGCGCGAAGAAGAGCCAAGGCGAAAGCCGACCGGCAGGAGTACATAGCGTGGCTGGACTCGCTGAAGGAAGGGAAGCCCTGCACCGATTGCGGACGCAGTTACCCGTCGTATGTCATGGAGTGGGATCACCTGCCCCATGCGGTGAAGACCCTCGTCCTCGCTGACACGCGACGCGCGGCCTTCTCCAGGGCGCGGATCTTGGCTGAACTAGAGAACTGCGAGCTGGTCTGCGCTAACTGTCACCGCGAGCGCACGTTCGGCCCCGCCCGAAGGAAAGCTGCCTAGAAGCCCAGGGCCGGGCTCGAACCGGCGACCTCATCTTTACGAGAGATGTGCTCTACCAACTGAGCTACCTGGGCGCGCCTATTGGCCACGCGATTGTAGGGTCCCCGTCCGTGAACGATCAGCCGCTGCTCACCGAGCGCCGCGACCGCGTCCTGTTGATCACCCTGAACCGCCCGGACGCGCGGAACGCCGTCAACCTGGCGATGGCCGAGGGGATGGCCGCCGCGCTCGACCAGCTCGACTCCGACGACGAGCTCAGCCTCGGCGTGATCGCGGGCGAGGGCAAGGGCTTCAGCTCGGGGATGGATCTGAAGGCCTTCGCCAGCGGGGAGCGGCCGTGGGCCGGCGACCGCGGCTTCGCGGGAATCGTCCAGAAGCCGGCCGAGAAGCCGCTGATCGCGGCGATCGAGGGCTTCGCCGTCGCGGGCGGCCTCGAGATCGCGCTCGCCTGCGACCTGATCGTCGCGGCGAAGGGGGCGAAGCTCGGCATCCCCGAGGCGAAGCGAGGCCTCGTCGCGGCGGGCGGCGCGCTCCGCCAGCTGCCGCGTCGCCTCCCGGCCGCGATCGCAATGGAGCTCGCGCTCACCGGCGAGACGATCACCGCCGAGCGGGCAGCCGAGCTCGGCCTCGTCAACCGGATGGCGGATCCTGGCAAGGCCCTCGACGTCGCCCTCGCGCTCGCCGAGGAGGTCGCCGCCAACGCGCCGCTCGCGCTGCGCGCCTCGAAGACGGTCCTCAGCAAGCAGGATTCCTGGGACGACGAGACCTTCTGGGCGAAGCAGGGCGAGCTCGTCGCCCCCGTCTTCGCCTCCGAGGACGCCATCGAGGGCGCCACCGCCTTCAGCGAGAAGCGCGAGCCGGACTGGATGGGCCGCTAGGCCGCGCCCCTCTACACGTCCGTTTCCTTCAAGAACACCCGCACGCCGTCTGGTTGGCTCGCCGCAACGTCGAAGGAGAGCGCCATGAAGATCGAGTTCATTGCAAGCGTCGCCCTGATCACCGCCGACCCGCCGGGCAGCCGCGAGTTGTTCGTCGAGGAACTCGGCCTGCCACTGGACGGGGCCGGCGACTACATCTACACCGACCAGATCGAGGGCAGCAAGCACTTCGGCCTCTGGCCGCTGAAGGAGGCGGCGCAAGCGTGCTTCGGGACCGACGAGTGGCCGGCGGATCGGACGATCCCGCAGGTCAGCGTCGAATTCGAGGTCGCGAGTCCCGAAGCGGTTCGCGAGGCGGCTGCAGAGCTCGAGGCAAGCGGCTACGAGCATCTGCATCCACCCCGTGAGGAGCCCTGGGGTCAGTCGATCGCGCGGTGGCTCTCCCGCGACGGCGCGATCCTGGGGATCTCATACGTGCCGTCGATGCACTAGGTCTCGGCGGCGACCGGCTCCGGGACGGCACCATTCGATGCGCCCTGCGGCGGCGAGATCCCTGCAATCGCGTGGGCGCCGCCGTCCACGTGGATCAGCTCGCCGCTGATCGCCTCCGACCACTCCGAGAGCAGGAAGCAGACCGCGCGCGCGACCGGCGTCGGGTCGTCTGAGTCCCAGCCGAGCGGTGCGGCCTCCGGCCAGCTGCCCGAGAGCTCGTCGAAGCCCGGGATGCCGCCGGCTGCCGGCGAAGCGATCGGGCCGGCGGAGATCAGATTGGCGCGAATCCCGAGCGGCCCCAGCTCGCGGGCCAGATAACGGTTGACCGCCTCCAGCGCGGCCTTCGAGACGCCCATCCAGTCATACGCCGGCCAGGCGACCGAGGCGTCGAAGTCGAGGCCCACCACGCTGCCGCCCTCCCCCATCAGCGGCGCCAGGTGGCGCGCCAACGCCTGGTAGGAGTAGGCGCTCGTCCGGAAGGCCTCGGCGGCGCTGTCCGCGGGGGTCTCGAGGAACTTCCCGCCGATCGCGTCCTGCGGCGCGAAGGCGATCGCGTGCAGGACGCCGTCCAGGCCGCCCCAGCGACCCCCGAGCTCGGCGGCGAGCCCGCCCAGGTCCTCCTCGGAGTTGACGTCGAGCTCGAGCACGTCCGGCGGCTCGGGCAGCCGGGAGGCGGCCCGCTCCGTCATCCGGCGGGTCCGGCCGAAGCCCGTGAGCGCGACCTCGGCGCCGGCGAGCTGCGCCTCGCGGGCAACCGCGAAGGCGATGCTCTTCCGGGTCAGGACCCCGGTGATCAGCAGTCTCTTCCCGGCCAGCATCAGGCGAGCAACCTGCCGTTCTGGAGGGGCGAGAGGTCTTCGGGCGCCCGATCGCCGGCGGAAGCGGACTCCGGGCCGGCGGAGCGTTCGGCCTGCCGGCGCCAGAGAACGACGATCTCCATGCGGGCCACCAGCTCGTCCGACTGGTTCACGATCCGGACGGCCAGGGTGACCAGCCCGGTCTCGGGACCCAGCTCGCGCTTGTCGGCGAGGCGGGCCCGGACCCGGATCGTGTCGCCGAGCCCGACCGGCCGCTTCAGCACGGCACCGTCGATCGAGCGCAGGGCGAGGACGACGCGGGGATCGATCGGCAGCAATCCGAGGGCGTAAGAGAAGACAAGCATGCCGTGGGCGATGCGGCGCCCGAAGGCGCTCTCCGCCGCCCAGGCCGCGTCGGCGTGCTGCGGGTGCCAATCGCCGGTCAACGCGGCGAAGGAGACGACGTCGTACTCGGTCACCGTGCGGCCCGAGGACTCCATCGAGTCTCCGATCTCCAGATCATCGAAGTAGGGCGGCGCCTCGCGCCAGAGGACTCCCTCGCGGGTCGCCTCAATCGCCTGGATCGTCATGCCGTCCTCCTTCGTCCGTTGGCTCCGCCGAGGGCGGAGTGGGCCCAGATCAGTCGCTGCCGGGTCTCCCCGGGCTCGATCACCTCGTCGACGTCGCCGCCGCGAGCGGCGACCTCCGCGGTCAGATGCTGCTCCGCGTACTCGGCAGCGAGGCGGTCGTGCTCGCCGCTCGGGTCCGGGGAGGCCTCGATCGCGCGGCGGTGGACGATCCCCACCGCCTGACGCGCACCCAGCACGCCGATCTCCGCCCCCGGCCAGGCCAGCACCAGATCGGCGCCCAGGTCGCGTGAGTTCATCGTGATGAATCCGCCGCCATAGGCCTTGCGCAGGACGACGGTCACCTTCGGCACCCGGGCGGCTGAGAAGGCGTGCAGCAGGCCGGCGCCGTGGCGGATCACGCCCAGCGCCTCCTGCTTCGTGCCGGGCAGGAAGCCGGGCGTGTCGACCAGAACCACCAGGGGGAGCCCGAACGCGTCGCAGCGGTTGATGAAGGTGGCCGCCTTCTCGGAGGCGGCCGAGTCGATCACGCCGCCCAGGTGATGGGGCTGGTTGGCGACCACGCCCACCGGATGCCCGTTGAGGCGGGTCAGCGCCGTGACCATGTTGCGAGCCCACCGCGGCGAGAGCTCGAGCATGGAGCTGCCGTCTGAGATCGCGCGAATCACCGTGCGGACGTCGTAGACCTTGCGCGGGTCGGCGGGGACGGCCGCGCCCGGCTCGCCGGCGAACGGCTCCTCGGGAATCGCGGGATCCGGCGGCTGTGCCGAGCTCTGCGGCAGGTGACCGAGGAGATCCCGGACGATCTCCGCCGCGGCGTGATCGTCCTCCGCGACCAGGTCGCAGACCCCGTTGCGGGAGTGAACGCGGGGGCCGCCGAGCTCGTCCATCGTGACGCTCTCCCCCATCACCTCCTCGACCACGTTCGGGCCGGTGAGGAAGAGCCGCGAGCCCTCGACCATCACCACGAAATCGGTCAGTGCCGGTGAGTAGGCGCCACCCCCGGCCGAGGTGCCGGTGATCACGCTGATCTGCGGCACGCGTCCCGAGAGCGCGACGTGCTCGCGGAAGATCGCCCCATAGCCACCGAGCGCGCCGGCGCCCTCGTCGATGCGTGCGCCGCCGGAGGCGATGAACCCGACCACCGGGGCGGACGCCCGGCCGGCCAGCTCGAGCAGGCGGACGATCGTCTCGGCCTGGGCGGTGCCGAGCGACCCGCCGGCGAACCCCTGGTCCTGCGCGTAGCAGTAGACAGGGCGTCCGCCGACGGTGCCGGCGCCCGCGACGACGCCGTCCCCGGGTGCCGAGCGGGCGGAGCGTGAGGCGATCCTGGTCCGGACCAGCTCGAGCGAGCCGGGATCGCAGAGCGCCTCCAGACGGCCGACCGGTGTGAGCCGCTCGGCCCTCGTCGCCTCGCGTTCGGCGAGCATCAGGTTCACGACGCGACCCACCCACATCTATGGCGGCCGCTCACGCGACCGCCTCCATGACGAGGACGACGTTGTGGCCGCCGAAGCCGAAGGAATTCGAGATCCCGATGGCCGGGTGGCCGTTCACGTCCAGCTCCCTCGATCCCGAGGTGACGTAGTCGAGGTCGAGCCCCTCGTCGGGCTCCTCGTAGTTGAGCGTCGGCGGCGCGGTCTTGGCCCGCAGGGCCTGAATCGTCGCCACGCCCTCCACCGCGCCGGCCGCACCGAGCAGATGCCCGATCGCCGACTTGGTCGAGGAGGTCGGGATCTGCGGCGCCCGCTCCCCGAGCGCCGTCTTCAGCGCCTCGGTCTCGGAGCGGTCGTTGAGCGGGGTCGAGGTGCCATGGGCGTTCACGTAGGCGAGCTGCCCCGGCTCTACCTCAGCGTCGGCCAGCGCCTTGCGGATCGCGCGGGCAGCGCCGTCGCCGGTGGGCTCCGGAGCGGTCATGTGATGCGCGTCGGCGGTGGCGCCGTAGCCGGTCAGGTAGCCGAGGATCTGCGCGCCGCGCAGCTCGGCCGTCTCGGCGTCCTCGAGCACCATCACACCGGCGCCCTCGCCCATGACGAAACCGTCGCGGCGGCGGTCGAAGGGACGGGAGATCCCGGTGGGCGACGTCGCGCCCATCTCGGCGAAGGCAGCGGTTGCCAGATCGGTGATCGCCGCCTCGCTGCCGCCCGCGACGCAGGCGACGGCGTCGCCGTGCTGGACCATGCGTGCGGCGGCGCCGAGGGCGTGGGCCCCGGCGGCGCAGGCGGACACCGTGCCGTAGCACTGGCCGCGAAGGTCGTGCTCGATCGCCAGGGCGCCGGCGGCCGAGTTGGCCATCATCTGGGGAACGCAGTGCGGCGAAACCGCGCGCTGCCCCTTCTCCCGAAGGGTGATGTGCTCGGACTCGATCGTGGAGAGGCCACCGATCCCCGTCCCGATCACGGAGCCGATCTCGGCCCGGTTGTAGGGCGCCTCGTCGAGGCTGGCCTGGGAGATCGCCTCCGCGGCCGCCGCCAGGGCGAGCTGTGTGAAGCGATCGGTGCGGCGCACCTGCCGCCGGGTCAGGTGGTCCGTCGGCTCGAAGTCCGAGCAGCGCCCGAGGCCGTCCTCGATTCCGGACTCGCCGGCCGCCCAGCGCTCGTGCAGGGCCGGAGCGCCGACCCCGAGCGGTGTGACGGCCCCGATCCCGGTGATCGCGACCCGCCGAGTCATGACTGGCGCTCGGCCACGAAGTCGACCACGTCCTGAACGGTCGTGATCTTGTCCATGTCGGCGTCCGTCACCTCGATCTTGTATTCGTCCTCGATCACCTGGGCCAACTCGACGAGGTCGAGCGAGTCGATGTCGAGGTCCTCGAAGCGGGAGTCCGGCTTCACGTTTTCCGGCTCCTCACCGAACTCGACGAGGGCGGCGATCACCCTCTCTTGAACCTGGTCCTTGGTTGCGGTTGTCATCGGTCTCCTTTCGTCGATGTGGTCTGGGATGTGCAGGTCAGGCGGACATGCCGCCGTCGACCGGCAGCACGGCTCCGGTCACGTAGGCGGCCTCGTCGGAGGCGAGGAAGCGGATGCAGGCCGCTACGTCCTCCGGCGATCCCGGACGTCTCGCCGGGATCGCGTCGAGCAGCGTGCTCGAGCCGTTCGAGTCCGCGCCGTTGCCGGTGAAGTCGCGAGTCAGCTCGGTCTCGATCAGACCGGGGGCGACCGCGTTCACGGTGACGCCGCGGCGGGCGACCTCGGCGGCCACCGTCCGCGTGAAGGCGATCAGCCCGCCCTTCGACGCGGCGTAGTTGGCCTGGCCCGGGTTGGCCCGCAGGCCGACGACCGAGGCGACGTTGATCACCCGGCCGAAGCGCCGGCGCATCATCGGGCCGAGGGCGGCACGCGTCAGCCGGAAGGCCCCGGTCAAGTTGACGTCCAGCACCCGCGACCAGTCCTCGTCGCTCAGCCTCATCGAGAGGTTGTCCGCGGTCATGCCGGCGTTGTTGACCAGCACCAGGACGGGGCCGAGCTCGTCGGTGAGTCGCGCGAGCATCTCTTCGGCCGCCGCGGCATCGGCCACATCGGCGCCGAGCGCCAGCGCGCTCCCACCGTCATCGGCGATCGAGGCGGCGACGGCTTCGGCGCCCTCCCGGTCGCGGCTGTAGTTGACCCCCACCGCCCAGCCGGTCGCCGCGAGCGCCCTCGCGGTGGCGGCGCCGATCCCGCGGGAGGCGCCGGTCACCAGCGCGCAGCTCACGCTCTGCGGCGCGCCGCGCTCCTTCTTGTCCGGGGTGGTCTCGACCGTGCTCACGCCGTGCCCTCCCATTCGATGACCCCGGCGCCCCAGGTGAGGCCCGCGCCGAATGCCGAGAGCAGGACGCGCGAGCCCTTCTGCAGCAAGCCGGTGGAGGCAGCCTCCGAGAGGGCGATCGGGATGCTGGCGGCCGAGGTGTTGCCGTACTCGGCGAGGCAGTCGATCACCCGTCCGGCGGGCAGGTCGAGGCGCTCGCCGACGGCGGAGATGATCCGCGAGTTGGCCTGGTGGTAGACGAAGAGGTCGATCTCGTCCAGCGCCAGGCCGGCGTCCGAGACGACCTGCTGCGTCGTGTTGGACATCGCGGCGACCGCCGCGCGGAAGGTGGCGCGGCCGTCCATGCGGACCAGCCGGTCGTCGTGGTCGGCCTGGATCAACTCCGCCCGGCTGCCGTCGGAGCGCAGCGCGATCGGGCCGATCAGGCCCGGTCCGCCGGGCCTGAGCACCGCGGCTCCGGCGCCGTCCCCGAACAGCCCCGCCGTTCGCCGGTCGGTGTAGTCGGTGACTCGGCTGAGCACCTCGGCGCCGACGACGAGCGCCGCACGGGCGCGCCCGGACTCGAGCTGCGCAGTCGCGAGCGAGAGCGCGGAGAGGAAACCGGTGCAGGCCGCGCCCACGTCGATGGCGCCTGCGGAGGAGGCGCCGAGCCGGCTGGCGACCAGCGGCGCAGCGTGCGGCTGGAGCTGATCGGGGGTGAAGGTGGCGACCAGGAGGAGGTCGAGCTCGGCGGGGTCGACCCCGCCGAGCGCCAGCGCCTTGGCTCCCGCCCCGGCCGCGAGATCAACGAGGCCCTCGCCGGTGACCCGGCGCCTGCGATGGATGCCGGTGCGAGACGAGATCCACTCCGAGTCCACTCCGAGCGGGCGGGCCAGCTCCTCGTTCTCGATGACCCGCTCAGGGAGCCAGGCGGCGACCGCCGCGATCCCGGGGCCCCTCACCTTCCGGGACCCGTTGGCCGCGCCCGTGGCCCGCGCGATCAACGCGTCGGGATCGACCAGTGAGGAGTCAACCTCCCACCGCTGTCCGGGTTCGAGCTCAGGCAACGGCGGACTCCCGGCTGGCGAGTGTCTCTGTCTTGGCGTCATCGATCGTCCGGCGGACGAGGCCGGCGAGCACCTTTCCGGGGCCCACGTCCACATATCGGGTCACGCCCAGCTCGCGGAGTCGGCCGAGAACGGCCGTCCAGCGGATGGGGCTGGTCAGTGACGCCGCCAGCGCATCTCGGACGTCATCGCCGAAGGGCTCGGCGGTGGTCGAGGAGACCACGGGCGCCTCGGGCTCGCGGAACTCGACCTGATCGAGCGCGGCCCGGAAGGGTTCGACGCCGGAGGACATGGCCTCGGTGTGGAAGGCGCCGGCGACCGCGAGCTTCTTGGCCCGGGTCCCCGAGCTCTTGGCGGCTGCCTCCGCCGCCTCGATCGCAGCCAACGGTCCTGAGAGGACGAACTGCTGGGGAGAGTTCTCGTTCGCGAGCCTCAGCCCGTGCTCGGCGGCGAGTGCGGCGGCGCCGTCGCGGTTGCTCCCGACCGCGAGCATGGCGCCGGGCTCACCGCGGCCGGCGGCGTCCTCCATGACGCGGCCGCGGGCGACCACGATGCGGACGCCGTCGGCGTCATCGATCGCGCCCGCTGCGGCCAGGGCACCGACCTCGCCGAGCGAGTGCCCGGCGAAGTACTCGGCGGGCGGGCGGCCGAGCTGCTCGTAGCCCGCGATGGAGGCGCAGTAGACGGCGGGCTGGGCGTATGCCGTCCCGTCGGACATCCGCTCGAAGGGGTCCTCGCCGACGAGCTCGGTGGCGAGCTCGAGCAGATCGGGGCGGACGGCGGCGACGAGCTCGCGGCTCGACGCGTCACCGACCCCCTGTCCCGGAAAGAGGACAGCAGAAGCGTTGCTGGCGTCCATGCACTATGCCTACCCCCGCGCAGCGAGCGGGTGAAGGACCCCGGGCCCCATGCCCCCCGATCGGGGGGGTTCCGGGGGACGGGCGGGGGATCAAGCCGACCGTCGGCCTGGCTAGGGCCGGGTCAGCCCGAGCTGCTCGGCCTTGCGGGCCGCCTCGGCTCGGTTCCGGACGCCCAGCTTGCGGTAGAGCGCGGTCGTGTGGTCCTTGATGGTGTGCGGAGAGAGGAAGAGCCGCTCGGCGATCTCGCGGTTGGTCGCGCCCGCGCCGATCAACTCGAGGACCTCCCGCTCGCGCGATGAGAGCGGCGTCGCGGGTCCCTCCGCTTGGCGGGCGAACACCGTCATCCCGCGTCCGACCATGCGCACGGCGTTCGCGACCTCCTCGGCGCTCCAGTCCTTGGAGATGAAGCCGGAGGCACCCGCCGCCTTGGCGGCCTCCGGGGAGATCCAGCCGGCCCCGGAGATCAGGAGGACCCGCGTCTTCGGCGATACCTCCCGAAGCGCCTCGCAGAGCTCGGCCCCCGAGCGCTCGCCGAGGAAGAGGTCCACCAGCGCCACGTCCGGCTTGCTGCGACGGGCGAGCTCTACCGCCTCCTCGGTGTTCGAGGCGACATCGCATTCGCCCATCCACTGCTGACGCCCGAGCAGCAGGCGAAAGCCCCACTGCACGACCGCGTGGTCGTCGACGACGAGCACGCTGAGCTGGCCGCCGCCGTTCAGCTGTTCGGCAGCACCAGACGCACTCGCCATTGATCCTCCTCCCGGCCGTACTCCAGCATGCCCCCTCGTTGCAGCGCCTCGTAGGAGGCGAGCCGCAGGCCCATCCGGGACCCACCGCCACCGGCAGCGCCGGCGGACGACTCCAGGCCGTCGTTTCGAATCTCCATCAGGAAGGCCCCGTCGGGCGTGTCGATCGTCACCCGCACCTCGCTCGGCTCCGCGTGCTTCTCGGCGTTTCGGAGCGCCTCGTTCAGGATCGAGACCGCCAGGGGCTCGAGCCTCTCCGGCACGTCCGCCCCGTCGCGCCAGTCCACAACCAGTGGCAGGCGCTTGTACTGGCGGCCAAGGCGGTCGAGCTCCGAGCGCAGGCCTCCGTCGGCGAGCTCCATCAGCGAGCTCCCGGCCGAGCCGATCAGCGCCTCCCGCAGGTCGCCCAGCGCGGCCTTGATCTCAGCGGCACACCGCTCGCGGTCCTCGTCGGCCAGCGGGCGGTCCGACCCGAGCGCCAGCGAGACACCGAAGAGCCGCTGGGTCACCCGCTCGTGCACCTCGCGGGCGAGGTCGATCCGCTCCGAGAGGCGGCGGCTGCGCTCGAGCTGGCGGGTCACCTCGCGGACGTGGCTGGCGAGCGCGGCGGTCCTGCCGAGCGCGTGCATCGTCGACCGCTCATGCGAGGTCGTGGCGAAGGGCTGCCCGTCGCGGTCGGCGAAGATCACGCCCAGCCAGCGCCCCGCGGCCGCGACCGGGGTGCAGGTGAGCTTGACCACGCCCGGCAGGTTCTTGTAGCGCGCCGGAACGTCGCGCTCGAGGTCGGTGGTCTCGACAACGCGATCCTCGGAGAGGGCCCGCTGGGCGATTGGTGTCTCCTCGAGCGTCCCGTAGCCGTGTTGGATGAACTCGCGGTAGACGCCGTGGCTGCCGGCCGGCAGGACCATCCGGCGCTCCGCGTCGTAGAGGAACAGGACCGCGCGCTCCATCGAGGTCTGCAGGCAGATCGCCTCGCAGAGGCGGTCGTAGAAGTCGTCGAGGCCCCTCTCCTCCTCGAGTTCGAAGAGAAGGCGCACGACCACGTCCAGGGCCTCGGAGCTGAGCGATTCCTGCTCGCTGAGCATGTCTCAACCGGGTACCCCAGCAGAGACGCTCGGGTTACGCCACCGTAAGCGGGCCCAACCCCCCGGATGGGGGGTTCGCGCAGGGATCGCGGGTAGGGTGCGGCGGGCTGCAAGCTCGCCGATCAGTGTCGAGGACCGTCCGGGAAACCACGGACGCGGATCGAGTGCTTTGTGGAAGCCAAG
>JBKPND010000066.1:0-8720 GCA_046732465.1 Actinomycetota bacterium
TGTACACTTACGAGGCGTAAGTAACCGGCTAAAAGTAAAGTAAGCCCAATGTAAACGGCGGATCGAGGAAATGACCGTAAAGACAGACGTCAGTCGCTTCCACATCCACGATGAGCTCACCGCCCCGGACGGAAGCGCTCCGCTTATCAAGAGCATTCAGACGGCCGGCGGTGCCGTCTCCAAGTTCCTAGGCGTGCTCGCCGAGTCCCCGGCCGCACTGCGCGGCTACACGCGTCTCCGCACCGAGCTTCGCTCGAGCAATCTGCCCCGTGCCACCCGCGAGCGCATCGGCCTCGCGGTTGCCGAGTGGCGGCATGACCCCTACACGCTGACCCAGTATGCCCGCACCGCGCGGGTCGCCGGGCTCGGCCTCGACGAGGTCGCCCGGGCGCGCAACTTCACCTCCTCGGATGAGAAGGAGGCGGCGCTGCTCGCCCTGCTCCGCGAAACGCTCAACCCCACCGAGCGTCCTCCCCACCACCTGGTCGAGGAGGCACGCGAGGCCGGCTGGTCGGACGAGGAGATCCTCGACGCGGTCGCCGAGCTGGCGCTCGCCGAGTTCGAGAGCCTGTTCGCCTCCGTCGCGGCTCTGCCCCAGGAGGGCAATCCCGCGGTGCTGCGCGAGGACGCGGCTTAGCAGCCACCAGGCCGCTCCACTATGAGCGAGGGGCGAAGCCCCGAGCAGTTACGTGGGGCGGCCGCTTGTGGCCGCGATCTGGTGGCGAAGCCGGGTTAGGCAGCCGGCGGCGTGACCGTGGCCGTGATCGGTCCGGAGCCGACCGCGAGGAAGCCGACGCGCTTCGCGGTCTTCTTGGTCAGGTCCCAGGCGTAGCCCTTGCGGAACGGGCCGCGGTCGATCACGGTCGCCGTAACGCTGCGGCCGGCATAGCTGAAGGTCACCGTCGTGCCGCAGGGGAGCTTCCTGTGGGCGACGCCGATGGTGGTGGGGCTCAGCATGGTCCCGCAGGCCGTGGACTTGCCCCAGAAGCCGGGGCCGTACCAGGTGGCCTTCTTGTAGACGGTCCAGCTCGGCGACGAGCTCGGCTGGGCGGTCGGCTCGGAGGGCGAGGGGGTGCCTCCCGGCACGCCGCCGGTCTGGGCGCTGGCGGTGGATGCTCCGACGCCGAGCGCGGCCACGCATGCGAGCCCTGCAATCGCACGAATTGTTCGCTTGCTCGTCAAACCTTCCTCTTTCGTTGCTTTCGGGGTTAGCTGACGGGCTCGCGCTGAAAGATCGCGCTACGCGGCGTACTGGCCGCGATTCGCCCCAACTAAGTGGGTCCCCCGATCTCCGGCCTTTGTCGTGGCGGAGATTCAGCGGAAGAACGCGCGGCACGTTAGCAGAGTCCCGCCCGCCATCCACCTACTTTTCAGGTCGGTCGTTCTGAGCCGAACCTTTCATCGCGAAACGTATGCTGCGCCCGATGCCGGGAGCGCTGGTCACTGGAGCCGGACGGGGCATGGGCCTCGAGATCGCGCGCCGCCTCGTCGGGCGGGGCTACGAAGTGGCGGTGACCGATGTCGATGAGGCGAACACCGCTTCCGCGGCCGAGCAGCTCGGTGACCGCGCCTGGGCTCTCCCCCTCGACGTCACGGATTCCGACGCCGTCCGCGCCGCGGCGCAGCAGGTGGTTGAGCGATCCGGCTCGCTCGACATCTGGGTGAACAACGCAGGCGTCCTGATCACCGGCCTCGCGCATCAGCAGCCGGTGGACACCTACCGCAAGCACCTCGAGGTCAACTACCTCGGCACCGTCCACGGTACGCTCGCCGCGATCGAGCAGATGCGGCGCGGCGGGCGGGGTCAGATCATCAACCTGATCTCGCTCGCGGGCCTGGCGGCCGCGACTGGGATCGTCGCCTACTCCGCAAGCAAGCACGCGGCGATCGCCTTCAGCCTCGGCACCGCGGCGGACCTGAGACGCGACGGGCTGGGGGCGATCCAGATCTCGTGCGTGTGCCCGGACGGAGTCTGGACGCCGATGATCAACGACAAGCTCGACGACCCGAACGACGCGCTCTCCTTCTCCGGGGTGATGCTGATGCCCGAGCAGGTCGCCGAGCACGTCGAGCGGTTGCTCGACAAGCCCAAGCCGGTGCTCACCATCCCGCGCTGGCGAGGGCAGTTCGCTCGCTTCTTCGACCGCCACCCGAAGCTCTCGCTCCGCCTCACCCCGCTGCTGATGCGCGACGCGCTGCGGCGGCAGCGCGCGTTCAAGAGGAAGGTCGAGTCGGGCAAGTGGCCGCCGAAGTCGCACTGAGAGGCCCGCACGATCCCGGGACCCGGGCGGGGCGCTTTCACACGGTCCGCGAGCCGATGCCGCTCTCCGGATGGCTGCGCTACCCGGCCGCCTGGCTGAGGGCGAAGACGGGCCGCACGCCCGAGCGGCCCTGGATCGTGCCGGCGGCGATCGGCTGGCTGCGGCGGCGGATCCGCTCCGAATGGTCGATCCTCGAGCTCGGTGCGGGTCGCTCCACGGTCTGGTTCGCGCGGCGGGCCGGGAGCGTCCTCTCCTTCGAGGACAACGAGTTCTGGGCCGGCCATACCCGCGGTCGCCTCGATGAGCTCGGACTCGGCAACGTCGAGCTTCGCGTCGAGCCGATCGATGAATTGGCCGAGCGGGTCGGGGCCCTTCCCGCTGCGTCCTTCGATCTCGTCGTGGTGGACTTCTTGGAGGCCCCAACCGTGACGCGAATCGACGTGTTGAAACCGGCAATGAAGAAGGTGCGGCCCGGAGGGCTGTTGTTGCTCGATGACTCCGATCGGCCGGGATATGCCGAGGCGTTCGAGTTGCTCTCGGGCTGGCGCTTCCGCAAGTTCGTCGGCGTCAAGGACGAGTGGCCCGAGACCTGCGAGACCGGCATCTTCACGCGGCCAGGCTGAGGCTTTGCCGACTTGGGGGCCTATAGGGACCCAAACTCGGCAAAGCCCCGGGCAATAGAAGAGGCCCCTTGCGGGGCCTCTTCCTTAGCGAGTCTGTAAGCCGGATTCTGTCGGGGGCAGCCATCCATCTGTGCGGCCCACCTGGACCTCGCCGGGCTGGGTCGACGGTCCTACTTGGCCTTGCACCGGGCGGGGTTTGCCTTGCGCGTCCGCGTCACCGCGACGCCGGTGCGCTCTTACCGCACCTTTTCACCCTTGCCTGTGCGCGGCTCACGTGTGGCCGCGCCATCGGCGGTCTGATCTCTGCGGCACTTTCCCGCGGGTTTCCCCGGGTGGGCGTTACCCACCGCCTTGCCCTGTGGTGTCCGGACTTTCCTCGAAGACTCCTTTCGTCATCTCCGCGACTGCCTGACTCGCATTAGGCAGGGTACCTCCGATCAGCGCGACTGCTGCACACCTCGTTTTCGCGGCCGTTCTAGGGACTGTCAGGAGAGCGAGGAGCCGCAGGTGGCACAGCCACCGCGCTCCAGCTCTCCATGACACACCGGGCACTCCGCCCGGCCGTGAGCCGTCAGGGCCTCCCAGGCGCCGAGGATCTGATCTTCAAGCGTCACCTCGGACGGCTCGAACAGGCGGGCCTCCTCTTCGACGGCGAGGACCGTCACGAGACCCTCCTGAAGACTCCGATGACGCGACCAAGGATGCGCGCGTCGCGGGTGCGAATCGGCTTCATGCTCTTGTTCTCCGGCTGCAGCCGGACCTGATCCTTCTCACGGAAGAAGCGCTTGACGGTCGCCTCGTCCTCGAGCAGGGCGACCACGATCTCGCCGTCGCGGGCGCGCTCCGTGGGGCGCACCACGACGAAGTCCCCCTCCAAGATGCCGGCGTCCTTCATCGACTCGCCGCGAACCCGGAGGATGTAGTCGCCGTCCTCGCCGCCTACGACGTCCGGCACCTCGAGGTAGTCCTCGATGTTCTCCTCGGCCAGGATTGGCTCACCTGCGGCGACCTGCCCCACCAAGGGCAGACCGGCGGGACGGACGGCCTTCTTCGCCCGCTGGACCATCACCTCGAGCGCTCGCGGCTTGGAGGGATCCCGCTTGAGCACGCCGAGGCTCTCGAGCTTGGAGAGGTGGGCGTGCACGGTCGAGGAGGAATGGAGCCCGACGGCCTTGCCGATCTCGCGCACCGTGGGCGGATAGCCATGCTTGCTCAGGTAGCTGCCGATGAAGTCGAAGATCTCCTTCTGGCGTTTCGACAGGTCCTTGACGAGGTCCACTTAACCCTCCTCAGCCAGCCGCACTTGACGGGCGGCGATCGATGCAATGGGCGAACACATGTTCGGAGAGTAGCGCGCCCCACGGACGGTTTCAAGGAGCGTTCCGGGCCGAACGTTCCCCCTCCCGCGCCGACTATCATCGGCTGCCCTCAAGCGGCTGTGGCGGAACTGGTAGACGCGCAAGGTTGAGGGCCTTGTGGCCCTAACGGGCCGTGGAGGTTCGACTCCTCTCAGCCGCACTAACCCGCGAGGAAGCGCCGCAGGGAGGCGAGCAGCTCCTCCGGCGCCTCCTCCGGGATGAAGTGGCCGGAGGGCAGCGGGCTTCCCTCCACGGCGTCGGCCCACTCGCGCCAGACCTCGAGCGAGTCCGACATCTGCCCCTCCTCAGATCCCCAGTGGACGAGCAGCGGGCAGGCGATCGTTCGCCCCGCGACGCGATCGTCCGCGTCCATCGGACGATCGATGTGGAAAGACGCCCGGTACTCGGCGGTGATCCCGGGGAGCGTCTCGGCCGTGAAGCCGCGCAGGTAGTGCTCGGTCGCCTCGGGAGAGATCGCGTCGGGCGAGGCGGGCCACGACTCGAGGATGTTTCGCAGCACGAACTCCGCGCTCGCCGAGAGCACCCGCTCGGCGAACGGAGGCGGCTGGGCCAGGAAGATGAACGGCCAGTAGCCGAGGGCGGTGTCGCCGTCCATGCGCTCGAACTGCTCGACGGTCGGGATGACGTTGAGCACGCTGAGGCGCTCGACCGCATCGGGATGGTCGAGGGCCATCCGGTAGGCGACGCGCCCGCCGCGGTCGTGGCCCACGACCGAGAAGCGCTCGTGCCCGAGATGCTTCATCAGCTCGACGAGCTCGGCGGCCCGCTCGCGGTTCGAGTAGCCCTCCCCCAGCTCGCCACCGGGTTCCGAGCGGCTCTCCCCGTAGCCCTTCAGATCGCAGACGACGACGGTGTGTTCCTCGGCAAGGCCCGGCGCGACCCGGTGCCAGCAGTAGTGGGTCTCCGGGAAGCCGTGCAGGAGCAGGACCGGCGGCCCATCGCCGGCAGTTCCGGGCCGGTACCCGGTGGGCCCGACCTCGATCGTCTTGTACGCGAATCCCTGGATGCCCATGTCGATTCGTCTCACCGATGCCCGCGCGGTTACGTCGCGAGCGTCATCCGAGCTATTAAACCAAGCGGTTGAATACAGGCCGCCATGCGCAGGCGGCGACAATTCCAACATGACCTCGAGGGCGAGACGCGCGACGCTGAGCGTCGCGATCGTCGTGCCGGTTGTGGCGGTGGCCGCGCTCGTCATCTCCGGCGGAGATGGGCAGGCGAAGCCCGAGCAGCAGGCGCACGTCCTCGTCTTCTCGAAGACCGCGGGATTCCGTCACGACTCGATCCCGGCCGGGATCGCCGCGATCAGGAGCCTCGGGCGAGCGAACGGCTTCTCGGTCGCCGCCACCGAGAACGCGAAGACGCTCATTCGGAAACGCCTGGGCCGCTTCGACGCCGTCGTCTTCCTCAACACCACCGGCGACGTCCTCGCTCCGCGGCAGCAGGCGGCCTTCAGGTCCTTCATCCGCCACGGCGGCGGCTGGGTCGGCGTCCATTCGGCCGCGGACACCGAGTACGAGTGGCCCTTCTACGGCCGCCTGCTCGGCGCCTACTTCCAGTCGCACCCCGCCATCCAGCCGGCCGCGGTCGACGTCACCGACCGGTCGCATCCCTCGACGCGCCACCTCCCGGCTCGCTGGACACGAACGGACGAGTGGTACGACTTCCGCTCCAACCCGCGCGGCGCCGTCCACGTGCTGGCCACCCTCGACGAATCCACCTACTCCGGCGGGACGATGGGCGCCGACCACCCGATCGCCTGGTGCCACCCCTTCAAGGGCCGCCGGGCCTGGTACACGGCCGGCGGCCACACCATCGAGTCGTACTCTGAGCCGACCTTCAGGCGCCATCTGCTCGGCGGCATCCTCTGGGCGGCGGGCTTGGCGAAGGGCAATTGCCGGGTCTAGTGGCTACGCGGGAACGTCGATCGGATTGCCCCGCTCGTCACAGGGCACCGTGACGTTCCTCTGCTCGCCCTCGACGATCACAAGCTGGCGCTCCATCTCGTCCGGCTTGATGCTGCCGGCCCGGTCCTCGTACGGATGATCGAGGAACCAGACGAGGAGCAACCCGGCGACAACGAGCGCCGCGATCGCGGCGATCAGGCTCCCCTGCACGATGAAGTGCTCGCGTCGGTCCGCGAAGAAGAGGGCGAATCCGACCGTCACGATCGCCCCGAGGCCGAGAACGAACCAGGCGGGCGCCGGCAGGGCACGGTTTGCCTCGCTCAGCCGCACGCGGCGGGCATCGGTGCGCTTGTCCTCCTGCTCGAGCAGCTGCAAGAAGGCGGCCTCCTGGGCGCGAGTCTCGGGATTCAGGTGGTGAAGGCCCTTCTCCAAGCGGTTCACCCAGGTCTGAACCACTTCGCCGCGGTGTCCGTGCTTCATCGCCGGCCACGCGTTGTGGATCACCGCGCGTCCGTAACAGATCAGGGCACCCTCGATCGGATCTCGCTCGGCTGGAGGGAAGAACTCCGCGGTTCGGGAGAGCTGCACCACGGTGATTGCCTCCTCCTCCGCCCCGGCTTTCGCGTCATTGAAGCTCTGGAAGGCCTCGAGGACGACGAAGGCGAGGAGCACTGCGAATGCCGTGCCGAGGAAGGCGAAGATCCCGGCGCCCCGTTCTACCTCGATGAAGAAGTGATCGACGCTCGCCCGGCGCCTCACCAGGTACATGAGCCCGACCGCGGCGCTGGCGGCGGCGACCACGATCAGGGCCATCAGCCAGAGGCTCACGCTGAGATCTCCGGGATCACGCGTTCCGCCAGTATCTCTATCTGCCGAGGCTCGTCGCCCAGCGGCCAGAGCTGGACCCACTCGCATCCGGCGCGGGCGTAGTCGGAGAGAACGCTCGCGCAGTGCTCAGGGGAACCGATACAGAGCCGATCACGCAGCTCGTCGGGATCCCGTCCCAGCCGCGGCGCAAGGCCCTCGTCGAGAACGCGAGCGGTTTCGGTGGAGTCCTCGCTGACCCAGGTCCACATGGTCGCCAGGCCGTTCGGAAAGCCAGACGCCTCCCGCCCTTGCCCGGCTAAGTTCTCGGCCAGCGACGCCCTGGCGGTGGCAAAGACCTCCGGGCTCGTGTTGTATGCGGAGGCGAGCCAGCCGTCGGCGAGGCGAGCTACCCGGCGGAGGCCGGCGTCGGAGCCCCAGCTCCCGACCCAGATCGGGATCCCGTCCTCCCGGTAGGGCCGGGGCGCGAGCTCGGAGTCGGGGAGCGCGTAGAAGCGGGTCGCCGGTGCAGCCTCGCCGCGAAGCAGGCTGCGCAGGATCGCCACGGACTCGTCGAAGCGGGGCCAGCGCTCGTCGAAGGAGAGTCCGACGGCTTCGTAGTCGCGAGGCGACGACCCCGGCCCCACCCCAGCGATCACGCGGCCCTCGCTCAGGATGTCCAGGGCGGCCAGGGCCTTCGCCAGGGCGACCGGGCCGCGCACGGCGGGCAGCGCGACGGTCGTCGCCAGGGTCATCTCTCCCGAGCGCTCGCTCGCCGCGGCAAGCGCCGTCAACCCGTCCAGCCAGGGAGTCGAGAACACGAGGTGGTCGTTGGCTGAGATCGCGTCGAGGCCGCATTCCCGCGCCGTGTCGACGGTCTCCATCACCCGCGCGACCGACTGCCCTTCTCCCCCGAACTCCATCAGGGGCAGGTGAACCCCGATCTGCACGGTGCGAGCCTACTCGCGCTCGTCCGGCGTCAGCGAGCCGCTGGTCAGTCCAGGCTCGTCGCAGCCGAGGCCCGTCAGCCGGTGAGCCGGGTGAGCCAGACGCCGGTGAGGCTCGGGACGTCGCCGGCCGAGGAGATCCCGCGCACCGAGCCCTCCATGCCGATGCCGCTCAGTGGACCCCCCACGGCATAGAGCAGCGGATCGGAGCGGGCGGCGCGGAGGCCCAAGGCGTCGAGCGGATCCGCCACTTGAACCGCCCCGCCCGCCAGGAGCCGAAGGCGCTGGTCGGGCTTCGGCGCCGCCACGAAGGTCACGCCGTCGAGCGCAGGGCCGAGGCCCAACGGGCTCCCCCACCAGTCGGCGAACCGCGAGAGCTCGAGCCGCGCCGGCCCCCCGGCGACCGGCTGGAAGGCCCCGGTCCCCGGACCTCGGGCGTCCGGGAGGAACCGGGCGCGTTGTCCGCTCTGCGGGTCGAGCGCGCCCGGCGAGACGATGCCGAGCCGGGGCGAGGCCAGGCGGCCAGCGAAATCCCGGACCGGCTGGTCGAGTAGGAAGCGGACCTCGTCCGGCCGCGGGGCATCGACGGCGAACAGATGCGGAAGCAGCGCCCGCCCGCGCGGATCGCTCTGCCAGCGCCGCGAGTTGGCCAGCACGGCCGCCGCGTTGAACGGCGTCCCATCCTGGAAGTGGACGCCGAGGCGCAGGGTGAACGTCCAGATGGTCCGATCCTCGGAGGGCGTGGCGCTCAGTGCGAGCCCCGGCTGCCGAGCGGTCCCTCCATATGGACCGACGACCT
>JBKPND010000067.1:0-10529 GCA_046732465.1 Actinomycetota bacterium
GAGCGCGTCGCCGGCCTCGCAGATGTCGTCAACAGGTTGATCGGCGTCGTATCGAGGCTTGACGACGAGACCTCTGACACCGCAGCCGCAGCCTTCGACAGCGACGTTCCCCGGGTCGCCGGACACAAAGCAACCGCAGAAGAACTGAAGAGCTTGAGCGACACTCTGGATGCCTGGCTGAAAGAGTGGCGCGCCGGCGACACCGGTTAGCCCGATCGGCGAATAGCTGCTTTGGACGATAAGCGGCTACTTGTCGCTTTCGTTCCGGACGTCCGGAACCAACGCGACAAACGCCCCGACGTCGGCTAGGTCGGTTTCGTCGTCATCGCCCAGACCGCGACCAGGTAGGCGATCAGGACAAGGGAAACCAGTCCGGTGACGATCCGAGCCGCGATCGGCGAGGGAGTGCCCCCTCGGTTCATCCGCCTGACCGAGATGCCCCCGATGATGAGGGAAACAATCAAGAGCAGGGCGCCGATGTCGCTGACGCCGTAGCCGATCCCGACCCAGGTCAGATTGGAATCGGTCAGGCCTTCCTTGTCCGCGATCCATTCCGCTCCTACCCGGAGGACGATGTAGCCGGGGAGGGCGGCGTAGAAGAGGCTCATGTAGGCGCTCCGAATGAGCGCGGCGGAGCCGCTCCGCCAGGAGACGATCAGGTAGACCGATGCCAGGGTCAGCGCTCCGACGAGAACCATCGCCCCAGCGATGTGCAGGAAGAGGGGGAGGAACCAGGAGTCCGGGCGGATCAGGGCGAGCACGCTTACGCTCCCGGCTTCCAGACCATGACGACCAGCAGGAGAATGACCCAGAGGACGCGCATCCAGTGGGAGAACACGACCCGCCGGTCGATCGCGACCGTTGAACCGTCGGCGACGGGCCGCAGGTCGCGGCTGACCCGGGCGCCCGCCCCGTTGGCGAGGACCCAGAGGACGAGCGCGGCGATGATCCAGCCGTCCCAGATCTCGTACTCGGGCCGGTTCAGCGCCAGCCAGATGCCGAAGACGAGCGTGCCGAGTCCGCCGACTCCCCAGAGGATCTCCGTGACGAGCTTGGTCGGGCGGTCGATGGGACCACCGAGGACGAATGACGAGAACATGACGACGGCGGCCCCGAGGCAGAAGGCCGATAGCACGTGGACGAAGAGCAGGAAGTCGTACACGGCGCGCGACTCTATCCGTCGCGGTGGCGGATTCAGCTCAAACGCCCGAATACGCCTCGATCCGCGCGGTCCATTCGTCCAGCTTGCGCTCGGCCGAGTCGCGAGCGCCGGCGTCTCCGGCGCGCAGCATGTGGACGGCGCGGGTGACGCCCGCCCGCTCGTATCGCTCGAGCACCGCCGGATCCTTCGGCGGGATCTGGATCGTCACCGGGATCCGGCCGCGCGCGGCCTCCTCTCCGAGCCGCTGAAGCTCCTCGACCCGGGCGATCATCTGGTCGTCTGGCGGGATCCGGTTGGGGAACCACCCGTCGCCGAAGGCGAGCACTCGCTGGAGCACGTGCGGGCCGTTACCGCCGACCAGGACCGGCGGGTGGGGCTCCTGCAGCGGCGCCGGCCGGCAGACGATCCGCTCGAAGTCGACGAACTCCCCGTGGTAGGTCGCCTCCTCGTTCGTCCAGATCTCCTTGCAGGCCTCGACCCGCTCGCGGAGGATCCGGAAGCGCTTCGCCGGGTCGGTGCCGTGGTTTCGCATCTCCTCCAGGTTCCAGCCGGCCCCGACGCCGAACAGCATCCGTCCGCCGGAGAGCCGGTCGAGGGAGGCGACCTCCTTCGCGGTGGTGATCGGGTCCCGCTCGACCAGCAGGCAGATCGCATTGCCGATCCGGATCCGCTCCGTCGCGTCGGCCATCGTCGTCAGCGCGACGAACGGGTCGTAGATCCGCCAGTACTCCCGCGGCAGCTCGCCCCCCGCCGGATAGTCCGTCTCACGGGCGGCGGGGATGTGGGTGTGCTCGGTGACGAAGACCGACTCGAAGCCGCGTTCCTCGGCCATCCGGGCGAGCTCGGCAGGCTCGACGGATTCGTCGGTCGGGAAGTAGGAGACGCCGAATTCCATCTCAGGATCCTTTCAGGGCGCTAGCCTCCGCCGCGTGGAAGACCTCGGCTCACCCAGCTCATATCTCGAACTCGGCAAGGGAGCCGAGTGCTATAGCTGCGACGGCGAGAAGGTGGGAAAGGTGGAGCACGTCCTGGCCGCGCCGGACGAGGACATCTTCGATGGCATCGTGCTCGACACCAGCGTGCTGCCCGGCGGCCATCGGTTCGTCGACGCCGACCAGGTCGAGGAGATCTTCGAACGCGGCGTCCTCCTGAAGATCGACCGGCAGGAGAGCGAGAGCCTCCCGGAGCCGGGCCCGAACCCGGCCGTGATGGAGGTCACCCCGGATGACGTCTCCGAGGAGGACGAGGGCGTGCTCAAGCGCAAGCTCCACCGAGCCTGGCAGCTGATCTCAGGCGATACCTAGGGGCTCCCGGCTCTAGCCGCGACGGGCGCGGCGCGCTGTGCCCCGTCGCTGACGAGGTAGAGGAGGCCCAGCGGGAGGACGACGTCGAGGGCGAGCCCGAACAGGCTGGCGACGTTGTCGCCGGTCGAGTAGTGCTCGGTCGTCGTCAGGTGGTAGATCAGGTGCGGGAGGCCCGCCGCGAGCAGGGTGAGCGCGGCCGCTTGGATCACGCGCTTGTCCATCCAGTAGGCCGCAAGCCCGGTGAGCAGGGCGAGGCCAAGTGAGGCGGCCCCGAAGTCGCGCTCGAGGTGCTCGTTGTAGGGCGGGAGCGCGGAGACCCAGTGGGCGCCGGCGCCCGGGAAGTTGTCGTAGAAGCCCCGTGGCGCGACCAGGATCCAGATGGCGAGGAGGCCGATCGTGATCGCCAGGTAGATCAGGGCGATCCTGATCGGTGCCCTGTGACGCTCGATCTCCATGCAGGGCCGACCCTATCGGGGCGACGGCCTACGCGGCCTCCTCTTCGGCTTCCTCGGCCGGCTCCTCGGCGTCCAGCTCATCATCGGAGTCCGCCAGGAACGGCACCAGCAGCGCGGTGAGCCGGGCCGCCGCCTTCGAGCCGATCGAATGCCCCGTCTTGGGCAGGACCACGAGCTGGGAGTCGGGGATTCGCTTCGCGACCCGCTTGGTCCAGGCCTCCGGCACCAGGCGGTCCTTCTCGGGCCGCACGATCAGCGTGGGTGCCTCGATCCCGAAGAGCTTCTCCTCGACGGGGTCCTGGAGCGCGCGCCGCAGCGTGCGGGCGCTCCTCCACGGCCCGGCGTCGATGAAGTCGTGCACGACGGTCGGCGCGAGGCGCGGGGAGTAGCGCGGCGCGTTCCTCGCCCAGCGCAGCGCCAGACGGGTGGCCGAGCGCGCCTTTGGGTCGACCGTAGGGCCGACCAGGACCAGCCGGTCCACGGCGGCAGGGTGGCGGACCGCCAGGTCGACGGCGACCTGGGATCCGAAGGAGATCCCGATCACGATGGCGGGCGCAAGCTGGTTGTCGAACATCCAGTGGCTCAGCGCGTCGGCGAGGCCGGGGACGTCGAGCGGGTGGATGGGCTGGTCACTGAGGCCGAACCCTGGAAGGTCCGGCGCGAACACCGGCCGGCGGCTGCCCAGCGCGCGGATCAGCGGCTTCAGCGAGCGGCTGGAGGAGAGCCCGTGCACGAGGACGATCGGCGCGACGTCGAGCTCCGGGCCCCCGCCGTTGCGGCTCAGCCCGTTCACCGATTCGTAGCTCACCTTGAGTCGGCTCGGCACGCGCACGAAGACCCGGCTGTTGCCCGAGCGCGTCCAGCCCCCGTATATGCCGTTGCGTCCTGCTCCTACGCCCATACCCCGAGCCAACATACCCGCAATTTCCGGCCTGATGTGCACGGGTCGTGACGCGCTGGAACAGCCGGCTAGGCCTGAACGGCCAAGGCTGCCCGCTCCCGGAGGTGGGCGAGCAGCGGCTCGACCGTGAGCTCGCCGCAGCCCGACCGCTCGAGGATCTCGCTGGGCGAGAGCCTCCGGCCGTAGCGGTGCACCCGGTCCCGCAGCCATTCGCCGAGCGAGGCTAGATCGCCGTCGGCGATGCGCGCCGGCAGATCGCCGAGGTCGCGCTCGGCCGCGTCCCAGAGCTGCCCGGCGATCACGTTGCCAAAGCTGTAGGTGGGGAAGTAGCCGAAGGCGCCGCCGGCCCAGTGGACGTCCTGGAGCACCCCACGGGCGTCGTCCGGCACCTCGAGGTCGAGATAGTCGCGATAGCGGGCGTTCCAGGCCTCGGGCAGGTCGGTCAGGGGCAGGTCCTCCTCGAAGATCTCCAGCTCGAGCTCGAAGCGGATCAGGATGTGGAGGTTGTAGGTCACCTCGTCGGCCTCGATCCGGATCAGCGACCGCTCTACCCGGTTCGCGGCACGCTCGAGCCCGGGCACGTCGATCTCGTCGAAGGCGGCCGGGAAGCGCTCCTGCAGCAGGGGGAGATGGCGCTCGAGCCAGGGCCGGCCCCGCGCCACCCAGTTCTCCCAGAGCCGGCTCTGTGACTCGTGCAGACCCAGCGAGCGCACGTTCCCGAGCGGCGTCCCCTCGAGCTCCGGATCGACGCCGGCCTCATACAGCCCGTGGCCGGCCTCGTGCAGGACGCTGAACAGCGCCATCGCCAGGTTGTCGTCGGCGTAGCGTGTGGTGAGGCGAACGTCTCGCGTGCTGATCGAGAGCGCGAAGGGGTGCTCCGTCGGATCGACCCGCCAGCTGTCCTCGGGGAAGGGGAGCTCCGAGATCAACTCCCGAACCAGGTCGACCTGCTCGTCGACCGGGAAGTCGCCGCGGAACGGATCCTCGTCCGGACCGGCGCCGTTCTGCGTCGCCTCGGCGACCAGCGGGACAAGGCCCTCCCTAAGCGAGGTGAGCACGGTCCGCATCTGCTCGGTCGTCATCTCCGGCTCGTACTCGTCGAGCAGCACGTCGTAGGTCCGGGTGAAGCCGGGGAAGCCGTCGTAGCACTCCGCGTACCGGCGAGTCAGCTCGACGTTCTTCTCGAGGTGAGGCAGCAGCATCGAGAAGTCGGAGCGCTCCTTCGCCTCCACCCAGGCGTTCTCGGCGATCGAGCTGGCGCGCGCCATCTCCGCCCGCAGCTCTGACGGCACGCGCCGGGCCTTGTCCCAATCACGGGAGACGACCCTGATCAGGTCCGCGTCGATCGACTCGCCGGGGATGGCTTCATCGACCTCGGATCGCGCCCGATCGATCAGCCCCCCGATCTCGTCGTCGATGAACATCTCGTGCCGGACTCGGGCGAGGGTCGCCTGCGTCTCGGCGCGCGCCTGCGCGCCACCCTTGGGCATCATCGTTCGCTCGTCCCAGGCGAGCAGGGTGGCCGCCCGGCCCAGATCCTGGATCTGACCGAGCTTCTCCCGGAGTTCGTCGATGGCGGCCATCACCGAAATCTACGGGGCGGGAGGCGGCCCCTCGGCCGCGACCTTCGACAGGCCCTCGAGCCAGCGCTGGTGCAGCCGGACCATCATCGGCCGCAGCGCCGGTTTCACGACCTGGATGCCCGGCCCCTTCTGGGTCTCCTCGGTGCGGACGAAGGTCCCGCCAGGCTCGGGGCGCAGCACCCAGCCGTGGTAGCCGCGGCCGCCGAGCACCTTCGCGTCCCAGGCGACCCTCTCGGGGGCCTGGTAGTCGACCACCTGCGAGGTGACGAAGGCGCCGAAGCTCCACCACCTGAAGCGGCTCCCCAACTCGATCACCGGCCATGGTCCGCTGAGGTGCTTGATGAACTTGGCGTTCGAGTAGTAGGTCGGCCAGAGGTCGGGCCGGCAGATCCAGGCAAAGATCACGTCGGGTTCCGCCGCGATCCGCAACTCGTTGACCGCGTGGAATGCCGAGCGCTCCGGCGTGTGCTCATCCGGCCAGCTGATCACGCTCTCGCCGTCACTCACCCGGCGGACGCTACTCGAACCCTCCGCTCAGTGGATGTGCAGGTTGACGTCGAAGAAGACGACCAGCGGCCAGAGCACGATCGCGAGCAGCGCCGAGACGACCTGACCCACGGTGTCGTGACGGATGTAGTTGTGATCACCGGCTGCGAACACGCCGATCACCAGGTAGATGACCGTGAGCAGGCCGGGACCGCTGCGTCTGTACACGCGTCAGTCTCGGTCAGGTGCGACTTCGCTCGCCCGCTCCTCGTGACGGTCGGCACGTTCGTCCTCCGTCTCGACTCGCTCGCGGAGCTCATCGGCCTTCTGGCGGTGGTCCTCGGCCATGGAGCGATGCCCCTCGGCCTCGGCTTCGCGCCTGCGTATCTCACGCTCTCGGGCGATCCGTCGCCGCTGGGTGACCATGCGGGCGATGAACAGCAGAATCACCACTGCCACGACCACGATCACGATGATTGCGATAGTTGACATGGGCCTTTGGAATACCCGCCCGGCGCGGTGGAAAACGCCGGGGCGGCCCTCGCGGCGTGGCGTAGGCTGCTGGGAGTGGCCGAGCAGCCGCTCTACATCAAGCCCAACTGGTTCACCCGGAACGTCTTCAACCCGTTCGTCGCGGGCCTCCACAAGCTGGGGATCGGAGTGCAGGGCTCGCAGACGCTCGCGATCCGGGGCCGGAAGAGCGGAGAGATTCGGACCAATCCGGTGAACCCGTTCGAGCTCGAGGGCCGGACGTATCTGCTCGCCCCACGCGGCACGACTCAGTGGGTCCGCAACCTGCGGGCCGCCGGCGAGGGCGAGCTTCGCAGCGGGCGCAAGGCGCGCCACTTCCACGCCGAGGAGGTGCCCGACTCCGAGAAGCTCCCCCTGATGCGCCTCTACATGGACAAATGGTCCTGGGAGGTGAAGGGCTTCCTGGGCATCGACGCGAAGGCCTCCGATCAGGAGATCGAGCGAATCCTGCCGGACCACCCGGCGTTCGTGCTCACCTTCGACCAGAACTAGGCGGTAGCGAGCGTCGCGTCAGGCTGAGCGCCGCTCGATCGAGACGCTGTAGGCCTTCGGCCGGGCCGCGAGGATCGGGTCAGCGGACGGCTCGATGCCGTCAGTGAGCCGCATCGGGTCGAAGACCATGGGGCCCTCGGTTTCGGCGTCCTCGACCACGCGGATCACTTCGAGCTCGCCGAGCTCGACCACCTCGTGCTCGCCCTCCCACTCGGCGGTCGGGTCGTCGAGCGGGTCGCCCTCGTTCGCCAGGGTGAATTCGAGCGTGAACCGGGCGATGCCGTCCGCAAGCCGCTGCCCAATCTCCTCCTGGAGGTAGTCGCGGGGGACGGTCTCGCGCTGCTCGTCGGTCAGGTACTCGGGCCCTTCCTCCGGCTCCCAGGTGTAGCGGCCCCAGTGCGTCCCGCCATCGGCGTCGACGAGCGCGAAGGCGTGCAGGGCGCGGTAGTCGGAGGTGGCGAAGCTGGTGGTGGGAGCGAGCTTCGGGATTCCCTTCTGCAGCGCGACGCCGGCCTCGGGGTGCTCCGCGAGGTAGGCGCCGAGCTTCTCGGGATCGGGCTGGCCCGTCTCGGGATCGGGGATGCGGGCCCGCGTCATCTCCAGGAAGTCCTCCGGGTTGCGGGCGAAGAAGACGACCAGCGGCACCGAGACGATGTCGGTCGCCTCGCCGTCCGTAAGGTGGAACTTGACCGCCATGCCGCGGCCGGCGAGCGGATCGGCGTCCGGAGTGCGGGGGTGGCCGCTCGCGTTCGAGAAGCGGACCGTGGTCTCGATCTGATCACCCTGCAGGTGCGCGGCGCGCGAGAGCTCCTTGGCTTCGGGTGTCGCCGTGAAGGTGCCGCCGCAGACGGTGCCCTTGGCGTGGACCGCGCGGAAGCCGGGGTGGGGACCGCCGTTGACCGCCTCGAGGGCGTCGACGATCTCTTCCCACAGGGTTGCCGTCTCCACGTGTCCGGAGACTAGTTCACGCGACGGGGCGCGGTGGCGACCTCGACGTCGCCGCTGCGCTCGACGTGCTGCCAGCGCAGGCGCAGACCCTGCACCGCGCTGGCCACCGACTGCAGCACCACCAGGTACATGAGCTGGCGGTAGACGAAGGTCTGCAGCGGCAGGGCGAAGAGGGGCCAGGGACGCTCGCGGTCGAGATGGAAGGCGTAGGCGCCCTGCAGCATGATGAGCAGGTTGAACCCGAGCCAGTAGGCGAGGACCGGGAGGGGATCGAGGAAGAGGATTCCGTAGAGGGCGAAGACGTCGATCAGCGGCGCCATTAGCGGGAGCGCGATCTGGAACAGGATCAAGTACGGCAGCCCGATCGTCCCGATCGGCCCTTCCCGTCGGCGGAGCAGCGCCCGTTTGTGCTTCCAGACCGACTGCATCGTTCCGAAGGACCAGCGATACCGCTGCCGCCAGAGCGCGCCGAGGGAGGCCGGCGTCTCGGTGAATCCCCGGGCGTCCTCCGCATACACCACCTTCCAGCCGCGGCGGCCGAGCGCGATCGTGAGGTCCGTGTCCTCGGCGAGGGTGTCACTGGAGAAGCCGCCGACCTCGACAAGGGCGCTCTTGCGGAAGGCGCCGACCGCTCCGGGCACGGTCGGCATGCAGCCGAGCACGTCGTATAGGCGTCGGTCGAGGTTGAAGCCGGTGACGTAGTCGATGTGCTGCCAGAGACCGAGCAGGCTGCGCCGATTACCGACCTTCGTGTTGCCGGCCACCGCCCCGACGCCGGGATCGGCAAACGGCCGAACGAGCGCCCCGAGGGTGCCCTCTTCGAAGACGGTGTCGGCGTCGACAGCCGCGATCAGATCGTGCTTGGCCGCTGCGACTCCGGTGTTGAGCGCCTCGGCCTTGCCGCGGTTCCGCTCCCAGATCACCCGCACCCGCGACAGGCAGAGGAAGTCGACCAGATCACCGGTGCCATCGGTGGAACCGTCATCGACGACGATCACCTCGAACTCGGGATAGTCGGAGGACGCAAGCGAGCGGACCGCCTGCTCGATCCCTGCCGCCTCGTTGTACGCGGGAACCACGATTGAAACCGGCGGTGGGAATCCCTCGGGGCGAGGCTGTAGCCGCTGCCTGGCCGCCTGCAAACGGGCCAAGCCGACGACCGCGAATGCCCGCAGGATCGCCAGGACCGCGATCGGGATCAGCAGTGCCGTCAGCACGTTTGTCAGGAGGCGGGCGATCGTCAGCGAGGCGATCAGCATGTCGCCGCGAATCCGCTGGCTGCTGGTGGCAGGCGGATCGGTCTGGCTCGCGCTGGCGCCGAGCAGCGTGTTGAGGCCCACGAACTTGAACCCGCGCCCGCGCAGCTCGGGGACCAGCCGCTCGAGAGCCGCGACGGTCTCGGATCGGTCGCCTCCCCCGTCGTGCATCAGGAGGACCCCACCGCGCCTGCCCGGTGGGGTGGCGTTTCGGACGATCTCCTCCACGCCCGGCCGCCGCCAGTCCTCGGCGTCGTAGTTCGCCAACGCAATCACGTAGCCGTGCTGCGCGATCTCTGCGTAGGCCTGCTCCTGCTCGCGGTCCACGGCGCCGGGCGTGGCGGAGTAGGGCGGCCGGACGAAGCGCGGCCTGACCCCGGCCGCTCCCGAGATCGCGCTCTCGGTCAGAGAGATCTGAAAGTCCCGGAGATCACCCCCGCTTGTGAGGTCCGCGTGGCTGAAGGTGTGGTTGCCGAGCCCAAAGCCGTCACGATCGAGATCGGCGACGACATCGGGATGCTCGACAACGTGCTCTCCGACCGCGAAGAACGTGGCCGGGACGTGAAGCCGCATGAGCGTGTCGGCGATCTCCGGGGTCCAGCGAGGGTCCGGACCGTCGTCAAACGTGAGGGCGATTCGGCGGCCGACGGGAGTCTCCCGTGGCACGAGTTTGCCATTCGGTCCCGCGACCAGCAGCGCGTCATTCGTCCGTAGTGCCCGGGAGCGGTCGCCCGATGGCGGCGGGGGCGTCCCGCTGGCGCCGGTGGTGTGCACGGTGAGCCCCTCGGCGAGTAGCAGCAGGATCAGAGTGCCGACGAAGAGGCCGAGGATGAACCAGTGCGCCGGCGGCCGCTCGATCTTGCGGGCGAGCCGGCGGCCTCGTTCACTCCGAGGCCGGCGGAGTCGGGCGCGCTCGACTGTCATCGTGCCCGTTCGCTAGCGAAGCCGGCCAGGCGCGCCGCTGCCTCCCGGCCCGTTACCCGGCGATCCGATCGGCTTACCGGTCGTCGTCTTGGTGGTCCCCAACCGGCGCCCGTTGGACGTCGCGCCCGTGCTGGCTGAGGTGCTTGGCACGGTTGAGGTGCTTGGCACGGTCGGCGCCTTCGAGGTCGTCTTCGGAGTCGAGCCCTGCGGCCGGGTTCGGCTCGGACTGTCGCTCACGGGTGCCGTGGTCGAGGTTGGAACGGAGGACGCCACATGCGGCCGCTGCGTTTGCGGTTGCGCCGGCGGGGCGGGATTGGGATGCGATGCCTCCGGCCGCTCGATGCCGGCGGCGCTGGTCGAGCCTCTCGACGGTGAGTCGGGGAGGCCGGGTAGGGAGCCGAAGCCACCAAGCACCCCGAGAGCAAGCGCGATCAGCCAGGAGGCGAGCAGGGCCATGCCCGTGACCGCCACAACCCGGAGCAGCCGA
>JBKPND010000068.1:0-4766 GCA_046732465.1 Actinomycetota bacterium
ACCGGCCAGGGGACCAGCTGCGACTCGGGGGTCCTCGGCTGGACCGCCCACCGCGGCTAGCCGGTCATCCGCCCCAGCCGGGCGGCGGCGTGAGCGCATCCAGCGGAGGCTCCGGGTAGCCCACCGCGCGGTAGAGCGTCCCGCTCGGCTTGGCGAGCAGCCAGCGCCCATCAGCGCGCCGCAGGTAGATCACGTCGTCCTCGACGGAGACGTATTTGCGATCCGAGAAGTGGTGTGTCACCGTCGCGCTCACCCGCGCGCGGCCGTCGCCCAGGTCCCCTGGCTTCGCCGCGACCAGCGTCGTCTTCCGCCAGGCGGGGGCGCCGCCGCGAGGGCGGGTCCCGATCGACGCTCGCAGGGACGAGCGGCAGCCGCCGCGTCGCGCCGGCAGCTTGCCGAGGTCGAGCGTGCCCGGCACCAGCAGCGCGCAGACCCCGGCCGCGTCGTGGCGGTCCAGCGCCGTGATGTAGTCGCTCACCGCCGCGACTGCCGCCGAGCGGTCCTCGCCCGAGAGCTCCCCGCTCGACTCGGGCCCCTCCGCCTGAGCCTCCGGGCTCGCCTCAGTCGCTCCCGGTCCGTCGTCTTCCTCCTCGTGGGTGTCCACCGGACCAACCGCTCCCGGCGGGAGCTTGCCGGTGATCTCGCCGTGGCCAACCCCGACGGAACCGGTGATCGTCGTCGTGACATGAGTCGCCTCGGAGCTCTCCGAGCCTCCGCCGCACCCGGCGAGCGTGAGCGGAACCAACGCCAGCACGATCACTCCCGTCTTCATCGCGAAAGAGGCTACGTGCGACAAGTGGTTCCGTCGGACCCGATTCATACGCTGCCAACCAAGTGCCGCCCGCTGCTACCCTCGCCGCCCGGTCCTGAGTCAGTTGCGACCTGAGCCTGCCCTCCCCTACGACCAGGCGAAAGACGAGCCGCCGATGGCGCACCTGAAGCCCGTCCCAGATCTCGAGCCAGAGCCCTCCGGCAAGGGCGAGGGCAAGCCCTCCATCCCGGAGCTCGAGCGCTACGCGACGGTGCTGCGCATGCACTGCGTGCGGATGGTCGCGGTCGCCAAGGCGGGGCACCTCGACAGCTCGCTCTCGGCGGCGGACATCACCGCCGCCCTCTACTACCGGGTCCTCCGCCACGACCCGCAGAACCCGGGCTGGCCGGAGCGCGACCGCTTCGTCCTCTCCAAGGGCCACGCCGCGCCGATCCAGTACGCCGCCCTCGCCGAGCACGGCTACTTCCCCGCCGACGAACTGATGGGCCTCCGTCAGATCGGTTCGCACCTCCAGGGCCATCCCGACATGACCCGGACGCGGGGCATCGAGGTCTCGACCGGGTCGCTCGGGCAGGGACTATCGATGAGCGTTGGCATCTGCCTGGCGCTTCAACTGGACGGGCTCACCGACACCGCGCAGGTCTTCACCCTGATGTCCGACGGCGACTGCCAGGAGGGGCAGAGCTGGGAGGGCGCGATGTCCGCGGCGCACTACGACCTGCCGAACCTGACGGCGATCGTCGACTACAACCACCTGCAGACCGACGGCACCACCGAGGAGGTCATGGACACCGGCGACGTCCGCGCCAAGTTCGAGGCCTTCGGCTGGGATTCCGTCGAGATAGACGGTCACGACATGAACGACGTCGTCGAGGCGCTGGAGCGCAGCCGCACCCTCGACCGACCGGCCGCGATCGTCTGCCAGACCAAGAAGGGCCGGGGCGTCTCCTTCATGGAGGACCGCTTCGGTTTCCACGGCAAGCCGCCGAGTCAGGAACAGGCCGAGCAGGCGATGGAGGAGCTCGAAGCCACCTACGCCGAGCAAACCAAGGCGCTCGGGGGGAAGGGCTGATGGCGAGCGAGCTGATCGACGCAGCCGAGCCCCAGAGCGAGCCGATCGCCACCCGGCAGGCATACGGCGACGCGCTCGTCGCGCTGGGTGAGTCCTATCCCGAGGTCGTCGCGCTCGACGCCGACCTCGCCGTCTCGACCCAGTCGATGAAGTTCGGCAAGGAGTTCCCCGAGCGCTTCTTCAACGTCGGCGCCGCCGAGGCGAACATGATGTCGATCTCCTGTGGCCTCGCCGCGACGGGCAAGGTCCCCTACGCCTCGACGTTCGCGATCTTCGCCACCTCGCGCTCGTACGACCAGGTCCGGCTCGGGATCGCGCACAACGGGCTGAAGGTGCGGATCGGTGCCTCTCACGGCGGCGTCTCCCTCGGTGAGGACGGCGCCTCGCACCAGATGATCGAGGACATCGCGCTGATGCGGGCGATGCCGCAGATGCAGGTGGTCGTCCCCGCCGACTACAACCAGGCCTACACGGCCGTGGTCGAGTCCTACGAGCGCTTCGACGCCCCGATGTACATGCGCTTCGGCCGGCCGAAGACGCCGACCGTCTACGACGAGATCCCCGAGACCCTCGGCGGCGGCACCGACGTGGTCCGGGAAGGCAAGGACATCTCGATCTTTGTCTGCGGCCACATGGTCTGGCGCGGCTTGGAGGCCGCCGAGACCCTGGAGCGCGAGGACGGGGTGGAGGCCGAGGTCGTCAACGTCTCGATCATCAAGCCGATCGACTCGCAGGCCGTGCTCAGCTCGCTCGCCAAGACCGGGCTCGCCGTCACGGCCGAGGAGCACCGCGTCGTCGGCGGCCTCGGTGACGCGATCCGCCAGGTCGCGGCCGAGCAGCATCCGGTTCCGGTCTTCGCGCTCGGCATGCAGGACGAGTTCGGGGTCTCCGGCACCGCCGAGGCCTGCATGGAGCACTTCGGCCTCACCGCCAGCGGCATCGCCGACCTGGCCCGCGAGGCTCTGCTCAAGAAGCCGATCGTGCAGCACCCGCCGCTCCACGGCGGGACTTCGAGCTAGGCGCGCTCGTTCAGTAGCGCAGGATCGCCGCGACGCCGCCGTGCTCGCGGATTCGCTCGGCCGCCGGGTCCTCGACCGCGGTCACCTTGGCGCTGGTGCGGAGCGCCCTCTCGACCACCTCGTCCTCCACGTCGGCGAGCTCCGGCTCCCGGGTGTCCGCATCGAAGATCAGGTGCTCGACCCGGCCCTCGTTCAGGGATTGCTGGACGTCGATCAGTCCGAGCGCCCCATGACCACCCGGGGTCCGAGCACCCTCGACGGCCGTCTCGATCAGCTCGAGCTCGCGGCGCCGGTTCGCCGCGGCGACCGACGCATTGACCCGCTCGAGAACCTTGCCGCGCGGCTCCGAGATCACGTTCACCTCATCCGCCAGCTCGGTCTCCGTGCCCTTCTGGATCCCCTCAGCGAGTTCGCGGAAGTGCTCCGGGTCGCCGAAGGCGATCAGTCGGCGCCACCCGCTTCCGCGAGCTTCCTCGTCGGTCAGCCGGCCGGTCTCCTCGAGGAACCGCGCGCGATTGTGCTCCAGCCGCTGGTCGAACTGGTCGCGCCCCGAGGCGCTGGCGCCCTGCGTGCGGGCGAGGTTCCCGGGCTTCTTCGACTTTCTCTCGCGCCAGTCCAGAATGAACATCTCCGCCTCCCAGTCGTGGATCGGCTCGAGAGCGCCGAGCTTCCACTCGTAGAGGTGGACGCGCTCGGACGAAACGGCGACGACGCCGACCGGCGCCCCCTCGTCGAGCAGCTTGAGCAGGGGCGTGAGCCGGGGCCGGTAGGCGTAGGAGGCGCTGGTCTGAAATCCGTCCATCTGAGCTCCGGTCCAGATGTCGCGAGCCCGGCGACCGTCGGTCGCCTCGCAGAAGCCGATCTGGCAGCGGCCGGAGGGGAGCTCCTCGTCGTCGAAGCGATCCAGGATCCGCTGTGCAGTGGCGGTCAGCGCCCGCCCGCGTTCGTGACCGTCGTCACCGGCCTCGACCGCCTCCTTCAGCTGCTTGCGCAGCTCCGTCAGCCAGCCCTCGCCACGGTCGCCGGGGTCGATGCCCACGGAGACCGTGATCACACCGAAATCGGGCTGCCAGTCGAGCAGCTCGTCGATCGACAGACCCGATGGCAGCGCGCCCGCGGCAGGTCCCATTGGACGCAGGCTACCCCGGCCTGACTGGTGGTTAACCGCCTACTCGAGCTTGAAGATCTCGGCCATGAAGGGCGGCTCGTCCACGCATGTCGTGCTGGCGAATCCGACGACGTTCCGCCCCGTGGCGCGCTCGATCGCCGCGCGGAAGCTCGCCTGAATCGCATGCTGATACTGGGTTCGCACTCGAATGACCGTGTCGTGCTTGCTGTGCTCAATCAGGAACTTCTCGTTCGGCAGCAGCTCGAGGTCGTCGAGCACGACGATCACGAAGCCCTCGCCGATGTAGGTCTGCGCTGTGCCGGCGCCCTTGCCGTAGGACTCCTCGTGGATCCGGAGGATCTCGCGGGAGATCTCATCCCTCACCTCCTGATCGGAGGGCGGGCCACGACGTCTACCCCCATTCTCAGGATCGGCGGGGCTCTCTGCCTCTTCGGGTCGATCGATGATGGAGACCACCTGTCCTCGTCATGCGGGCAAGCTCCCGCTGGGACGGAGGCGATCGTCCTTCCAGCCGTCCCGCTCGGGCAGGAATGGTTGTCCGATCGCTCCTGAATCTCGCCGGGGCGTCGCCGCGCGCCGCCCTGGCGCTGTGGGGATTCTGTCCGCCACGCGGTTCATCGAAACGGCTGAGGTCGGCGAGCCACTGCGGGTCGGCCCAACCAATGAGCCGGACGAGGGGGAGTAGCCTCGTAAGAAGCGGCGTAGCGTTCGAGCTCTCGATGGGGTAGGGACACTGCTCTCGACTGATGAGGATGCCGCGTGTTCGTTGGGTCT
>JBKPND010000069.1:0-35613 GCA_046732465.1 Actinomycetota bacterium
CTCGTCGTCAGCGGTCACCGCGATCACCATGTCGGCGCGGGAGATCCCGGCCCGCTCCAGCACCCACAACTCAGAAGCGTCGCCGTACTGGATGTTGTGCTCTAGCTCCTGCTCGACCGTCAGGTAGCGGTTCCGGTTGTCCTCGATCAGCGTCACCTCGTGACCCTTCTCGAGCAGCTCCCTCGCCAGGTTCCAACCGACCTTGCCGGCCCCAGCGATGATGATGTACTTCCCCTCTCCCATTCGATCAGCTGGATGAACCGGCGCCGGCCGCCTCCAGAACCTCCTTCTCCAGCATCTCGATCGCGATCCGGGTCGGGCAGATGGTGTTGACCCCCTGCTTCTCGTACCACTCGGCCCGCAGCGGATCGAGGATCCGCGCGATCACCGTCGGCACGTTGAACCTCCGCTTCGCGATCTGGGAAATCACGATGTTCGTGTTGTCCCCGTCCGTCGAGGCGATGAACGCGTCCGCCCGCTCGATGCCCGCGGCAGTCAGCGCATCCTCCTCGAGTCCGGTCCCAACCGTGAACTGACCGCCCGAGTCCTCCCAGGACTTCTCCAGGTTGACCTCCAGGCGCGCGTGCGCCTCGGGGTCCTCATCGAGGCAGGACACCTCGTGCCCCTCGCGCAACATCGTGCGAGCGACCGACGAGCCGACTCGCCCGCAACCAACGATCAGAACGAACACAGCCCGGATCTTAGAGAGACGGCATCCATCGCCAACTCTGGCCAAACAACCGATCCGGGGCAACTACTGAGCGGGCAGGGTAGTTCGACCTCTTGTCCAATCTGCCGCCGACCCCGAGACTTCGTGCCGGTCCGAATCGTGCGATTCGGCGCGTATCGGACAGGGGGAGTCGACAAATGGACGCGACCGAACCCAAGATCGGAAAGACCCGGATCCCGGGCTCCAGCTCACGAACAGCAGAGCACCTCGGCGAGCTCTCGACGGCCGAGACCGACGGCGCCGCGACCCGGCTCGCCCTGCAGCGCGCCGCACAGGCGGTCGACGCCGAGCTCTGCGTCTACATCGACGGCGAGCTGACCGAGAGCGCCACCTCAGAGGTCACCCTCGTGGTGCCGGTACACGGCAGCCTCCGCGGCCACTTCCTACTGGCCCGAGGCGGCCGCACCTTCACCGCTCCCGAGCGCGAGGAGGTCCAGGCCATTGCCCGCGCCCTCAGCCTCTTTGAACCCGGCCGCGGCAAGGAGCTGCTCGACCGGCTCACGCTTCAGGACGAGCTGGCAGCCGCGCTCAGCCGCGGCGAGATCCAGACCTATTTCCTGCCCACCGTGGACCTCCGCACCGCCCGCGTCACCGGCGTCGAGGCGCTCGCGCGCTGGTTCCATCCCGAGCGCGGCGTCCTCCAGCCCGCCGACTTCCTCGGCATCGCCGAGGCGGGCGGCTTGATGCCCGCGATCACCGAGCGCGTGATCGAGCTCGGGCTCCGAGCCGCCGGCGACTGGTGGCGCTCCGGCCTCCAACTCGAGCTGTCGGTCAACCTCCCCGCCGCCGCCCTCACGGAGCCGGACCAGCGGCCACACGAATTCGTCCGCGAGATCCTCTCGCGCGCCGGCCTGCCGTCCGAGGCCCTCCGCTTCGACCTACCCGAGGACGCCGTGATGGGGGCATCGGATCCCTCCGCCGCGCTCCAGGGTCTGACGGAGGTCGGCGGTGCGATCTCGATCGATGACTTCGGCACCGGCCACACCGCGCTCGGCCGCCTCAAGCGCCTCGCCGTCGACGAGCTCAAGATCGACCGTTCCCTGATCCGCGCACTCGGCCGCGGTGGCGACAAGGCCCTGGTCCGCTCGACCATCCACCTCGCCCATCAGCTCGGTCTCCGGGTGGTGGCCGAGGGCGTGGAGTCCGAGGAGGCCTGGCGCCAGCTCCGCGGCATGGGCTGTGACGCGGCCCAGGGATTCCTGATCGGCGCGCCGATGCCCGCCCGCGAGCTCCTCGCCTGGATCGCCTCCTGGGACGCCCGTGGGCGCGAGCTCAACACGTTCCCGCGCGAGCAGGTCGAGGTCTCCAAGCCGCGCAGCCGCCAGCGCTCGCACCCGCGGGATCACGCGCCGGCCTAGCGGCTACAAGGCCGCCCTACTCTGAGCGAGGGGCGGAGCCCCGAGTGGTTATGTCGGGCGGCCGCTCGTGGCCGTAGATGCGGCGGCGGTGTTTGTGGCTGCCGTTTATGGCGAAGCCGGAGCTCCTGCCGGCTCCTCCTCCGGAGGAGCGGTCAGCAGCACCCGGCAGGGGGCCTTCTTGAGCACGTACTCGGTCACCTCCCCGATCTCGTCCGGCCGAGCGCCCCCGATCCCCCCGAGGATCGCACCGCCCCTGACGCGCGTCGGAGGCTCGCCACCCATCACGATCACCTCTGCCCCCTTGTCCCGCGCCTCCTGCACGATTCCCGAGCCCAGGGACCTCGCCGGGACCAGGCTCGTGGTCACCTCGACGTTCTCGTACTCGTCGCCGACCTCCCGCGCCCGCTCCAGCGCGCGGTCGGCCTGCTCCCGCACCGACTTCGGCAGCGGCGAGTCGAGCGGGACCGTGAGCGGGACCTCTGCCACATAGACCACGTCCAGCGTCGGCGGCCGCTCCCCCTCCTCCACCTGGGCGTCCGCGAGCCGGCCCGCCGTGCTGACGATGTCATCGTCGAGCTTCGTCCCGAACACGGGCACCAGGATGGTCGAGTACTCCACCTCGGCGGGCTGCTTCTTGAGCGAGGCCTCGGGTACCTGGACCCGTCTGGTCAGCGGCGTCCCCTCCACGTAGCGCCGGTAGATCACGTAGAAGACCAACCCGAACGCCATCCAGCCACCGCCCACCCAGACAGCAGTGTGGTGGAGCACGAAAACGCTGATCCAGGCGAGCCCGCTGATCACCGCGCCGAAGATCGCCAGCAGCGGCAGCTCGTGCGAGCCGATTCTCACGTTCCAGGGCACCCGGTACGGACGTTCCAGGTCCGGTTCGAGGATGCGTAATCGGACGATCGAGATCTGCGCGATCGTCACCGCGAGCAGCGCACCGAACGCGTAGACGCGCGCCAGGAAGCGGATGTCCCCCGGGATCGCCAGGGCCAGCGCCAGCACGGCCGCGATCCCGATCGCGATGTAGGGAGTGGAGTAGGTCGCCTCCAGCTTCCCGGCCCAGCTCGGTATCTGCCGGTTGGTCGCCAGGACGTAGACGTGCCGCGACAGCCCGAGCATCGCCCCGTTCGCGGCCCAGAAGAGCACCGGCACCGCCACCAGCATCACAGCCCACTTCATGAAGTCGGACAGGAAGCCGTGGTCGTAGTTCGCCACCACCCCCAGGATCGGCTCCTCGATGTACTGGCCCGCCAGCGCGGTCTGCGGCCCGTGCGGCCCCGGCTCGACCGGGACCGCCATCAGCGCCACCGCCGCGATCCCCGCATAGATCAGCGGGATCGCGATCGTGCCCACCCGCAACACTCTTTTCAGATCCCTGGGCTCGAACTCGAGCTCCGGCGCCAGATCGCTGGCCGCCTCGATCCCCGCGTAGCCGATCGTCGCGATCACGAGCGAGTAGATGATGTCCCTGAAGCTCGGCGTGCTGAAGAGATCGAGCTGGTCCGTCAGCCGGTCCGGGTGCAGGACGACGAGCAACCCCACCACGATCACCAGCAGCTGCAGCCCCAGCTCCGCCAGGGCGAGCACCACGAGCCGCCGCTGGCGGTTGCGCCCCGTGACGTCGGCGATGTTGAGGATCGCCGCCAGCGCGATCACCAGCGCGGCCACCGCCAGCTCCACGTCCCCCCCACCGAACTTCCCCGAGATCGGCGTCAGGTAGTGCGAGACCGTGATCGCCGCCGCCGCGATCACGATCAGGTAGTCGATCAGGATCGCCCAGCCGGCGATGAAGCTGATCAGCTCGTTGAAGGCATGGCGCGCGAAGGTCGCCGAGCCGCCCCTCTGCCTCAGCATCGCGCCGCCCTCGACGTAGGAGAGGGAGGTGAGCGCGAACATCAGCCCCGCCAGCAGGAAGATCACCGGCGTCAGGCCGAGTCCCCGGTCCGCGACGACCCCGATCGAGAAGTAGATCGAGAACCCCACGGCCGCCGATGCCGCGGAATAGAGGAACGGCACACCGAGCCAGCGCCTCATCACCGGTCGGCCCCCCTCATCCGCGCTTCGACAGATAGAGCCGCCCCGAGCCGAGGGCGATGAAGAGCAGCCCGAAGAGCACGCCGACGGCGAGCGGCCCTCCGCCCCGCGCCAGCGTGACGATCAGCATGGCGACGCCGAACCCGATGATCGTCACCGAGAAGATGCGGACGGCGAGCTGATAGCCCTCGTCCGGCGAGGGCGGCTTCATGCGTCTCGCCAAGGCCCCTCCGAATATACGCGCGGGAGGCGCGGGATCAGCCGGGAAGGCCCCCGATGATCGGAATGATCAGGATGGCCACGATGTTCGCCACCTTGATCATCGGGTTGATCGCCGGCCCGGCGGTGTCCTTGTAGGGATCCCCGACCGTGTCCCCGGTGACGGCGGCCGCATGGGCCTCGGACCCCTTGCCGCCGTACTCCCCATCCTCGATCAGCTTCTTCGCGTTGTCCCAGGCGCCGCCGCCGGCCGTCATCGAGATCGCCGCGAAGATGCCGACCACGATCACTCCGATCAGCAGCCCACCGAGAGCCTGATAGGAGATCAGCCCGACGATCACCGGGACCAGGATCGGAATCAGAGACGGCAGGATCATCTCCTTCTGGGCGGCGGCCGTGACGATCCGCACCGCGTGCCCGTACTCGGGCTTCTCGGTGCCCTGCATGATCCCCGGGTGCTCGCGGAACTGGCGGCGCACCTCCTCGACCACGCCGCCCCCGGCCCGGCCCACGGCCTCGATGGCCAGCGACGAGAAGAGGTAGACCATGATCCCTCCGATCAGCAGCCCGATCAGCACGGCCGGATCGGCGATCTGGAAGCTGAGCGCGTTGCCGCCCGCCTCCTCCTGCACCTCGTGGGTGAAGGCGTTGAAGAGGACGAGCGCGGCAAGCGCCGCCGAGCCGATCGCATATCCCTTGGTGACCGCCTTGGTCGTGTTCCCGACCGCGTCGAGCGGGTCGGTGATGTTCCGGACCTCCTCGGGCAGGTCCGCCATCTCCGCGATGCCGCCGGCGTTGTCGGTGATCGGCCCGAAAGCGTCGAGGGCGACGATCAGCCCGGTCAGCGAGAGCTGCGCCATCACCGCCACGCCGATCCCGTAGATGCCCTCAGTCCCGCCTCCGGCGAGCTTCCAGGAGCCGAGGATCGCGAGCGCGATCACCAGCACCGGCAGCGCCGTCGACTGCAGGCCCTGCGCAAGCCCCTGGATGATGTTCGTGGCGTGTCCGGTCTGGGAGGCGCGTGAGATCGTCCGCACCGGACGGAACCGGGTTGAGGTGTAGTAGTCGGTGAGCACGAACAGCAGCGCTGTGACGCCGACGCCGATCAACCCACAGAGCCACAGGTCGGTGACGCTCGTGTTGCCGAGCGCCCCGCCGCCCAGTGGGTCGTCCATAAGCCACTTGGTGATCGGGTAGAAGGCGGCGGCCGAGAGCACGGCCGAGACCGCCAGGCCGCGGTAGAGCGCGGCCTCGACGTTGCCGCTCCGCGTGCGGACCGAGAGGGCCCCGATGATCGAGCCGATGATCGCGACGGCCCCGATCGCGAGCGGATAGATCGCGACCTCGCGGGTGAAGTCGGTGAACGTGATCACCCCGAGCAGCATCACCGCAACCGCGGTGACGGCGTAGGTCTCGAACAGGTCGGCGGCCATGCCGGCGCAGTCGCCCACGTTGTCGCCGACGTTGTCAGCGATTACGGCGGGGTTGCGCGGGTCGTCCTCTGGGATGCCCGCCTCGATCTTGCCCACGAGGTCGGCGCCGACGTCGGCGGCCTTGGTGAAGATGCCGCCCCCCAAACGGGCGAAGACCGAGATCAGCGAGCCGCCGAAACCAAGGCCGACCAGCGCGTCAACCGCGTCCTTGTCGGAGAGGTCGGTGAAGATCAGCAGGGCCCCGAAGTAGCCGGCGACTCCCAGCAGCGCGAGTCCCACCACGAGCAGCCCGGTCACCGAGCCACCCTTGAAGGCGATGTCGAGCGCCGGCGGGATGCCCCCGCGGGCCGCCTCGGCGACCCGCGCGTTGGCCCTGACGGAGAGGTTCATGCCGATGAAGCCCGCCGCGCCGGAGAGCACGCCACCGATCGCGAAGCCGATCGCGGTCTCGACGTTCTGCAGCGGAATCAGCAGGATCGCGACGACCACGCCGACGCCGGCGATGATCATGTACTGGCGCTTCAGGTAGGCACTGGCGCCCTCCTGGACCGCCCCCGAGATCTCCTGCATCAGCTCGTTGCCCGGCGACTTGGCCAGCAGTCGCTGTGTCACCAGCAGTCCGTAGACAACCGCCGCGGCCGCGCATCCGAGCGCGACGACGACGCCGTAATCGGTCCAGAAATCAGTCAAGGTGAAGGCTCCCGTCGGGTTCGTGGAAAGCGGCGCGAGAGTCTACCCGTCAGCTCCCCGGCGGCGTCCAGAGGTCCGATTCGCCCTTGGGAGGCCCGGAAGTTCCCTGCTCGCCGCCGCTTTCCGTGCCCTCGGAGCCGCCCTCGGGAGCCGTCTCCTCTCCAGCGTGCTTGGCGTAGAGCAGCTGCAGCTCGGAGATCGCCTGCCGCAGCTGCGGCTGCGCGTCCGCCTTGACCAGATCGGCAAGCGCGCGCGCCGCGTCGATCCCCACCTTGGCCTGGTCGAGATCCCGCTCCTCGTCGATCGCGATCCGCCGCGCCGACAGGTTGAGGATGCTGACCGCGCTCTGCAGCACCACGTCCTCGACCCGGACCTTGCGGATCTCCTCCTCGAGCTGGGCACGAAGCTCTTCCTCGGTCGGCTGCCCCGCGGCGCCCTCGGCCCCCTCCGGTCCCTGCTGCTGTTGCTCTTCATCTGCCACTGACAGCGCCCTCCGGTGCGTAGGTCCTGCGCGTCTCCTCCACCGAGCGGCGATAGATCTCCTCGATCGGCGCGCCCTCGGCGAGACGAGCATATGCGCGCTGGGCGCCATTGCGCTCGGGAAGCTCCACATCGAGGCCGAGGCTCTGCCTGGCGGGCTCGGTCCAGGCGAGGATCTCCTCCAGGACGCTCCTGGTGGGCACCACCCGCCGGTCCCGGAAATCGATCATCTCGCCGTCCATGCCGTGGCGGATCGCGCGCCACAGGTTCTCCTCGATCTCCCGCTGACGGAGCGGCTCCGAAGTGCGGCCGTCGTCGAGGTCGATCGCGGTCTGTGACACGCAGGCGGCGATCAGCGCCGCCAGGTGGAGCGACTCGTCGCCCCGAGTCTGCGCGTCGCAGATGCGGACCTCGACCGTGCCGAACTGGTGATGCGGCCGCACGCTCCACCACAGCTGGATCGCCTCGACGATCGAGTCGGTCTCCTGCAGCAGCTGGACGAAGTCGGCGTAGGTGCGCCAGTCGCCAAAGGGCTCGTGGACCCCGCAGCGAGGGAACGTGCGCGTGAAGATCTCGGTCCGCACCGAGTGCAACCCGGTGTCGCGGTGATCGAGGAAAGGGGAGTTGGCGGAGAGCGCCAGCAGCGCCGGCAGCAGCTCGCGCATCCGGTCCGAGACCTGGACGGCCCGATCGGCCCCCCTCACCCCGACATGGACGTGCAGGCTCCAGGTGTTGTTGCGCTGCGCGACCCAGCGCAGGTCCTGCTCGAGCCGGCGGTAGTGCTCGGTGTCGATGATGTGCTGGTCGAGGTAGTTGGCCCACGGATGGGTTCCCGTCGCCGCCAGCGCCAGGCCCAGCTCGTCCGCGATGGCGAACAGCCGGGCTCGCCTGGCCCGCTGCCGGTCCGCCGCATCCGCGAACGTCTCGCCGCGCCCCGAGCGGATCTCGATCTCGGTGTCGATCAGCTCGCCCTTGACCGCCGGCGCGAGCTCGGGATCGCGGAGGCAGGCCGCCTGCATCTCCTCGAAGCGATGCTCGAGGTCGAGGATCGCCGGATCGACGATCGCGAACTCCTCCTCGATCCCGACCGTGAAGTCCGTCGAGGCATCGAAGGTCTCGCGCACCGCCTCGAGGTCCAGTGCGTCGTGCAGTGGCTCCGGATCGGTTGTCACCGCAGGCTCGGTTCTCTCAGGTCAAATAGAAGTAGAGCGCGTAGAGGAGGTCGACCGCGGGGCTCGAGGTATGCACCGTTACGTCAGGCGGAACCTGCAGCAACCGCTCTGAGTAGTTGAAGATGATCTTGACCTCGGAGCGGACCAGGCGGTCGGCCACCTCCTGAGCCGCGCCGGCCGGGACGGCGAGGACGCCGACGACGACCTGCTCGCGCTTCACGACCTCGTCGATCTGGTCGAAGGAGCGCACCTCGAGCCCGCCGACCTGGTTGCCGATCACGTCGGGATCGACGTCGAACATCGCCACGATCCGGAAGCCGTGGTCGGCGAAGATGTCGGAGCTGGCGATCGCCTGGCCGAGGTGGCCGGCCCCGAAGAGGGCAATGTTGTGCTGGCCCGCGGTGCGGAGGATCTTGCGGATCTCGTTGACCAGCGACTCGACGTTGTAGCCGACGCCCCGCTTGCCGAACTTGCCGAACCCGGAGAGATCGCGGCGGATCTGGGTCGAGTTGATGTGCGTGTAGTCGGAGAGCTCCTGCGAGGAGATCGTGTTCTTGCCCATCTTGCGCGCCTGTGTCAGCACCTGCAGGTAGCGCGAGAGCCTCGCTGCGACTCCGAGCGACAGGCGATCGCCGTCCGAGAGCTCCGAGGTCCCCTGCTGCTCGGCGGTCTCCGCCGCCACGTCCTCGATCATGCCGGACAAGGTATCGAGCCGCGGCTGCCGGGCTCAGCGGCGGTGCTTGCGGTGCTTCCTCCTCTTCGGCTTGTCCCGGCCGCAGTTGATCCGGCCGTCGCAGCGCTGGACGAAGTCGCGGAAGGCGAGACCGTTGGAACGGATCGAGCCGTCCGCGTTGAACATCCCCACGGCCCCGGTGCCATCGCTCGCGAACCAGACCACCCACGGAAGATGCAGCTGAGCGGTCACGTCAAGTAGCGCGTGCACCGTGTCGGGGGAGTCGTCGAACTGGCCGATCTCGTTCGTGATCACCTGCTTTCCCGTCGCTCGGCGCAGGAACTCGATGCTCGTCTGCATCGCCTCGGGAGTCGACTGGTACCAGTGGAAGTTCACGTAGTCGATCGGGATCGAACTGAATCCCGAGATCAGGGCGTTGGTGTCGTTCAGCACCTCGAGCGCTCTCGGCGTGTTCCCCAGGATCGGACGATTCGGATCCGCGCAACTCGGGAGGTCCGCGATCAGATTGCCGCCGGTACGCGAGGCGGGGAAGCCGATCGCGGCGTAGTGATCCGCGGCCGCGCAGCCGGAGTGGATCCAGAGGTCGTACCAGGTGGCGAGCTGCACGCCCGTGCTGACCAGGCCGCCATCGCTGATCCTCACCCCCTGGGCGTGCGCGACCGGCACCGCCGCCGCGAGCTCGGCCAGGTAGTCGCCAGGCGTGCCCAGGTAGTAGCGGTCGGCCGTGGGCTCGTTCTCGATCGAGACCAGCGGCGTCCGGTGGGCCGCCAGCTCCCTAGCGAGCCTGGCCTGATAGTCGGCGAGGTCGGTCGGCGGAGCGGCCGGGAACGCACCGGTGGTGGCGGTGGTCAGCACCTCGAATCCTTGCTCCTGCACCTCCGTGATCCTGGGGGTCGGCGCGACGTCCAGCCTCGCGACCAGCCGGACGCGGGTCGTGCCGAGCTCCCGCAGCCGATCGAGCCTCGCCTGATCGGCCGCATCGACGATCATTGCCCCGAAGCGCGAGACCTTCTTGGGGCGGGGCCGGCACTTGCCCCCGATCCGCTTCTGGCCCTTCTTGCACTTCTTCTTCGCGTGCTTCGCGGCCGCGGCGTCGGGGCCGTGCGGGGCGCCCGAGAGCAGCACGGCGAGGCCGAGCAGGATCGCCGCGAGTGACAGCCCCATCCTTTCCCTGTTGATGCTCCTCAGCACCGTGTCCCCACAACACGGCAGCGGGCGACTAGCTTCGCAACCGAGCGCTCAGCGCCTTCGCGTCCAGGAAGAGCTCCGACACGATCTCCCCATCGAGCTCCACCACCGGAATCCGCTCGAGGAAGCGGGCGTGCAGCCCATTATCGACCTCGATGTCGACCTCCTCCAGCTCGAAGTCGAGGCCGTCGGCCCGGAGCCGCTCGAGTCCCGCACGCGCCTCGTCGCAGAGGTGGCAGTCAGGCCGCGCGTACAGCCTGACCCGTGGCGAAGGCATCGAAGCTCAGGTAGTCCGGATAAGGGATCGGCTCGGTGAAACGGGCGGCGGAGGCGATCATCGCCGCGTTGTCGGTGCAGAGTGAGATCGGGACCAGCTTGAGGCGGAGTCCGAGCTCATCGCAGAGGGCCTGGGTCCGCTCCCGGAGCTCCGAGTTCGCCGCGACGCCGCCGCCGAGGGCAATCGCGGGCCACTCGCCGGTGCTGGCCGCGCGGCGCAGCTTGGCGACGAGCTGATCGGTGATCGCGCGCTGGAAGGAGGCGGCGAGATCCGAGCGTCGTGCTTCGGTCTCCTCCGCCCCGAGGTCACGGACCTTGTAGACGAGCGCGGTCTTCAACCCACTGAAGCTGAAGTCCAGCCCGCGCTCGCTCATCGCCACGGGAAAGTCGAAGGCCTCGGGGTCGCCACCCTCAGCCGCCTGCTGGATCGCCGGGCCGCCGGGATAGCCGAGGCCGAGCAGGCGCGCGCCTTTGTCGAAGGCCTCGCCCGCAGCGTCGTCGAGTGTCTGACCGATCACCTCGAAGCCGCTGGGATCGTGGACCCCGGCGAGCAGCGTGTGGCCCCCGCTCGCGATCAGGCAGAGGAACGGCGGCTCGATCGGATCCGGCTCCAGGAAATTCGCCGCGACGTGGCCATGGAGGTGGTCGACCGGGATCAGCGGCTTGCGTTGCGCCGCGGCCAGCGCCTTCGCCGTGCTCAGGCCGACCAGCAGCGCGCCGATCAGGCCCGGGCCCTGGGTGACCGCCACCTGGTCGACCTCGGCGAGCTCGATCTCCGCTTCCTCGAGTGCCGCGGCCACCACGGCGTTCACCAGCTCGAGATGGTGGCGCGAGGCGACCTCGGGGACGACCCCGCCGTAGCGCTCGTGAAAGGCGGCCTGGGAGGAGACGACGTTGGAGAGAATCCGCGCCCCGTCGACGACGGCGGCGCAGGTGTCGTCGCAAGACGTCTCCAGCGCGAGAATCAAGCGACCGAGGCGCCCTCGGCAGCCTCGAGCCACATGATCAGGGCGTCCTCGCCGTTGTCGTGGTAGTAGCGGCGCCTGCGCCCGGCCGAGCGGAAACCGAAGCGGCGATACATCTCGATTGCAGGCGAGTTCGACACCCGGACCTCGAGCGTGAAGCGGGCGCCGGGCCCGGCCTCGTCGAAGAGCTTCTCGATCAGGTCGGTCGCGACGCCGCGGCGGCGGCGCTCCGGGTGGACCGCGACGTTCATCAGGTGCCAGACGTCGTCGTAGCGGGCGCAGACGAGGTAGCCGATCAGGCCATCGGAGTCCTCGGCCGCCAGGCAGATCCCGGAGGGCTTGGAGAGCTCGAGGACGAACATCGCCAGCGACCAGGGCGTCGGGAAGGAACGGCGCTCGATCGAGATGACCGAGGGGAGATCGCCGTACCCAAGGCGCCGCAACCGAAGCTCCCCGGCGTCACCCCCGGGGGACTCCACGATCTCGCTCACGCCATCTCTTCGCATCGGGCGGTCTCAGGTACAGGGGTTGGATCTGGTCCGTCGGCGCCTCGGCCGCCACCTCCCCGAGCGCGCACACATGTCGCGCGGCGACCCGGTGGATCGAGCTCTCGGGCGGGGCTACCGTGGCGCCGGCGGCCTCCAGCTCTGCGGCGAATCGTAGCGCCCCGTCTCCGGCCGCCAGCGGGGGCTGATCGAGATCTCGCACCCGCTCGGCGAGTTGCTCCGGCGGCGTGACGAAGGGCGGCCAGAGCTCGTCGCCCTCCTCGAAGAGTGCCGCGAACGCTTCGCTGCGCCGCGCGTCGAACACCGGGAGGACGGGCACGTCGCCGCCTGCGACCTCCGACATTCCGCGTGCGAGCGCGGCCAGCGATCCGACCGGAGCCAGTGGCAGAGCGCGGGCCTGCGACAGCGCCCGTGCGGTCGAGATCCCGATCCGCAGCCCGGTGAACGAGCCCGGCCCGACGCCGACCGCGATCCGGTCGATCCGAGGCCAGCCGCCCGCCGCCTCGACGGAGCGCTCGATCTCCGCCAGGAGTACCTGTGCGTGCCGCGGACGGCCATCGGGACCAGGATCGATCGACGCCTCCCGAACGACCACGCCGTCCGCCGTCGCGCCCACCACCGCGTGGTCGGTCGCCGTGTCGACACCCACCACCAACATCAGTAGGGTCCGCGTAGGCGCGGCACGTCCACCGATCCCGGGAGAAGGAGAGCGTCCATGGAAGAGGACTCCAGCAGGTTGAAGGCAGGCGCACGCAAGGGGTGGGGCATCGCCGCGGTGGTCGCGATTGCCGTCTTCGGTGCCGGCGCGGGATTTGCTGTGTCCGGCTGCGGGAGCGACGACGACAGCGACAGCGTGAACAACGCCATCGACAGCGTCCAGTCGCAGGCGAGCAGCATCCAGAGCCAGGCCTCGAGCATCGCGACCAACGTCCAGAGCCAGGCCTCCAGCATCGCGACCAACGTCCAGAGCCAGGCCCAGAGCGTCCAGAGTCAGGTTCAGTCGCAGACCCAGTCGAACGGCGGCTCGAGCCCCGGTTACTAGGCCGCGGGGCAGGCGGTGCGTTGAAGTACGTCCTGCTCTACGAGTCCGCCGACGACGTCGCGGAGAGGGCACCGGCCCACGCCGCCGCGCACAGCCGGCACTGGCAGCCGTTCCGCGACCGAGGTGAGCTCCTGCAGATCGGGCCGTTCGGCGACCCGCAGTCCCAGGGCGCGATGGCCGTCTTCACCACTCGGGAGGCCGCTGAGCAGTTCGCCCGCAACGACCCGTTCGTGCTCAACGGCGTCGTGAGCTCGTGGGAGATCCGCGAGTGGGACGAATCCGTTGACCCGTAGGGCTCTCGATCAGCCCGCCTGGAAGGAGACCAGCTGCGTGCTCTCCGCCTGGCCTGGCGGAGCGCCCGCGACCTGCTGCTCCTTGACGGTCCCGATGCCCTGGACGTAGTACTTGTGGTCGACCACGCCGGGCTCGAGGGGCGTCGTCTCCTTGGTCAGCATCGCGCTCGTAGAGGACACGGCCGGCGTCGTGACGCTGGCCGCCAGATCGAGGATCCGGAAGCGGTCCTCGGCTTCGCCCTTGAACGCTTCCTGCTGGAACGACTGGCCGACCGCCGGATGAGCGGGCATGAAGATGCCGCCCCGCGCGCCGTCGCGCCCGTTCAGGAATGAGCCCTCGGTGCTGGTCACCTTGCCCTTGGCGTTCAACTCCGCGGTCTTCTCCCCCAGGTACCAGACGGTGCCCCGCTTGTCCTGGGCGTACCAGTCGGTGGTCCGCTCCGCCAGGCGGCCATTGAGGAAGAGCCTGTCGTTGACCACGGCAGCATGGATCCCGGTGATCGTCTTCACCTTCCGCTTCACAGTCATCACGTCACGGACCGCCTTCCCGTCCTTCTGGCCCTCGTAGACGTAGACCGAGCCGCGGGCTAGCGGGAACCAGGGGTTGGTGATCAGGCTCGAGCTGTGGCCGAAGTGGAACGCCTTCGGGGTCGGCAGCCGCTTGGCGGCGCTCGCCGCCGGGGCCGAAGCGCCGACGGCGACAACCGCGGCCAGTGTGAATGCCGCCCCCACTCCGATCGTTCTCCTGCGCATCGCTCTCATCGTCGCCTCCTCGCGGATGGTCTGATGTGGGCGACGCTACGGCGACCGGATTAATGGCCCGTGACAGGAAGATGACGGGCGGATGAAGCCAGCGGCGCTCAGAACTCGATCTCCCGCTCGTCCCCGCCTGCGTGCCGGAGCTCGACGCGGCGGGTGATTCGCTCGAGCCAGGGCTCTGCGGCGCTCGGCCACTCGATGAAGGAGACGGCCTCCGGGGTGACGTAGTCGTCGAGCAGGGCCGGGTCCTCCTGGTCGAGCTCCGCGAGCCGGTAGAGGTCGAGGTGGGAGACAGGCATCCGGCCCCTGTAGATGTGCCCGATCGTGAAGGTCGGCGAGGTGATTGGCTCGCTGACGCCAAGGGCGCGGGCCGCGCCGCGGATCAGGGTCGTCTTCCCCGCCCCGAGCTCGCCGCTGACCAGGACGACATCGCCCGCCCGGAGCTCTCCGGCGAGCCGCTCGCCCACAGCCTCCGTTTCGCCCGCGCTGTGCGTCCGCTCAGTCACGCACAGGAGCGTATTCCCGCCTCAATCAGCCGCCGAAGAGGCCCATCTGGTCCGGCTTGACCTCCCGGTCGGCCACCAGCGGCTCGGGCTCAGGAAGCGGCTGCTCCAGCAAATCGGGGATCAGGCCGAAGTCCTCCCGCAGCTGCTCGGCGACGCGGGGGGTGCGCAGGCCGGCGGCCGGGTGAAAGAGGGGCAACAGGTAGAGATGGCGGCCTCCGATCATCTGCTCCTGCGGCGTGCCGCGGACCTTCGTGATTCCCGTGGGCTTCGCGGTCAGGAGCTTCGTGGCGAAGTTCCCCAGGGTGCCGATCACCCGCGGCCGGATCAGCTCCACCTGCTGCTCCAGGTAGGGCCGGCAGGAATCGATCTCCTCCGGTTGGGGGTCGCGATTGCCGGGAGGGCGGCACTTGAGGACATTCGCGATGAAGACGTCCTCCCTCTTCAGCCCGATCCCCTCGAGCAGCTTGGTGAGGAAGGCCCCGGCCCGTCCGACGAACGGCAGGCCCTGGCGGTCCTCCTCGGCCCCCGGCGCCTCACCGACGAACATCAGGTCGGCGTCGGCGTTGCCCGCGCCGAAGACGACGCGGTTGCGTGTCTCGGAGAGCGGGCAGCGCTCGCAGACGGAGGCCTGGTTGTAGACCTCGACCAGCGCCTCGCGGCGAGAGTCCGCGTCGCTCATGAGCTCCCGCGTCTCCTGGCGGCCGAGCGCTCGGCACCCCGCTGCCGCGCAAAGCGCTCTCTGGCGCCGTCGCGATCGGTGCCCCGCTTGTCCTCCAGCCGGCGCTTCTGATTCGGCGTCAGCTGGCGATGAAGGGGCGCGTACGAACCCGATACCTGGCGCGCGACCTCCGCCGCTCCGCACTCCGGGCACCTGACCTCGGCGACCTGAATGCCGCCAGTGGCCTCCACCAGCTCCTCGAAGCGGTGACCGCACGACTCGCAGACGAACTCGTAGATCGGCACCGCGTTGATGGTAGTTCGGGCGGCTGACCATCCGGGCTCGCTTCCGGCCCGCAAATTGGAGCAATTTGGGTCTCTCGGTGCCCGAATCGAGCTGGCCGGGCAGCCAGGAGCGCTCTCTATACTTGGCCGCGGGCTGCGACCGAACTGGCGTGGACCCGATTGCACCGAGACTTCTCCCAACTCGTCCTGGACGAATCGAACCGTCTGGTATCTCCCATGCGGGAACTGGAACGGGATGACATCCCCTCCCCCCTGAGCACGCCGCTCACCGTGGTCGGCCGCGGCCGTGTCGGCCGCTCGCTCGCCGCGGCCGCCGAGCGGGCGGGCGCGCAGGTGACTCTCGTGTCGCACGATGAGGCGGCCGAGACCATCGCAACCGAGACCGCCGTCCTGCTCTGCGTGCCCGACGATCGGATCGCCGCCACGGCCGAGGGGCTCGCCGACGCCGCCCCCTCCCTTCTCGGCCACACGAGCGGTGCAACCACCCTCGACGCGCTGGCCGCCGCGGCCGAGCGCGGCGCGGCCACCTTCTCTCTGCATCCGCTCCAGACCTTCGCCGACGGCGAGACGCCCGTCGAAGAGACGCCCGCTGCAATTGCCGGGTCCGGCGAGGAGTCTCTCGCCTACGCCCGCATGCTCGCCGAGGCGCTCGGCATGCGGCCCTTCAAGGTCCCAGAGGAGAGCCGCGCCGCGTATCACGCCGCGGCCGCGATGGCCTCGAATCTGCTGGTCGCCCTCGAGGAATCCGCGACCGGGCTGATGGAGAGCATCGGGGTCGAGGACGCCCGCGAATTGCTCGCTCCGCTGGTCCTCCGCACCGCGGCGAACTGGGCCGAGCGGGGCCCCGACGCGCTGACCGGCCCGATCGCGCGCGGTGACCGCGCCACCGTGCAGCGTCATCGCGTCGCCGTGGCCGAGGGCGCCCCGGAGCTCGTCCGTCTCTACGACGTGCTGGCGATGCGCGCGGAGGCCATGGCCTGGGAATCCGAGCACGGGGTCCCGTCATGAGGGTCGTCCGCTCGAGAGAGGAGCTCCGCGAAGCGCTCGCCGCACCGCGTCGCGAGGGCAGGCGGATCGGGCTGGTCCCGACCATGGGCTACTTCCACGAGGGCCATCTCTCGCTGATGCGGCGCGCCCGGGAGGACTGCGACATCGTGGTCGTCAGCCTCTTCGTCAACCCCACCCAGTTCGCCCCCGGAGAGGACCTCGACTCCTATCCTCGCGATGAGGCCCGGGACGCGGAGCTCGCCGAGCGCGAAGGCGTCGACCTGCTCTGGACGCCCGACGCCGCGCAGATGTACCCGGAGGGCTTCGCCACCTCGGTCGAGGTGGGAGGCGATCTGACCGCCGTGCTCGAGGGCGACCCCGCGCACCGCGGCCCCTCGCACTTCCGCGGCGTCACGACCGTCGTCGCGAAGCTCTTCAACTCCGTGCAGCCGGACGTCGCCTACTTCGGGCGCAAGGATGCTCAGCAGGCGCTGGTCATCGAGCGGATGGCCCGCGACCTCGACTTCCCCGTCGAGATCGAGGTCCTGCCGACGGTGCGGGAGGAGGACGGGATCGCGATGAGCTCGCGCAACGCCTACCTCGATCCCGAGCAGCGCGAGCGCGCCACCGCTATCGGCCGCGCGCTGCGAGCCGCCGAGCAGGCGGCCCGCGACGGCAACACCTCGCCCAGCGCCCTGGTGGAGGTGGTGCGAACAGAGCTTGGTAACGCCGGCATCGAGCCGGAGTACGTGGAGGCGCGCTCGGCCGATGATCTCTCCCCGGTCGCCGAGCTCAACGGGCGACCCGTCCTGCTGGCGGTCGCCGCGAGGGTCGGCAGGGCTCGCCTCATCGACAACGTCGTAATCGCTCCCCCAAACACAACGGAGGCCTGATGCAGCGTCAGATGCTCAAGTCGAAGATCCATCGCGCGACGATCACCGACTGTGACGTCGACTACGTCGGCAGCATCACCCTGGACCCCGAGCTGATGCGCCGGGCGGACCTGCTGGTCAACGAGCAGGTGCACGTCTGGGACATCGACAACGGGGCCCGCTTCGTCACCTACGCGATCGAAGGCGAGGAGGGCTCGGGAACGGTCCAGGTGAACGGCGCCGCGGCACGGCTGGTCCGCACCGGTGACAAGGTGATCGTCGCCAGCTTCGGGGCCTTCGACGAGAGCGACCTCGAGCGTTACTCGCCGGTCGTCGTCCACGTGGACGAGAGGAACGACGTGGTGGCGGTCGACAGCGACCCGACCGTGCTACTCGGAGGAGTCAGTCCTGAACAGGAGGCACTGCTGTGAGCACTCATCCCCCAGACAAGCGAGAGCCCGAGGAGCGCAAGCCCATCACCCTGCCAAGGCTCGCCGAGATGAAGCGCGCCGGAGAGCCGATCGTGATGGTTACCGCCTACGACTACCCCTCCGCCCAGATCGTCGACGAGGCGGGAGTGGACATCGTGCTGGTCGGCGACACCGCGGCGATGGTGGTCCTCGGCTACGACGCGACCACCCCCGTCGGCATGGAGGAGATGCTGATGATGGCCGGGGCCGTCCGCCGCGGTCTCGAGCACCCTCTGCTGATCGGCGACATGCCATTCGGCTCCTATGAGTCCTCCAACGAGCAGGCGATCGAGAACGCGCAGCGCTTCGTCAAGGAGGCCGGGTGCGCCGCGGTCAAGCTGGAACGCGGCGGTCCGTCCGCCGACCGGGCCCGGGCCATCGTCCGCTCGGGGATCCCCGTGATGGGCCACGTCGGGTTGACGCCGCAGACGGCCACCGTCCTCGGCGGGTTCAAGGCCCAGGGGCGCACCGCCGAGGCCGCGGCGAAGCTGACCGAGGAGGCCCTGGCGCTGCAGTCGGTGGGCTGCTTCGCGATCGTCTTCGAGGCGATTCCGGCGGCGGTGACCGAGGCGCTGGTTCCGAAGCTCGAGATCCCGGTGATCGGGATCGGTGCGGGCCCCGCGACCGACGGGCAGGTGCTGGTCCTGCATGACCTGCTCGGGGTGTACGCCGGCCACAAGCCGAAGTTCGTCAAGCACTTCGCGCACGTCCGCGACGAATCCCTCAAGGGAGTACGGACCTACACCGAGGAGGTCCGGGCCCGGCGCTTCCCCGATGACGAGGAGCACACCTACTCGATTCCCCAGGAGGAGCTCGAGGAGTTCGCCCGCTACCTCGAGGAGGAGGCGCTCGTCGGCACCGACACCCCGTGGGATTGGTAGCGGCGATTCACCGCGGTAACCACGGCTCACTCCGAGTGTAAGTTAGTTGCAATTAGCACTTTCTCCCCTTACACAAGGAGGTAAGCGGTGGAGATGCTGAGAAGGTTCGAGCCGCTGGTTCTCGTCCTGCTGATCGTCGGCGCCCTCAACTGGGGCATCGTCGGTCTCACGGACGGCGACACCAACGTGCTCTCCGACATCTTCGGAAGCGGCACCCTGACCAACGTCGTCTACGTGGTGATCGGTGTCGCGGGGCTGTTCGCGATTCCGCGGCTGCTCGGCGCGCTTCACATCGGCGCCGGGCCGCACCCGCGGGGGACGTAACCGCACAAGCGACGAAGCACGAATCACGAATCACACCGAGCCGGACATTGTCCGGCTCGGTCATTTGGATGATGCGTTCTTGAGCGGGGTCACCAGCTCAGCTCGATCTCCAGCTCGCGCTCGTCGGTAACGAGCTCCAGCTCGACCTTGACGTGGATCTCGTCCGGCACATGAACCTTCATGTGCACGCCACCGCGCTCGAACTCGATGTCGTTGTTGCGAGCGAGGGTGTCGGCGAACCGCCGAAGCCGTTCCGCCGCCTCCTCGCGGGTCATGGTCTCCTTCTGTTCGATCTCGAGGATGTCCATCAGCCCTCCTTCGTGGTTGTCGTTCTTCCGGCGGCGATCCTTCCGAGTTGCCTCAGGCCTGCCCAGGCTGTCTCCGGCACCGAGGCGGATGGGGATGCGCCGGGATGCTGCCGTGCGATTCGAACCCGCAAAACGCCCGGCCTGATGCGGAACCGCAGGGGCGGATCGAGGGTCACCGCCTCGCCGTCGATCCCGGCCGGCACCGGATGGTCGGACTGCACTTCGAACTCGGGCGCCGACCATTCCCGCCACGGTCGCTGCACTAGGCGGCCCTGGCCCCTTCCGGTGGGCGCGGACGCGACGGTGATTCCGAGTAGGCCATCATCGATCCGCGGGCGGGTCCCAGACCCCACTGCCCTCCCCAGCCGATAGCGGTTGTTCGAGACCAGCACCGCTGCGCCCGAACGGTGCTCGTGGCCACCGGGCCCCTGCCAAACGAGATCGAGCCCGCTCCCCTCGGGTCCGAGCATCTCGGGAACCGTGTCCATGATCGTCCGCAGCTTCGCCTCCCGATAGCCGGGCTTCTCCACCGCATCGGCATAGAGCCCGAGCGAGACGTTGTTGACGAATACGCGCCCGTTCACCTCTCCTAGGTCCACCCGGTACTCCCCGCCCTCCACAAACGCGTCGAGGGCCCCGACGACATCGTCCCTGTCGACCCCCAGGTCGAGGGCGAAGTGGTTTCGGGTGCCCGCCGGGATGCAGGCATACGGCAATCCATGCTCGGAGGCGATCTCGGCGACTATCGCCTGCGAGCCGTCGCCACCGGCCATCGCGAGGGCATCGGCGCCTCGCGCGATCGCCGCGTGGACCAGCTCTGCCAGGTCGGTCTCGGGCGCAAGCTCAATCGGCTCGATTCCGCGTGCCCTGGCCTCCCGGTCGAGCGAGAACCTCTCCGCCTTACCCCCACCCGACTTGGGGTTGTAGAAGAGGACGGGCCGCTGGGGCCGCCTTGCCGGTGGAAGCGCCACCCGCCGCCTGAACGCGGCACGGGTCGCGGCGAGCGTCCAGACGACCCCGGTGCCGATCAGCACCGCCTCCCAGAGGTGGTCGCCGTCCAAGACCAGGACGAGCAGGGATCCGGCGAGTCCCGCCAGCGCCACCGCGAAACCGGCCACCCTCGCCGGCCCGCGCCGAAGCAATCCGTACCAGCCCGCCGTGAGCGCAACCGCTGCGCAACTGAGCACGATCAGGCCCCGCGGAAACTGCTCGATGACGATGTAGAGGGCGAGGAGCGAGGTGAGACCAACCGCTGCCAGGGCCGACGCCGCCACGACACGCAGCCCGGTCATGGCTGGCGCCACTCCGAATCTTCGCAGGCCTAGATTCCGAGCAGCTGCTGCTTCTTCCCCTCGAAGTCGTCGGCGGTTATCACGCCTTCGTCACGCAGCTTCGCCAGCTTCTCGAGCTCCGCGGTGTAGTCGCCACCACCCGATTCGGCTGGCGCCGCGGGCGCGGGCGTCTCCGAGAGGTACGCCGGAGCGCCCTGCCCCTGGCTCGCCCAGCGGTCCGCCTGCCGGCGGGAGACGCGATTGCTGACGGCCGTAGCCGTTCCGGCCACGACGGCCGTTCGTGCGACACCTCTCAGCAGCATTCCAGGCATTACTCGCTCCTTCCGTGATCAGGACTTTGTGGCGGCACCCTCAGCCTCCTCAGCAGCGTCCAGGGCGGCGAGGAAAGCCTGGACCGGGATGCGGCCGTCGGCGACCAGCTGGCCCCCCGAGCGGCGCACGGCGGCTGCAAATGGCCCCGCCCAGCGGTTCTCATAGACGAGCAGCGCGGCGGAAGTCCCGGGATCCAGGGCCTCGCCCGCCTCGGCCCGGTCCTCGTCGGAGAGCAGGCCCGACGATGCTCCCTCGAACACCTTGATCTCCTCGACCTGATCGCCCAGGTCGCTGATCTCGATGCCTGCAACCGAGCCGTCTTCGCCCTTGGCGATGAAGGCCAGGTCGAGGATCCGAACGATCCCCCGCTCGACCAGATCGACGAGGTGTGGAAGCGCCTCGCCCGTGGGTTGGCGACCCGGCCATTCGATCAGCACGTAGTCGATCGGGCCCATCTCATCCAGCTCATCGGCTGCCATGGGTCCTCCTTTCAGTCATTCGTTTCACCTCCGAAGCGGGAGCGGACGGCGGCGCTCCATCGCGCCGTTCCGGTCTCCCAGGTCTCGTTTGGAAAGTCCGTGAGCGCCCTCTGCCGTAGGAACTCCAGGCCCACCACCGACAGGAGGATCAGCAGCAGCGCCGTCGGCAGGCGCTGGAAGCCGGGCGTCGGTGACCAGAGGAAGAGCAGAAGCAGGAGCAGCCCGAGGGCGGAGTAGGCGATGACCCGGCGCTCGAGGATCGGCGTGATCGCGCGTCGGGCGCTGCGGGCGAAGCCCATCGGGCCGGAGAGCCACGCCCCGATCACGATGAACAGCCCGTAGAAGATCATCGCGCCGCCCTGGGCCGAGAGCAGCGAGGTTCCGATCGACCAGGTGTCCGCGATCGCGGGCTGCACCGACTCAGTCGAGCCGAGTGAGCTCTCAACCGCGTCGCCGGCGAGCTTCCGGACGACGAGAACCAGGATCCCGACCACGATGAAGGCAAATCCAACCGTTCTGAGCGCCTCGCGTCGCCAGCCCTGGGCGAGGTAGATCGCCAGCCCGAACAGTGCCAGGGCCAGGATCGTCAAGACGATGGCGATGCCGCGCAGCACCTTGACCGCCTTCTGGATCGAGGAGAGCTTGTCGTTGGGGAGGACCTCGATCTCGGCGGTGCCCGGCGGGATCCTCCCTGCCACGTCCACGCCCAGCTGATCCCCGAGCTGCGTGACGATCTGGCCGATGTCGAGTTTTACGTCCTCACTCGAATCGTGCTCGACGACGTCGATCAGCTGCTCGTGCATGACTCGGTTTGCGTCCTCCCAGAGCTGCTGGACGCGCGGCCTTTGCAGGGCCTGGTCGGCAAGCCGCAGGGTGAGCTCTCGGAGGCCCGCCGAGGCCGGGCCGGCAAGAGGCTGGAGGCGCGGCGGCAGCGCCTGCTGGAGCTCCGCCTGGACGTCGACGTTGGCGTAGAGGGCGTCCACCATGAAGTACGAGACCTGGGTGCGAATCTCGTCGTCCTCGAGCAGCTTCGTGCTCGTGTCCACCCAGGTGTCGGTCTCGAGCAACTGCCGATTGGCCCAGATCGCGAAGACGGCGAGGAAGCCGATCACCGATGCGATGACGATCAGGGTGAACACGACCCCCCGCCGCTGTCGCGGCGCGGTTGCCCCACTCTGCGGACCAGGACCTACGGACGCTTCCACCTTCTCCCCTCCGTCTGGATCGCCCATCCCTGAGCGAACCCCGTTGGACACCGGGGTTCTATCAGGCGGCGGATCTCGTCCGCTAGCGTCCGCCTCGTGGTCGTTCACAGCGGTGAGCTGCAGCTGTCGACGCGCGGCGACGCTGACGTCATCGACATCACCGCCGACGTTCAGCGCATCGTCGCCGAGGGACCCGTCGACGACGGCCTGGTCACCGCGTTCGTTCGCGGCTCCACCGCCGCGATCACCACGATGGAGTTCGAGCCAGGAGGCGTCTCCGATCTCCGCGCGCTGCTCGACCGGCTCGTCCCGGTCGAGGGCGACTACGAGCACAACCGCCTCAATCACGACACCAACTCGCATGCCCACCAGCGCGCGTCGCTGATCGGTGCGTCCGAGCAGGTCCCGATCAGCGGCGGCCGTCTCGCCCTCGGGACCTGGCAGCAGCTCGTGCTGATCGACTGCGACGACCGGCCGCGCGAGCGCACGGTGATCGTCCAGGTCGTCTCCTGACGCCTACCGGGTCGTGGCACCGGGCGCCTGCGCGCGCCCGGAGCCGGCCAAACGGCGCTGCACCACGAGGGTGACTACGCCCGAGAGCAGAAGCAGGGTGACGTTCACAGCCAAGACGCCCGCGGCACCCCAGATCACGCTCACCTCGCCAAGCCCCAGCGAAACGCCGAACAGCGCGGAGGCGGGGATGGTCGTCACTGAGATGGCCACACCCACCGCTGACGCAGCACGGGTCTCGAAGGAGAGCATCGCGGCGACCCCGGCGGCGAGAGCGACGAGGATCGTGGAGTAGTCGATGCTCTGCAGACCGTGGAGGCCCTCCTCATGGACCTGAAAACCCGGGCTCAGGATGTCCACCGCCTGTAGGGCCCAGGCGAGAGCCGCAGCAACCACCCAAGTCAGCACGATTCCGAGCAGCAGGGTGACCGCAGCGCGCCGGGCGAGCGGGATCCGACCGGCGACGATGCCGACGCAGGCGGCGCAGATCGGCAGGATGTCCGGGCTGACCGCCATCGCGCCCACGATCAGGATCGGGTTGTCCGTGATCACGCCGATGGCCCCGAGCACGGCGGCGACCGTCATCAGCGCGAGGTAGCGGCCGAGCGGTCTTGAGTGCGTTCTGGCCTCCCCCATCACCTCGAGCCAGGCGAACTCCTGCGGACCCGCGAATCGAGCCTGCGGCGGAGGTATCGGCGCGACCACGTCCTGTCGGACGATGAGGTAGTCCTCTTCTCCGATGCCCCAGTCGCGGATCATGCCCATCACCCGATCCGCGACCGACGGCAGCACGTCCGCAGCGAGGACGACCCCGGTGCCCGAACGCTCCGGGCTGAGGGCGACGATCCGGTGCACTCCCCCGGTCCCCTCGAGGGCCTGCGTGACCAGATCGGCGCGATCCTCCTCGACCGCGAGGCGGAGTCTCAGCACGCGGCGAGTCTAGGAAGCGACCGGGACGGCCTACTGACCCTTGAACTCGATCTCACGGATCACCTTGGCCGGGGCGCCCGCGGCGATCACCCCGGGCGGCAGGTCCCGCGTGACCACGGAGTTGGAGCCGATCACGCAGCGGTCGCCGATCTCGACGCCGCCGGTGACCACGCAGCCGACCCCGAACCAGCAGTTCGAGCCGATTCGCACCGGCCCCTGGGGCTCGAAGCCCTGCCAGGTGACGGGCTTGGAGGGGTCGTCGTAGCGGTGATCGGAGTCCCCGACGAAGCAGTTGTTGGCGAACATGACGTGATCGCCGATCTCGATCAGCTCGAGCGCGGCGAGCATCGTGTTGCGGTTCAGGAAGCACCCCTCGCCGATCCTGATCCGCCCCTCACCTGAGAGGGTCAGCCAGCAACCCGGCTCGAGCAGTGTTCCCTCGCCGATCTCCAGCCTCCCGCTGTCGAGCGCCTCGAGCACCTCGCCCTCGACCGGATAGCGGATGAAGAAGCCGCCCTCGGCCGCATGGCGGTTGATGCGGAGGCGCCGCCGCCGGCGACGGTTGCGCTCGTACCAGCGGCGCTTCACCCACCAGGTGCGCCATTGCCTCCAGGAGGCCACGGCGGGAGCTTTCCAGAACTGGCGGCTGCTCCCAGAGTTATCGTGCAACCCGTGAGCCCCGGCTCGAAGAAGGCGGCCCGCGGCGGAATCGACCTCGGCGGCACCAAGATCCAGACCGTCGTGGTCGATGGCGACAACGAGGTGCTCGGGCAGGCGCGGCACCCCACTCCGGACACCGGCGGGCCCGAGGACGTCGCGAAGGAGATCATCGTCACGATGCGCGAGGCGGCCGAGCAGGCCGGCGTGAAGACGACGGACCTGGGCGGCGTCGGAATCGGATCTCCCGGCGATGCGGACGAGAAGACCGGCGTCGTCTCCGACGCCCGGAACCTGCCCGATTGGATCGGGCCCTTCCCGCTCGGTGAGCGCCTCTCGGCGGACCTCGGGGTACCGGTCCGGGTGGGCAACGACGTCCAGGTCGCGGTCCAGGGGGAGTTCGAGCTGGGCGCAGCCAAGGAGTTCAACACCATCCTCGGGGTCTGGTGGGGCACCGGCGTCGGGGGCGGCCTGATCCTCGACGGCAAGCCCTGGCTCGGCCGCGGCGCCGCCGCCGAGATCGGCCACGTGGTCGTGAAGATGGGAGGAGCCCGCTGCACCTGCGGCCGCAAGGGGTGCATGGAGGCATACGCGGGCCGGATGGCCATGGAGATCAGGGCGCGCAAGGAGGTCGAGCACGGGGCCAAGACCGACCTCTTCAAGATCATGGAGGAGCGAGGCCGCGACCGGCTCACCAGCGGGATCTGGGAGCGGGCGCTGAAGCACGGCGACGACCTCGCGACCAGGCTCATGGATCGCGCGGTGAAGGCCCTCGGGGCCGGAGTTGCCTCGTGCGTGAACGTGATCGATCCGGAGGCCGTGATCATCGGCGGTGGACTCGGCGTCCGCATGGGCGAGAAGTACGTGAGGCGCATCGCGGCGCGAATGCACCCCCACCTCTTCGTCGACGATCGGCCCCCCGAGATCCGGCTCGCCGCGCTCGGCGACCTCGGCGGCGCGATCGGCGCGGCGCTCCTGGTCGATGAGCGGATTCCCGCCGCGGCAGCCGGCTAGCGCCGCGACGGTGCCCGAATGAGCACGGCGGTCTGGCACAACCGCGACGAGTGGCTGTCGCTGCTCGAGGAGCTCTTCGACCCTCTGACCGAGCGGCGGCTAGAGGGCGCCGGCCTGGCGCCCGGCTGGCACGCGCTCGAGGTCGGAGCGGGCAGGGGCTCGATCGCGTCCTGGCTCGCGACTCGGGTCGGCGAGGGCGGCCGGGTTGTCGCCACCGACATCGACACGACCCTGCTCGAGGATCGGGGCGACCCCGGCGTCGAGGTGGTTCGCAACGACGTTCTCGTCGATGACCTTCCCGCCGGGGAGTTCGATCTCGTCCACTGCCGCGCGGTCCTCGTCCACCTCAGCGACCCCCGGCGCGCCCTGGAGCGCATGGCGGGCTGCCTCAAGGCCGGCGGGGTCCTGGTCGCGGAGGAGCCGTGGACGGACGTCGCCCGCCTGGCCCCGGATCCGGTCGTCGCGGAGGCGGCCGAGGCGCTCGGTGAGACCCTCGACGGTTCCTTCGCGCGGCGGTTGCCGCGGGTGCTCCGCGAGATCGGCCTCGAGCGGGTGGAGGCCGACGCCGAGGTCCGGTTCTTCGAGGGCGGTACGAGCCTCGCCGCCTTCTATCGGCGGGCGCTCGAGGGCGCCTGCACCCGCCTCGTCGCCGCCGGCAGGCTCGACGGCGCGCAGGTGCGCGAGCTGCAGAAGCTCTTCGACGATCCAGGCTTCCACGACTGCGGTTGGCCGCATATCGGGGCGATCGGCTGGAAGCGGGCCCCCCTCTCGACATAGGCTTGGGCCGGTGTATACGACGACCGCAGGGAGAAGCGGGGCGGAGTGGGTCAGCTCGATCAGGGACCCGCGCTCGGACGAGCGCCGGATCGCACCGTTGATCGGGGTGCTGCCAGGGGAGGGAATCGGCCCGGAGGTGGTCGGCGCCGCGCTGGATGCCCTGCAGCGGCTGGAGGAAGCCGGCGGCTCCAGCGTCGAGGTCGAGTTCGGTGGTCCGATCGGCACGCTGGCCGAGCGGGACGCCGGGACCCCACTCCCTGACGACGTGCTCTCGTTCTGCGAGAGCGTCCTGGCGAGGGGCGGTGCGATTCTGAGCGGGCCGGGCGGCGGACGCTACGTCTACGACCTGCGGCGGCGGCTCGAGCTCTTCATCAAGGTCAGCCCGATCCAGAACCAGCTCGGCCTGCCCGATGCATCACCGCTGAGGCCGGAGTCGCTGGAGGCACTCGACCTGCTGATCGCGCGGGAGAACCTCGGCGGCGTCTATCAGGGCCAATCTACGGCCACCACCGCGGAGGACGGCGGGGCGCTCGTCGAGCATCGCTTCTCTTACACGGACTCCGTGGTCCATCGCTTCCTCGCCGCCGCCGCGCGGCTTGCGGCCACGCGGCGGGGGGAACTCACCGTGGTGGTCAAGCAGGCCGGGACGCCCCGACTCGCGGATCTCTGGCGTGAAGTGGGAGGCGAGGTGTGCCGGGAGGAGGGCGTCGAGGTCACGTTCGTGGACGTCGATCTGATGGCCTACCGGCTGGTGGCGTGCCCGCAGAACTTCGACGTCATCGCGGCCCCGAACCTGTTCGGCGACATCCTGGGTGATCTGGCCGCGGTGCTGCTCGGGTCGCGCGGGCTTTCGTTCGGCGCGAGCTACGACGCCCACGGAGCCGGCGTCTACCAGACCAACCACGGCGCCGCGTACGACATCGCCGGATCGGGGCGCGCCAACCCGGTGGGACAGATCCTCACCCTGGCCGCGATGCTCCGCGAGAGCCTGGCGATGGGGCGCGAGGCGCGGGCGCTCGAGGAGGGCATCCACGGCACGCTGAGGGATGGCGGCGCGACGCCGGACCTGGGTGGGGACCTCACGACGGAGGAGGTCGCAGCCCGCATCGGGTCCTCTGCAGCGCAGGCACTCGCCGCCGCGCCGCAATGAGATCACTTCTCCTGCTCGTCGACCTCCAGCGGGACTACCTCGATTCACCTGGGCTCGAGCCGGCCGCCGGGCCCGTCGTTGAGCGGGCCGCGACCCTGCTCCGCTCATGCCGCGAGGCGGAGATCCCGGTGGTGCACGCTTGGACCACCGTCAGCCGAAGCGACGACCGCCGCATGCCGCATTGGCAGCGCGAGAACCGCTGGCTATGCGAGGAGGGGACGCCCGGTCACGAGCCCCCTCCCGAGCTGCTCCCGCAGGCGGGTGAGCGGGTGATCCACAAGACCGGCTTCACCGCCTTCGAGGATGGTGAGCTCGATGCCCTCCTCCACGACCACGAGACGAGCCCCGAGCTGCTGATCGTCGCCGGAGTGCACCTCCATGGCTGCGTGCGGCAGGCGGTGATCGACGCCTACCAGCGCCATCCGGTCGAGATCTGGGTCGCTGCCGACGCCGTCGCCAGCGACGATCCAGTCCACGCGGCGATCACCCGGCGCTACCTCGAGCGCAGGGCTGCGAGATTCCTGAGCGTCGACCAGGTGGCCTCGGCGGTGGCGGGCACGACCCTGCCGGCCACGAACGGGAGCGCGGTCGAGATCGCCGCGCGGCGCTCGCGCGACGCCCTCACCGGATGGCGGACGCAGGACATGCCCGAACGGGCGATGGCCCTCGAGGAGCTGGCGGACCGGCTCGAGCCACGTGCCGACGCACTGGCCCAGGCGATGGCCGTCAGCCTCGGCAAGCCGGTTCGCTACGGCAGCGTCGAAGTGCAGCGCGCGGCCGAGATGCTGAGGGCCGTGGCCGCCCGTGCTCGCCGAGCAGAAGAGGGTGAGCGAACCGGGCCTGCCGAGGTGCGCCGCGCTCCGCTGGGAGTGGTGGCGCTGATCACGCCGTGGAACAACCCGGTCTACATCCCGCTCGGGAAGCTCGCTCCGGCACTGGTCTACGGGAATGCGGTCCTCTGGAAGCCCGCCCCCGCGGCCACCGACGTCTCCCGGCGGCTGATCGGCCTGCTCGAGGGGTTGCCGGTGATGGCGATCCAGGGAGGCCGGGGAGAGTCGGTCGCGGCGATGGCCGCGCCGGAGGTGGACGCCGTGACGATCACGGGGTCCTCGCAGGCAGGGTTCGCGGCTCAGGAGATCTGCGCGCGCCGCCGGATCCCGCTCCAGGCCGAGCTCGGCGGCAACAACGGTGCGATCGTCTGGCCCGACGCCGACCTGCCCCACGCCGCCCGCGAGATCGCCGAGGGTGCCTTCGCCCAGGCGGGACAGCGCTGCACGGCCAACCGCCGCGTGATCGTGCACCGCGACTGCCGCCAGGAGCTGCTCGACCTGCTGCTGGAGGAGACGGCGGCGATGGCGTGGGGTGATCCCCGGCTTCCGGAGACCAGGGTCGGGCCGCTGGTGAGCCCCGCCGAACGCGATCGTGTCGCGCGACTCGTCGCCCGCGCCGGGGACGGCGTTCGGCTGATCGCACCGCACGATGCCGAGGCACCCGAGGCCGAGGGCTTCGACGGGTCGTGGTACCCGCCGTCGATCGCGTGTTGCGACGACCCGAACCACGAGCTCGTGCGCGAGGAGAGCTTCGCCCCGCTGCTCGTGGTGCAGACCGCGCGCGACTGGGACCAGGCGATCGAGCTCCTGAACGCGGTCCCGCAGGGCCTCGCCGCAGCGCTCTTCAGCTCATCCGACGAGCTCGCCGAGCGCTTCCTGCGCGAGGCCCACGCCGGAGTGCTGAAGCTGGGGCGCTCCACCGCGGACGCGGAGGTGGACGTCCCGTTCGGAGGCTGGAAGGGCTCCGGGATCGGTCTCCCGGAGCACGGCGACTTCGACCGGGACTTCTACACCCGGCCCCAGGTGGTTTACCGCTGAACTCCGAGAGCACGATCCCGCAGCGCTTCGAGGAGCAGGCGTCCCATCGTCCAGACGAGAGGGCGATCGCAGGGACCTCGTGGCAGCCGACCTACGCCGAGCTGGACGGAGCCTCGAATCGGCTCGCCACGGAGATCGCCGAGCGCGCCGGCGGCCAGGCCGGGCGGGTGGCGCTGCTGTTCCGCCACGACGCGCCGCTGGTCGCCGCCCTCCTGGCGGTCCTCAAGTCGGGCGCCACCGCCGTAGTGCTGGATCCGCGCTGGCCGCCGGAGCGGCTCCGGCGGATCAGGGAGCTGGTGGACGCCCGGCTCGTGTTGGCCGACGCCGCCCACCGTGACCTCGCCCTGGCGGCGGGCTGCCCGCCCACTGGCCTCATCGAGTTCGGCGAGCGCCCCGAGCCGGGAGGCGGTCCACCGCCAGTTCGCCCCACGCCCGACGACCTCGCCTTCCTGATCAGCACCTCGGGGTCGACCGGGAGGCCGAAGGCCGTGATGCAGACCCATCGGAACGTGGTCCACAACGCCGTGGTGCGGCTGGCGGGAGGCCTGGGCCTTCGCTCGGATGACCGGATTGCGCTGCTCGCCTCACCGAGCGGCGGACAGGGGGTCTCGACCGTCTGGACCGCGCTTCTCACCGGAGCCACTCTCTGCCCCTTCCCGGTCATGGATCGCGGTGTCACGGGACTCCCGGACTGGCTCGAGGAGAACGGGGTCACGGTGCTGGTCTCCTCGGCGTCGCTCTTCCGGCACTTCGCGCGAACCCTCGACGGCCGGCGTCTGCCCGGGATCCGCCTGCTCCGCCTGGGCTCCGAGCAGGTCTTCGCGAGCGACTTCGAGGCCTGGCGCGCACATTTCGCCGACGACGCCCGGTTCGTCAACAGCTTCTCCTCCTCGGAGACGGGAAACATCACGCAGCACCTGCTGCGTGCGGGCGACCGGGTGGGGCCGGGCGGCGTCCCGGTCGGCAAATCGGCGCCGGGAATCGAGGTCTTCCTGCTCGACGATGGAGAGATCGCGGTCCGCAGCGACTACGTCTCACCGGGTTACTGGAGGGACGACGAGGTCACCGGACAGCGCTTCGGCGAACGCCTCTTCCGCACGGGCGACATCGGCCGGCTGTCCGAGGACGGGGTGCTCACCGTGATCGGCAGAAAGGACGCTCAGGTCAAGGTGCGGGGCAGCCGCGTGAACCTGACCGAGGTGGAGAGCGCGCTGACGGCGCGCCCGCTGGTCGCGGCCGCGGCGGTCACACCCCACCCCACCCCGCGCGGAGAGACCGCGCTCACCGCCTTCGTGGCGCTCCAACCCGGCGCCGCCCAGGATGCCGCCGCGATCCGGGAGGGCATCGCCGAGACGCTGCCCACTCACGCCGTGCCCACCGCCTTCACGTTCGTCGACGCGCTGCCGCTGAACGCGCACGGCAAGGTGGACCGCGAATCGCTCGCCCGGATCGAGCCCGAGCCGGCGGCGTCGTCGAACGGGGATTCCCCCGTGAGCGAGACGGAGGAGCTCCTCGCCGGGATCTGGGCGGACGCGCTCGAACGCGACTCCGTCACCCCGGATGACGACTTCTTCGCGCTCGAGGGGGACTCCCTGACCGCGGCCGAGATCGCGGCCGCTGTGCAGGGTCGGTTCGGGGTCGAGATCGAGCTCGATGCCTTTGCCGACAACCCGACCGTGTCCGCCATGGCGGAGCTGATCGATCGCCGCCGGATCGGCGAGGACGGTGCCGGCCCCGTGAGCCTTGCGAGGGTGTCGCGTGGCGCGCCCATCCCCTGCTCCCTGATCCAGGAGCGCACGTGGCGGCAGTCCCAGACGACGGAGGGCTCAACCGCCTACAACGTCGCGTCCGCCGTGCGGATCCAGGGGCCGCTTGACGTCGAGGCGTTCCGGCGCTGCATCAACACGCTCGTCGCTCGCCACGAGTCGCTCCGGACCACCTTCACCGAGCGCAACGGGGACCCGGTCCAGATCGTCCACGCGCCCGGGGCCGTCGAGGTGCCCCTGATCGAGGTTGCCCGCCCCGCGCACGCCGACGAATTGCTCCAGCGGGAAGCGTCGGCTCCGTTCGATCTCGAGCGCGGTCCGCTCGTCAGGTTCCTGCTGCTGCGGCTGGGAGAGCGCGAACACCGGCTGCTCCGGCTGAACCACCACATCAACGCCGACGGGCACTCCTGGCAGGTCTTCTACAGGGAGCTCGCCGCTCTGTACGAGGCGGAGCTGCGCGCTGACGCCCCTCCGCTCTCCGGACCGGCGCCGACCCAGTACGCCGACTTCGCCGCCTGGGAGCACCGCAGCCTGCGCCCGGGGTCACCCCGCTGGCGCGACGACGTGGACTGGTGGCGCGACTATCTCGAGGGGGTACCGGTGCGGACGCAGCTTCCCTTCACCCGCCGCGAGCCTGACGAGCAGGCCCACGTCTCGGAGGCGGTCATGGAGATCACGCTCCCGTCGCGGCTGACGACCGAGCTCGACTCCCTCCAGCGCAGTGAGGGCGCCACCCACTTCATGGTGCGTCTGTCGGCCTTCACCGCCCTGCTGGCGGTGATGAGCGGAGAGCCCGACGTCGTCGTCGGCACCTACGGGACGACGCGGCGGCTGGTCGAGACGCGCGACACCTTCGGCTTCTTCGCGAACCCGCTCGCGCTGCGGCTGCAGTTCAGCGGACGGCCCAGCTTCCGGGACTGGCTGGCGGATGTCCGCGCCACCGTGATCGGGGTGAGCGCTCACGCCCAGACCCCCTACGACGACCTCTGCGAAGAGCTGCGCGAGAGCGGGACCATCCCACCCGAGTTCCAGGCGATCTTCAGCGTCGCCCACAACAACCTGCCGATCAGCTTCGGGGGTCTCGAGATGAGTCACCTCGGCAGGGTCTACGGATCCATGCCGTGGGGGTTCACGCTCCAATTCAGGCGGAGCAGGGTGAACGAGAGCTTCCAGGCCACGTTCGACGCGCACGTGCACGACCCGAGGGCCGTGCGCAGCTTCCTGAAGCGCTACCGGCGGCTGCTCAGCATGGTCTGCAAGCAGCCGGAGCGCCCGCTTGCGGAGCTGATCCCGAGGCGGTGGGAGAGCTTCGGTCCGCTGCTCCGGCGCCGCGTCATCGACCGCGGTTAGAGTCGCCGCGTACCCCCGCTGAACGAAACCGGGGACCACGGAGGGAGAAGCTGATGCCGCAGGTGGAAGGAACCGGGACCGTGAGCGTCGATCCCGGCAAGTGGTGGGTGGTCGCGCTGCTGGGCGCGCTCTCGATCGCGGCGGGCGTCCTGGCGCTGGCATATCCGGACATCACGCTGCTCGTTCTCGGCCTGATCGTCGGGATCAACCTCGTCTTCATCGGTGTGATCTGGATCTCCCTGGCGATGACGGAGGCGCACAGCGAGGGCGGCCGGGTACTGCGCTTCATCGTCGGCTTCCTCGCCGTCCTCGCCGGGCTCGTCTGCCTGGTCCGCCCGGGCGCCGGCGTGCTCGCCCTGCTGATCGCCCTCTCCTTCTGGTTCATCATCACCGGGATCGCCGACCTGGCCCGCGCGCTGGACGAGCGCGAGCACCGGGTGATCGCCGGGATCCTCGGGGTGATCGGGGTCGCGGCGGGAGTGATCATCGTCGCCAACCCCGACATCGGGCTGACCACCCTGGCGCTGCTCGCCGGGATCGGCTTCATCGTCCGCGGCACGGTCGAGCTGATGGCCGGGCTGTACATGCGCCGGCTGGGGAAATAGCGGAGAGGAGATGGGAGCCCGGCCGGGGCCGGGCTCCCATCGACGATCAGCGGACTTCCGCTCGCCGCTCGTCCTCGCCGAACTCGACAAGCCCCCAGACGATCCAGATGCACAGGAAGAAGATCGCCAGGGACCAGAACGGATGCGACCCGCCCATCGAGAGCAGCGCGTCGATCGCCCCGATGCTTCCGGCGATGATTCCGATCACCCGACCGTAGGCGTTGCCCGCCATCAGCGAGAAGCCTCCGGTCAACTGAATCACTCCGACGATCACCAGGACCCAGCCCATCGCATGCAGGTTGGTGAAGATGTACCTGGTGTCGTTCGCGTAGAAATTCGCATCGGAGATCGCGCCGATGCCGTAGATGATGTTGAGCGTTCCCACCAGCAGCAGGAGGATCGCGACGAACACCACTCGACCCGCACCTCTCATGTGGGTCTCCCTTCGGTAGCCGGCCAACCCTCGGTAGGCCGTATGCGCCGGTCAATCCATTAACCGTGCAAGCGAAAACCTAAGCACGGGGCCCGGCGGAACGCCGAATGTCAGTCTGCAGGCGGCTTTGAGCCCCCGCCCGTGCGCGGGCTGGGCAGCGACGGCGCCCCGCCGATCAGGTCCTGGAAGCGGCGCACGCGCTTGTCGTGGCGCTCCTTCCTCGCCTCCGCCTTCGCCAGCTTCCCGCTCCCAGGCTCGTAGCGCCGCTTTGCCCACCACGACCCGGGTCGCGCGAGGCGAATGGCCGCCACCCAGGCGACCGGAGGGATGAACATGCCGATCACCGCCGAGCTGACCTTGCCCTTGAGCGCGACGATCGCGCAGATCCCCAGCGTGATCAGAACCGAAACGACGATCGCGAGGATCGAGCCGCCGCTGGCATCGAGCGGAACGAAGCCGACGATCACTGCCCCGCCGATGATCGCCGCGAACACGACCGCGTCCACGGAGCTGCGGCCCTCCTCCGCCCAGTACACGTCGTCGAGGTAGAGCCAGAGGGCGAACTCATCGAGGGTCAGCCCCATGCCGATCCCGAAGGCCCCGGCGAGGATCTCGAACCACGGGCTGTCCGGCTGGAGCACGAAGTTTGTGAAGCCGGCGAGCATCATCAGGACGATCCCGAAGACGAGGTGATGGATGTGGAGTCCGCCCGGGGTCACGTTCCCCGGCCACCACTTCGCCTGGGCCCGGATCATCCGGGTGCTGAAGCGGATGAATCCGAACGAGAGCAGCATCGAGCCGAGCAGGATCAGGCCGGCCCGCTGATCCGCCTGATCGAACGCGGCGCTGCTGTTGATGTCGAAGGTGAGTTCCCCTAGCAAGCTTCTCCCTCAGGCCAGTATGGCCCCTGGAACCGCTAAGCAGCAACCGGCGCCTTGCGGCGCCCGGTGCGGCGGACCTTCATCTCCGGCTCGACCAGCTCGGCGAGGAACTCACCGGTGTAGGAGCCGGGGGTGGCGGCGACCTGCTCGGGGGTCCCGGTGGCCAGCACCTTGCCGCCCTCCTCCCCGCCCTCGGGTCCGAGATCGATGATCCGGTCCGCCGTCTTGATCACGTCGAGGTTGTGCTCAATCACGATCACCGTGTTGCCCGCGTCAACCAGGCGGCTGAGCACGTCGAGCAGCCGCTGGACATCGGCGAAGTGCAGGCCGGTCGTCGGCTCGTCGAGGATGTAGAGCGTGTCGCCGGTGGCGACCTTGGAGAGCTCGGTCGCCAGCTTCACTCGCTGGGCCTCGCCGCCGGAGAGCTGCGTGGCCGGCTGCCCGAGCCGGATGTAGTCGAGCCCGACGTCGTGGAGCGTGTCGAGCCGCCGCGCGATCTTCGGGATGTCCTTGAAGAAGTCGCATGCGTCGGCCACCGACATCTCGAGCACGTCGGCGATCGACTTGCCCTTGAAGCGGACCTCCAAGGTCTCGCGGTTGTAGCGCTTGCCGTGGCACTGCTCGCAGGGGACGTAGACGTCCGGCAGGAAGTGCATCTCGATCTTGATCTGGCCGTCCCCCCGGCAGACCTCGCAGCGCCCGCCCTTGACGTTGAAGCTGAAGCGGCCCGGCTTGTAGCCGCGCGCCCGCGCCTCCCGCGTCTGAGCGTAGAGCTGGCGGATGTGGTCGAAGACGCCGGTGTAGGTCGCCGGGTTCGAGCGCGGCGTTCGGCCGATCGGCGACTGGTCGATGTTGATGATCTTGTCGACCTGGTCGAGGCCCTCGATCCGGTCGTGGGCCCCGGGCCGGAGCTTCGCCTGATGCAGCCGGTTGGCTACGGCCGGGTAGAGCGTCTCGTTGATCAGAGTCGACTTGCCGGAACCGGAGACTCCCGTCACGCAGCAGAAGACGCCCAGCGGGATCGGGACGTCGATCTTCTTCAGGTTGTGCTGGCGGCCGCCCTTGACGACCAGCTCACCGCGCGGCTCGCGCCGTCTCTCCGGGATCTCGATCTGACGCTGGCCGGCCAGGTACTGCCCGGTGAGCGAGGCGGGATCGGCCTCGACGTCCAACGGCGTGCCCTCGGCGATCACGTGGCCGCCGTGCTCCCCGGCGCCCGGCCCGAGGT
>JBKPND010000070.1:0-10607 GCA_046732465.1 Actinomycetota bacterium
CACATGATCGACGGCAAGATGCAGGACGACGCCACCTGGAAGCAGTGCAAGGTGATGGTCAACCTCGCCGAGATGCTCGCCAAGAAGGACCCGGAGCTGGCGAAGGCCTACGAGATGAACGGGGCAGCACCAGAGACTGAGAAGGCCGAGGCGTAGCCCGGGGGTGGGCGAGCCCTTTCGCAATCAGCTCCGGGTCCGCTACAACGAGTGCGACCCGCAGGGCGTCGTCTTCAACGCGAACTACCTGACCTACTTCGACCTGACGATGACCGAGCTCTGGCGCGAGCTCGGCGGCTATCAGGCGATGGTCGACGCGGGCGTCGACATGGTGGTGGCGGAGGCGCGGATCCTCTACCGCTCGGGGCTCAGGTTCGACGACGAGTTCGAGGTGCAGGCGGAGATCGCGCGCCTCGGCGAGACCTCGATGACCACGGAGATCCTCCTCGCGCGCGACGGCGAGACCGTCGCCGAGGGTCAGCTGCGCCACGTCTTCGTCGAATCCGGCGGCGGCGCAACCGCGCCTATTCCGCAGCCGATTCGCGCGGGACTCGCTCGCTACCAGCCGGCGGAAGCGACGTAGGCTCGCGCTCGTCGTCGAGCCAGCGCTCGATCTGAGGGCCGATCGCCGCGAGGTCCGGGATCGGGATCCGCTCGTGCGTGCTCAGGTTCTCGAGAGTGGAGATCCCCTCGGGGTGGACCTGGACGAGGAAGGTGAACCGGTTCATCTGCGGGGGCGAAGCTACGGGCCGCCGCTCATCAAACGCTCATCGCCGCCCGTGGGAAGGGACTAAATGCGCTCCCCGGCGAGGATCCTCGCCTGCAGGCGTGAGGTCTCCTCGGCCGGCTCGACCCCGAGCGTGTCGACGAGGGCGCGCCGGCACTCCAGGTACTGGCGGAGGGCATGTCCCCTGCGCCCCGTGCGAGCGTAGGCGGTCATCAGGGCCCGGTGCCCCTCCTCGTTGAGCTGATCGAGGTCGACCAGCTCGCGCGCGATGTCGGCCGAGCGGGCGTGCTCGCCGGAGCGCTCCAGGAGTTCGATCAGCCCGGTCAGCACGGCGATGTACTGGTCGATCAGGCGCTCTCTGTATGACGTCGCCCAATCGGCGTAGCGCTCCTCCGGGAGCGGCTCGCCGGCCCACAGCGAGTGAGCCCGCTCGAGTAGTCGGAGGCGCTCCTCTCCCTCCCTCGCCAGGGCGGCTTCCGCGGCTGCGCTGAAGCGATTGGCATCGATCTGGTGGCCGTCCTCGATCGCCAGCCGGTAGCTGTGCCCGCCGCTCTCGATCGCGCTGCCGTCCGAGCCCGGCGGGTCCAGCACCTGCCTGGCCCTGGACACCGCCACCTGCAGGCTTCGCCGCGCTCCGGATGCGTCTCGTCCAGGCCAGAGCGCCTCGAAGATCAGATCCTCCGGAATCGGCTGGCCGCCGCTGACGAGAAGGAAGCGAACGAGTCGGGCGTCGATGGGGCGCGCCCAGTCCGACTCCGTCGCCCGCCAGGACCCTCGTCGCACCGCGAATCCTCCGAGCACGCCGAACCCCAGCGCCGGCATCGACTTCGCCAGCCGGTCGAGCGCGTTGCTAGCCGCCGGAGCGAAATCCGAGTCGGGCTCGTCGGCCAGCCTCCGCAGCCTGCCCACGGCGTCCGGATCGCCGGAGCGGACCGCGGGCTCGAGCGCGGCTCTCCGGGCGGCCGGGTTCGGGTGGTCGAGGAAGGGCACGAGCTGAACGCCCTCGGGGAGAGCGCGGGAGATCTGCTCGAAGACGAGCTCGGGATCGAGGGTCTCCCGCTCGAGGGCGTCCCAGATCAGCGGCTCGAGCCTGGACCACTCGCGCCGCAGCGTGAAGCGAACGGCGTCGCCCGCCTCGGTGAAGCACGCGCGAAGGTCCGCATCGGATCCCTCCGGGTCCCCGTCGAGGTGACGCAACCAGGCGCGCAGCCCCAGCAGGCGGCTGCGGGGAAGCATGCCCTTGGGACCCGGAAGCTCGCGATCGAGCCGCTCGAGGCCCCACGCGATCGCCTGCCCAGCTCGTCCCGGATGGCCCACGGCGACCAGAGGGGGAACCAGATCGCCCGCGACCCAGCACTTGAAGCTGATCGGGCCGTCCTCCATGCCGGCCAGCGCCCGATCGGCGGCCGCGACGGTCTCGACGGCGTCACCCCGGAGCGAGGCGATCATGACGGGCACGAGGTTCACGACGAAGTTCCAGTAGCCCGTCTCGCGGCCGCGGTAGAGGCTGAGCTCCGCCTCGGCCTCGGCGAGACGGCCGGCCTGGGCGTGCAGGACCGCGCACCAGGTGTGGGTCGCGTCCAGCAATCCCGGCAGCACGCCCCCGCCACTCATCTCCCGGATCCTCTGCCAGAGCCCGAGCGCACGCTCCGGGTAGCCGCGCTCGCAGGTAATTCCGGCCGTCATCCCGAGCACGTGAGCGCGGCGGGTGAGGGGATCGAATCGCTCCATGTCCCGGTCCGCCGCTTCCAGCTGTTCGATGATCGCGTCGAGCTCGCCGAGCGGGTGGTCGCGAAACGCGAGCCGCAGTGCCTCGAGCGGCTCGAGGAAGGCCGCCGCCGGATGCGCCCCTGCCCGCGCCGCGAGCCGGTCCGACTCCTCCCAGCGGGCGTAGGCGGCGAACACGACGGCCGCGTAGGCGAGCGTCGCCGGCACCAGTGCGCCCGCTCCCTCGGCGGCGGGGTCATCCCAACCCTGAACGACCTCATCGAGCTCGCCCACCCGCCCGGTGGCGAACAGTGCGTCCGCGAGCACCGACCGGGCTAGCCAGTCGGCGGGCGGGTTCGGTTGATCGCCGAACCCCCGCACCGCCGCCTGCAGCTCCGCGATTGCGCTCGCGTTGTCGCCCGCCAGCCAGTCCATTTGCCCCACCAGCGCGCGAACGACCGGCAGGTCCGCGAAGTCGTCCGGAAGGCGCTGGATCCAGCGACGGAGCAGTGCAGGGTTGGCCTTCACGAGTATGCGCCCGTCACGCTGGATGCCGGTGACCGCGTCCAGCCAGCTCTCCGCCTCGAGCCAGTGCTCGATCGCGCTGATTCCATCCCCGCCCGCCGCTACCGCCGGTGCGACGGTCGCGTGGAGCCGTCGCCGTTCGCCGGGCGCCAGCTCCGCCTCAGCCCGGTCATTCAAGAACTCACGGAGCAGCGGGTGGTACGAGAAGCCGCGTCCCCCACCATGGCGCCGGATCAGCATCCCAGCGCGCTCCAGCCGGTCGGAAAAGTCCTCGGGCAGCCCCAGGGCCTCAGCCACCTCCGGGGTCACCAGACGCGGCACACTCGCGTCGATCGCAGCAGCCCGTAGCTCGGGCTCGAGCGAGTCGAGGATCTCCTCGGAGAGGTAGGCGCGGACCTCCGGCGTGGAGCTGAGGCTGATCGGTTGCAGGCCCCCCTCCCTTCCGGTTCCCTGCGCGCCCTGCGCGGCGACCAGGCCCACGCCGAGGGGCCACCCCTCCGTCGCCTGCATCACGGCTTCCACCTGCGCCGGCGATGGATCAACGCTCGTCCGCATAGCGAGCGCCTGCTCGCACTCCGTCGCGTCGAAGACGAGGTCGCCCGCGCTCAGCTCCAGGAGTCGGCCGCCCGCCCTCAGCTTCGCCACCCTGAGGTCCAGGCTTCGCCTCGTCGACACGCCGACGTGCAGGCGGGGGACCTGGGCGCGCATCATCTGCGCGACCAGTCGCAGCGACCTGTCGGCGCCGTCGAGGTTCTCGGCGTCGTCGAGGACGAGGACCAGCGGCTCGACCAGGAGCCCGGAAAGCTCCGCGATCAGCTCGCGCATCGCCGCCGGGGGGTCGATCGGCTCGATCCCCGTGGCGAGCCGCTCAGCCATGGCGTCGGTGGTTCCCGGGGCCGCGCGGGAGATCGCGGCGATGACTTCGGTCACCAGGATCCCCGGCCCCCTCTCGCGATCCGAGCAGTTGACCCACGCGACGGGCGTGGTCCTGCCGGCCAGAGCCTGCTCGAGAACAGTCGTCTTCCCGAAGCCGGCGCCCGCCGTGAGGATCAGATTGCCCGAGTCGAGGGCGTCCGCAATCCGCGCTGCGAGTCGCGGACGTGCGACTGTTCTCCCCGGTTGGTCCAGGCGCTCGTCCAGGGCGCCTGGCGTCCTGGTCATCGCGTGCAGGCTAGTTCCGGCCGAGCGCCGCTGTCAATCCCGGCTGGCCACTCGTTGGCGAGCCCCTCTGCGGGTACCCGGTGGACCAATGTCCTAGTCAGGCACGTCCCCGGCTTCAAGAATCGCCGCGCTGCGCCCGATGGGTGGGTGATGCGGCTTCGACTCCCATCGATCCTCCGCCTCTGCCTGGCCGCGGCCGTGCTCTGTGCCGTGCTGTTCGCGAGCAGCGCCCAGGCCCTCAGCCTGCAGAGCCAGACCTATCGGATGAGCGGGGCCGACGCGAAGCAGCGGCTCACGGTCAAGTGCCCCGGCAAGAAGCGGTTGCCGTACAGCGGCGGCATGCTCACCGATCCCCTGGGACCCGACGGCGAGGGCGTCTATCCGCACTCCTACGAGCGCCTCGGGGTCCAGCGCGGCTGGCACGTCACCCCCGTGCTCTTCGGCGATGGCGGCAGCCGGTCGGTCACCCTCCAGGTGATCTGCGGCCCCCGGCTCGGCCCGGTGAGCTCACCGCACTCGACCGTCTTCGTCGGACCGGGCGAGACCCGCACCGCGACCGCGACCTGCCCGCGGGGGAATCGACTCCTCGGGGGAGGATTCCAGCGGACCAACTTCGTCACGCGCGGTGGCAACTACGTCACCGAGTCACGAGCAGGGTCGGACCGGTCCTGGCAGGTCTCCGGCAGCGCCTTCGGGAACTTCGGGGGTGAGCTCACGGCGATCGCCTACTGCCTGAAGTCCGGCGGCCCGCTGGTGAGCGAGGTCGTGTCCCAGGCCGAGCTGCCCGTCGACACCTCGGCTACGGCGACCACGCCGGCCTGCCCGCCGGGGTCGACCATGGTCGGGGGCGGCTTCTCCACCTCGCCCTCGGGCCCCGCCCTGGTCTCCTCCGCCTACTTCAACTCCGACGGAAGCTGGTCCGCGACAGCCTTCAACCGGTTCGGGCCCGACGCCTCACTCAGTGCCCATGGCTACTGCATGAGGCAGTCGACGATCAAGCGGCGGCAGAACATGCGTCACGGGACCAGGGCCCAGCATGAGCGTACGGTCAAGGCCCCGAAGATCCTCGACCGGGCCCTGAAGGTCGCGATCTCCGAGCGGGTGTCGAACAACGGCTGCTTCCCGTCCCCGGGCAATCTGGTCTCGACCCTCCAGCACAACAAGATTCAGGCCCGGCAGGCAGCCAGCCCCCGCGCTGTCGGCGGCGGCGGCAGCGTCGTGAACGTGCTGACCGACCAGGCCTCCTGCGAGCGTGTGCGCCTCGCCGTGCGACAGCACGGGAACGTGATCGTCCTCGACTCGGCGACCGGCGCGGTCACCAAGCGGCGGCTCAAGTAGATCTAGCCCAGCCGCTCTTTCAGAGCCTCGAGCTGCGCCTGGAGCGGATCCGGTAGGCGGTTCCCGAAGCGCGCGAGGTGCTCCTCGACCTGCGGGAGCTGCGCCCTGACAGCCTCCGGGTCGACCTCCAGCAGGAGCCGCATGTCGTCGGCGCTCACCGTGGTGCCCTCGATGTCGATCTCGCCCTCGGCCGGGACCTGACCGATCGCGGTGTCGACCGTCTCGCCCTCACCGTCGGTGCGGCGGAAGATCCACTCGAGCACGCGGATGTTCTCGCCGAACCCGGGCCAGACGAAATTGCCCTCGTCGTCCTTCCGGAACCAGTTGACGAGGAAGATCTTCGGGAGCTTCGCCCCCTCGCGCTCGGCGGTCTTCAGCCAGTGGCCGAAGTAGTCGGCCATGTTGTAACCGCAGAAGGGCAGCATCGCCATCGGGTCGAAGCGGAGCTCGCCGACGGTTCCGTCGGCCGCCGCGGTCTTCTCGACCGACATCGTCGCGCCGAGGAAGACGCCGTGCTCCCAGTCGAACGCCTCCGTGACGAGGGGGACGACGGTCGCTCGGCGCCCGCCGAAGAGGAAGGCGTCGATCGGGACCCCGGCGGGGTCCTCCCACTCCTCCGCGATGCAGGGGCACTGCGACGCTGGTGTCGTGAAGCGGGCGTTTGGGTGGGCCGCGGGCTCGTCCGACTCGGGGGTCCAGTCGTTGCCCTTCCAGTCGATCGCGTGCTCCGGCGGCTCGCCGGTCATGCCCTCCCACCAGACGTCGCCGTCATCGGTGCGGGCGCAGTTCGTGAAGATCGTGTTCTTCTCCACGGTCTCCATCGCGTTCGGGTTGGTCTTGTGACCCGTGCCCGGCGCGACGCCGAAGAAGCCGGCCTCCGGGTTGACCGCGTAGAGACGGCCGTCCTTGCCGAACTTCATCCAGGCGATGTCGTCGCCGACCGTCTCGGCGGTCCAGCCCTCGAGCTTCGGGATCAACATCGCGAGGTTCGTCTTGCCGGAGGCCGACGGGAAGGCGCCGCTCACGTACTTGACCACCCCCTCGGGACTAGTGAGTTTGAGGATCAGCATGTGCTCGGCGAGCCAGCCCTCGTCGCGGGCCATCACCGAGGCGATCCGCAGCGCGAAGCACTTCTTGCCGAGCAGGGCGTTGCCGCCGTAGCCCGAGCCGAACGACCAGATCTCGCGGGACTCCGGGTAGTGGACGATGTACTTGGTGTCGCTGCAGGGCCATGAGACGTCCTCCTGGCCCTCGTCCAGTGGCATGCCGACCGAGTGGACGCAGGGGACGAAGTCGCCGTCCTCGCCGAGAACCTCGAGGGCGGCTGCACCCATCCGGGTCATGATCCGCATCGAGGCCGCGACGTAGGCCGAGTCCGTGAGCTGGACGCCGATGTGCGAGATCGGCGAGCCGAGCGGGCCCATCGAGAACGGCACCACGTACATGGTCCGCCCGCGCATGCAGCCAGTGAAGAGCTCCTTGAGCACCTCGCGCATCTCAGCCGGCTCACGCCAGTTATTGGTCGGGCCGGCGTCCTCCTCGCGCTCGGAGCAGATGAAGGTGCGGTCCTCGACCCGCGCCACGTCCGAGGGATTGGACCGAGCCAGATAGGAGTTGGGGCGCTTGGCGTCGGAGAGCTTCTCGAAGGTCCCCGCATCGACCAGCTGCTGGGCGAGGGAGTCGTACTCCTCCGCCGAGCCGTCACACCAATGGATCGCGTCGGGCTGGGTCAGCTCGGCGATCTCGTTGACCCAGGAAATCAGCTTGGCGTGCTTTGTCGATGCCTCGGTCGTCGCGCTTGTCTCACTCAACGGTGCGTTCAGCTCCTTGATGGTTGTCGATGACCCCCTGCCCTGCCAGGCGCGAGATGGTTTCACATCGCCCGGCGAAGGGGCCGCAATGGCTTGTGAGGTGTGGTACGGATCGTAGAACGTGTCAGGCGGGCCGTGGCACGACGAGCACCGGGCAGGACGCCTCCCGGATGACGCGCGAGGAGACGCTGCCGATCAGCAGTCGCATGACCGGCCCGAAGCCGCGCGACCCGAGGACGAGCAGATCGACGCCCATCTCGGCCGCCTCCAGCAGCTTCGCGACGGGATTGCCCCGCTCGAAGACCGGCAGCGCGCGAAGCTCCGGCGGGAGCTCCGCCACCGCGTTGTTGAGCTGGGTCTGGAAGTCGGGCCCGGACTCGGCGCCGGCGGCCTGGGCGGCGCCCGCCCCCATCGCTGGGACTGGGGTCGCTACGCCGACAACTCGAAGGGAGCCCCCGAACTTGGTGGCCAGCTTGGCCGCCTCGTCGAGGGCCGCGTAGGACTCGGCCATTCCGTCGAAGCCAACCGCGGCCACGCGAAGCCGGTCCTGCGAGTGATCCTCGGCGCCGTAGCCCTTGGGGGCGATGACCAGGCGGCAGCGCGCGCCGTGCAGCAGGTTCTCGGCAACCGCGCCGGGCGCAACCGATCCGATGTGGGCGTGGTGCGTCGAGCCGAGCACGATCAGGTCGGCCTCCCCTGTCTCGGCGAGCGCCTGGAGGGCGTCGGCCGGCGATCCCTTCTCCACGTGGATCACCTTGAGCTCGCCGCCGTCCCTCTCGACGATCCGCTCCGCGAGCACGCGCGCGTCCTCGCCACGCTCGTTCTCCACGTATCCGACTACCACCTTCGAATAGATGGGGGGCGCCTCGGCCATCGTGATGTCGATTTTGACGCGCCCCGTTCGTTGACTTCTTGAAGGCGGCGAAAGGCGCCACCGCTAAAGAAGGAGTTTCAGATGCAGCGGCTACGCAGGAACCGCATCGGAACTGAGGACCGCATCCAGCAGGCCTGGGAAGCGTGCGTCGAGATCCTCACGGCGCAGTTCGGTCAGCTTGGTGGTCCCCTCGCGCCGCTGGCGGATGACTCCGGACTCCCGCAGGACCCGGTAGTGGTGGGTCATCGTCGACTTGGCGACGCCGAGCTTGATCGACCCACAGGCAACCGGCGCGTCCGAATCGGCCAGCTCACGGACGATCTCGAGCCGTTGCGGGTCGCTGAGGGCGTGCAGAACGCCCGGCATCTCGATCTCGTCTCGCTCCGGGTGATGCAGCTTCGCTGTGTGATCCATTCCCACAGTCCGATTGTACGACGGTCGTCGAACTTTTGGTACGATGTTCATCGTACTATCGAACAGCCAGGAAGGCAAGAGATGCCCAATCACCTCGACACCGAAACCACTTCCGCAGCGCCCGAGCAGGAGACCGACACCGGGCAACGTGGTCCGAGTCCCTCCCAGCTCGCCGCGGTCGTAGAGGCCGCCTACATCCTGGAGGCCGTCCGCAAGTGAACCCGGTCAGCGCGGCAAAGGCGATCGCGACTCGGAACTCCACCGCCCTTCTCCTGGTCGTCTGTCTCGGCCAGTTCATGGTGATCCTCGACGTCTCGATCGTGAACGTCGCGCTGCCGTCCATCAAGGACTCGCTGGGGTTCTCGACCAACGGACTCCAGTGGGTCCTGAACGCTTACACGCTGACCTACGCCGGCTTCCTGCTGTTGGGCGGGCGAGCCTCCGACCTCTTCGGACGGCGGCGCATGTTCTTCGGCGGGACGCTCCTCTTCTCGGCGGCGTCGCTTCTCTGCGCAATCGCGCCCACCTCCGAGGCGCTGATCGCCGCGCGCTCGGTGCAGGGCATCGGCGCCGCCTTCCTCTCCCCCGCGACCCTGGCGATCATCACCACCTCGTTCGACGAGGGGCCGCCGCGCAACCGCGCTCTGGGCGCCTGGGGTGCGGTCGGCGCGATCGGCGCCACCGCGGGCGTCCTGCTCGGCGGTGTCCTCACCGAGGTCTTCAGCTGGCCCGCGATCTTCCTGATCAATGTCCCGATCGGCCTGGCGATCGTGCTCTTCAGCGCGCGGCTCGTCCCCGAGGGGCGCAGCGAGGCCGAGAATCGCCACTTCGACCTCCCCGGTGCCCTGCTGGTGACCCTCGGCATGACGGCGCTCACCTACGGGATCGTCACCACAGATCGCCTCGCTTGGGGCTCCCTGGGCGTGCTCGGCCCGGTCGCAGCCGGGACCGCCTTGCTGCTCGCCTTCGCTCTCTACGAGAACCATCTGGACCGTGTCCCCACGAAGGTCGCCCTGATGCCGCTGACCATCTTCAAGCTGCGCACGCTCCGCGCCGCGAACCTGGTGATCTTTCTGCTCTACGCCGCGATCTTCGGCTTCTGGTTCTTCCAGTCCCTCTACATGCAGGGGACGCTCCACTACAGCGCGCTCGAGACCGGCTTGGCATTCGTGCCGATGACGGCCGCCGTCGGAACGGCCGCGACCCTCGCCCCGCGGATCGCCAAGCGAATCACCCCGCGGCTGACTCTCGCTGCCGGAATGCTGCTCACCGCCGTCGGCGAGTTCCTGCTGACCAGCGTCCATCCCGGCGGCACCTACGCGGCGAACGTCCTCCCCGGCGGCGTGATCGGTGCGTTCGGGCTGGGCCTAGCGCTGGTGCCGGCGACGATCATCGCTGTGCAGGGCGTCGATCGAGCCGTCAGCGGACTGGCCTCCGGCGTGCTCAACACCTCCCGCTTCGTAGGGGCGGCTCTCGGCCTCGCCGTGCTCAGCACCCTGGCCGCCAACCACACCGATGACGAGGTGGCCTCCGGCACCTCGGCCGCCAGGGCACTCACCGACGGTTTCCAGCTCCAGTTCGAGATCGGTGCCATCTTCTGCCTCGTCGGCGCGCTCGCCGCTCTGGTCATGCTTCGCCCGCAGCGCCAGCCCCAGGAGGCGCCTGAGATGGCCAGCGCCGAGAGCGCCTAGCGGCCACCAGGCCGCACCACTATGAGCGAGGGCCGCTAGGCCCGAGCGGTTATGTGGGGCGGCCGCTCGTGGCCGCGATCTGATGGCGAAGCCGGGCGACAGTCCGGCTTTGTACTGTTCCCGCCCGCCCCTTGGGGTCTCCGTCATGCGCTTCTACGAGTTCGAAAGCCGCCGCATAGTCGAGCGGGCCGGGATCCCGGTCACCGAGTACGGCTTCTGCAAAACCGCTCAGGAGGCCCACGAGGCCGCGGAGCGGATCGGCGGCCCGACCGTGATCAAGTCCCAGGTCCTGACCGGCGGCCGGATGAAGGCCGGCGGCGTGAAGTTCGCCGATACCCCCGAGGAGGCCGAGGCTCACGCCG
>JBKPND010000071.1:0-33291 GCA_046732465.1 Actinomycetota bacterium
GCGCCAGCTCGACCGCGATCAGCGCGGCCCAGGCGAGCGGACGGAGCGGCCCGTCGCCGAAGCCGAAGCTGGCCAGCGCGGCGATGTTGGCGCGCGGCGAAGCGAGCTTCGCGAGCGCGGCGCCCGCGAGGACGGTGGCAAGCCCGACCCGCAGAATGATCTCCAACATCCCTCCGCCCGCAACCTAGCAGCAGGCCGCGCGGGCAATGCGGCTAGCCCAGCTGCCTCTTCAGCTTCTTCTTGACCCTCTTCACGCAGCGCACTCGCTTCTTCTTGTTGTGGATGCGCTTGCACTTGGCGAAGGGGTGCTTCTTCTTGTTGGCCGCCGGTGCGGGAGTCGAGCCACACGCTGAGTCGGCCGCCGTCGCCCCGACGAAGACGCTCTCGTGCGCGAGCCCGTTGGCGCTCTCCAGGGCGCAGATGTCCGCGCCCACCAGCGGGCGGATCGCGGAGCCGGCCACCCTGGTGTAGACGCCCGGCGCGTTCGGCTCGGCGCAGCCGTTGCCCCAGCTGGTGATGCCGACCAGGCGATAGCCGCCGCCGGTCGGCGCCTGGAGCGGCCCGCCGCTGTCCCCGTTGCAGGTATCGACCCCGCCGCTGAGGAACCCGGCGCAGACCATGGTGCTCGGGTCGAACTCCCCGCCGTACACGCTCGGCGAGCCGCAGGTGGAGTCCCCGACGATCGGCACGGTGGCGTCCCTGAGGGTGTCGGAGGTGTTGCAGCCAAGGATGGGTATCGGCTCGCTCGTGCACCCCCAGCCGCTGATCCTCTCCGTGGCGCCGGCCCCCCAGAGGCTCGCCTCGGCGGCGTTGGCGATCGGGATGCGGGCCTGTCCGGAGGGCTGAGCCAGCACGACGTAGCCGACGTCGTAACGCGGCGCCTCGTTGCCCACGGGGTGGTTGTAGTTCGCCTGGGCGGAGAGCGCCTGTGCCGGAATCTCCTGCCCCTCGCCGGAGCTGAGCGTGGTGCGGCCGAGGACCACGTCGATCTGCCCCGCGTTCATGGCGTCGACGACGCAGTGCGCGGCGGTGATCACGATGCGAGAAGTGACCAGCGAGCCTCCGCAGAATTGGCGTTCGTGGGCGTTCTCACCGGGCCGCAGCGCGGGACTGAGGACGAGTGCCGCCTGCCACGGGTACTGCGAGATCGTGGTCTCGGACCCTCCCACGATCTTCGGCTGCGGAGCGCCCCTGCCCTGAGCGTTCTCCGTCGCCGGGACGAGCAACGCGACCCCCGCGAGCGCTGAGGTGACCGCAAGTCGGGGCGCCCTCCGCATCGCCCCGTATTGAACAGGCTTGACCCGAAAAGTGTGTAGCTGGCCGCGGGAGCTAGTGCGAGGAGCCGGAGCGCTTGACCTTGCGCGTGCAGCGCTTTCGCTTCTGCTTGCTCTTCAGCTTCCGGCACTTGGCGAACCGATCGGGTGTCCGCGCGGCGGGAACGGCCGGCTGCGGTGTCGCCGCCGGCGGGGTCGGCTCACCCACGGCCGGGGGCGGCGGGTTGTTCGGCAGCCTGACCAGCGGCTCGCCCCCACTGCCGACGATGCTCTCCGGCGTCAGCGCGTACGTGGTCTCGAGCTCCGCGACCTTGGTCACCACCGCATCTCGGAGCCCGCCCGGGGCCGCCTGGGCGATGCGGGTGTAGACGCCGGGAGCGTCGGGCTCGGCGCAGCCGAAGCCCCAGCTCGTGATCCCGACGAGGCGATACCCGCCCCCCTCCAGCGGGGACTCGAGCGGCCCGCCGCTGTCGCCGCTGCAGGTGTCGACGCCGCCCTCCAGATAGCCCGCGCAGACCATCGTCGCCGGATCGAATTCAGCGCCGTAGACGCCACTTGCCCCGCAGATCGAGTCCGCGACGATCGGCACGTTGGCGGCGCGCAGGTTGTCGACGGTGTCGCCGCCGTCGAAGGTGCTGCCCCAGCCGCTGATGTCGACGAGCGTGTCGGGCGCCCAGACGGCGGCCTCGTCATCCCCGGCCAGGTCGATCGTCTGGATCGCCGGCGTGAGCTCCACGGGCGCGCTCAGAACCAGATAGCCGATGTCGTTCTGGAAGGTGCCGGGGTCGAAGCCGGGGTCAAAGGAGGCGTCCTGCACCGGGTGCTCGTCCTGGGGGAGAGCGGACGACAGCTTCGACACCCCGAGGACCACGTCGACGTCATCCGGATCGACCCGCTTCGTCCCGTCGCCTCCCGGATCCCCGGGAAGACAGACGTCGACGCCACCGCTGGTGTCGCAGTCGGGATCGTTGTCGTAGAGGCAGTGCGCCGTCGTCAGGACGATCGACGGCGTGAGCAGCGAACCGCCACAGAACTGGCGCGCATGTGCGTTGCCGGCCGCCTTCGCCGGGCTGATCACGACCGCCGCCTGCCACGGGTACGCCTCGATCGGCGTCGCGGCGCCGCCCACGATCCTGGGCTCGGGCGATTGCGCGTGAACGGCCGGCGCGAGGATCAGCAGCGCGAGCACGAGGCAGGGCAGGAGGGCGACTTTGCTCCTCGCCATGGCCCTATTGAATCGGAAGCGCCGGGAGATTCTTGAACGGCGCCTAGCCGATCGCGACCATGCGCTCGATCGGCAACGTGGCGCGCTCGGCGATCTCGGGCGGGACCTTGACCTCGTAGCGGAAGTCCCGCAGCGAGTCGCGGACCTTGGGCAGCGTGATCATCTTCATGTACTTGCAGAAGGCCATCCGGTTGGCCTCGATCAGCTTCGCCTGCGGGGCCTCTTTCTGGAGGGGGTAGAGCATCCCGTTCTCGGTGGCGACGATGTACTCGCCGTCCGGGTGCTGCTCCATGTACTTGAGCATGCCGCCGGTGGAGAGCATCTGCACGCCGTCGGGATCGATGTCGCCGGAGGCCACGTACTCCATCGCCTGGGTCGCGCAACCGCACTCGGGGTGGATCAGGAACTCGGCGTTCGGGTGCTCGTCGCGGACGGTCTTGATGTCGTCGGGGCGGATGCCGGCGTGGACGTGGCACTCGCCGTCCCAGATGTGGAAGCGGGCGCGCCGGTCGGGATCTTCCTTGATGCCGGTCTCGCGCTCGACGAAGGCGCCGAGCCACATGTCCGGGCCGAACAGGATCTCGGTGTCGGGTCCGTGCTCGCGAAGGATGTGCTCAACGACCTGGACGGCATTGCCCGAGGTGCAGCAGTAATCGGTCTCGGCCTTCACCTCCGCTGAGGTGTTGACGTACATCACCACCACCGCGCCCGGGTGCTCGGCCTTCCAGGCTCGGAGCTGGTCGGCGTTGATCGACTCCGACAGCGAGCAGCCGGCACCGAGGTCGGCGATCAGGACGGTCTTCTCGGGACAGAGCACCGAGGCGGTCTCGGCCATGAAGTGGACTCCGCAGAACTCGATCACCTCGGCATCGGCCTTCGCCGCCTGCCGGGAGAGGCCGAGGGAATCGCCGACGAAATCGGCGACGTCCTGCAGCTCGGGCAGCTGGTAGTTGTGGGCGAGGATGACTGCGTCGCGCTCGGCCGCGAGCGCCTTGACCTCCTCGCTCAGGGTCGCGATCTCGTCCTCGCTCAGCTTGGCGGGAAGCTCGTTGACGGTAGGAAGCTCCAGCACGGGAAGCCGCTCCTTCGACGTTGGATGTTCGTTCTCCCGGCGTCCTATTGATGCGAGGGTGCTCCGAAGGAGCAACCCGTCATGTGAAGCTCGAGATGAACGAATGAACTGACCAAAGATTAGCGCCACCCTACCCTTGGCTTTGTGCCAGAGCTACCTGAGGTGGAGATCACGGCGCGCCGCCTGAGCGGCGCGCTCGAGGGCGCGGAGGTCGAATCCGCGCTCGCTCCTGGCGTGGCGACGCTGAAGACGTTCGAGCCGAGCCTGGACTCGCTCACCGGCGCCCGCATCGAGGGCGTCCGGCGCATCGGGAAGATGCTGGCCGTCGACTTCGACACCTCCTCGGTCGACGGAGGCGAGCCGCTCACGCTGCTCATCCATCTGATGTCGGCCGGGCGTCTCCAGCTGTTCGACAAGCGGGCCTCGCTGAAGGACCGCCGCTCACGACTCCTCGTCCGGATCGCCGACGGGCGCGAGCTGCGCCTGCGGGAGTTCGGCACGAAGCAGGCGGCCTGGGCGAAGCTGCTGCCGCGCGACGCCGTTCCGGAGGACGAGCTGGTCGCGACGCTCGGCCCCGACGCGTGGCCGGCGCCGTCGGTCGAGGAGCTCACCGAGCGGCTCGACCAGCCTCGCCACCTTCACCCGCTGCTTCGCCACCAGCGGGACATCGCGGGCATCGGACGCTCCTGGGTCGACGAGATCCTCTGGGAGGCTCGGCTGTCCCCGTTCAAGAAGGGCTCCGAGCTGCGCGGCGAGGAGGTCAAGCGAATCCACGACGCCCTTCACGTGCTCGGCGACGCGATCGACCACTACGAGGAGGTGATCGGCGACGAGATCCCGGACAAGATGCCGATGCCGCTCAAGGTTCACCGGCGCGAGGGCGAGCCGTGCCCCCGTTGCGGCACGACGATCGAGGCCGTCTTCTTCTCGGAGCACCAGATGAACTACTGCCCCGAGGAGCAGACCGAGGGGCGAGTCCTGAAGGACCGCCGGCTGTCGCGCCTGCTGAAGTGACTAGCGGCCGGTGACGCGGCGAACGAGCGCCCGCCCGATGGTCACCGGGTGGCTGACGAGCGTCTCCACCCGGCCCGCCAGGGTGGTCGGGTCGCGGGCGATGCCGAGCTGTCGCAGGACCGTGAGCTGGTCGAAGTAGACGCGCTCGCAGACCAGCCGGTCCTCCTCGAAGACGAAGAAGGCCAGGATCGGAAGCTCGTATTCCCGGCCGGTCGGCGGGAGGTTGCGGAGCGGCCCCTTGTGCGTGCCGCGGATGATCGCCTCGACCATCACACCGTCATCGGCGTGATGGATGGCGCGGGTCTCGTTGCGCTGGTCCGGGAAGGCGCGGCGGCTCTCCTCGAAGTAGCCGCTCACCTCCTCCGGCCCGTCGTAGACGTCGCCGGTGGCGATCAGCTCGTAGCGCGGGTGCTCGAAGGTGTCGAGGGTAACGTCGAACTCGTGCCGGTTCTCCGACTCCATGTGCTCGAGGACGATCGCCTCGCGCTTCTTGCGCATCGCTGCGGTGGGCGGCATCAGGGAGACCCTATCTCGACGGTCATGCTGAGATCGAGGGCGGGCGCCGAGTGCGTGAGGGCCCCCACCGAGACGTAGTTGACGCCGGACGCGGCGATCTCGGCGACGGTCTCGAGGGTCACGCCACCGGAGGCCTCGAGCTCCGGCCCGTCATCGCCGGCACGCGCCGCGCTCACCGCCTCCTGGAGCTGGGCCGGGGTCATGTTGTCGAGCAAGAGCCGGTCTGCGCCCGCCTCCGCTCCCTCGCGGACCTCCTCGAGGTTCCGGCACTCCACCTCCACCGAGAGGCCGGGCTTCGCGTTGCGCGCTCGGCGAACCGCCTCCCCCACCCCGCCCGCGAGCGCGGCGTGGTTCTCCTTGATCAGGATCGCGTCGTAGAGGCCCATCCGGTGGTTGGTGCCGCCGCCGGCGGCAACCGCCGCCTTCTCCAGGGCGCGCAGCCCAGGGGTGGTCTTGCGGGTGTCGAGGATGCGGGCGCCGGTGCCCTCGACCGCCCTGACGAATCGCGCCGTGAGCGTGGCGACACCGGAGAGATGGCAGAGCAGGTTGAGGGCCGTGCGCTCGGCCGCGAGCAGCGCCGGGGCTGGGCCGCCAAGGGCTGCCACACCAGCCGGTACGTCATCGCGCCACTGCCCCTCATCGGCTCGATCCTCGAGCTCACCGGCGCCGGTCTGGCGGAAGACCTCAGCGGCGATGTCGAGCCCGAAGAGAACGCCGGGCTCCTTCTGCGTGATCGTGGCGCGGCCCGAGGCGTCCTCCGGGACCACCGCCTCCGCCGTCACGTCGCCCGATCCCAGGTCCTCGAGCAGGGAGCGGGCGACGAGCTCCCGCGTTTCGCTGTCGATTTCCACGGCAGGACAGTCTCACGAAACGGCCGTATGCGACGTTTATTGGGCAGATGTCGAATGAATCGCTTCCTCCATTTCAGGAACTGCTCGACGAGCATGGCTCCGACGTCCTCGGATACCTGGTCGCAACCGTCGGCCCGCACGACGCCGAGGACGTCTTCCAGGAGACCTTCATCGCCGCGCTCCGTGCCTACGAGGGAGGCCTGGAGCACGCCCGCAACCTGCGCTCCTGGCTGCTCACGATCGCGCACAACAAGGCGATCGACCACTTCCGGAGCCGCGGGCGGAGGGCGGTCCCTGCCGGGGGCGCCGAGGAGGTGGCGGGGTCCGTCCCCAGCTCCACGGCAACGCCCGATCAGGTCGTCACGGGAGGCGACCCGGACCTCTGGCGGGCCGTCAGCGCACTGCCCCCGAAGCAACGCAGCGCAGTCGTCCTCCGCTACGCCACCGACATGCCTTATTCCGCAATCGCACAGGCCATGGACAGCTCCGAGGCGGCCGCGCGCCGCAACGTCCACGAGGGCCTGGAGAAGCTCAGAGGTGAATTCGCATGAACCCGCTGTCCGACAAACAACTCGAGAAGATGCTCAAGCAGGCTCCAACCGCGACTGATCTGGACCGCGCCGTCCAGGGCGTCCTCGCCCGCGCCGAGCGCGACGGCCTGATCGACATCGCCTACACGGAGGTGGACTCGCCGTTCGGGCGGCTGCTCATCGCCCGCACCGACCGGGGAGTCGTCCGGCTGGCACTGCCGATCGACCGTGGGCGGCAGCGCCCTCACGACGAGGTGCTCGAGGACCTCGCGGCCTACGTCTCGCCCCGGATCCTGGAGTCCCCCAAGCAGCTCGACGAGGAGCGCCGTGAGCTCGAGGAGTACTTCGAGGGCAAGCGCGACCGGTTCGACGTCTCGGTCGACTGGGCGCTCACGCCCTCGGGATTCCGCAACCGGGCTCTCCACGCCGTCGCCCGGATCCCATACGGGAAGGTCAAGACCTACGCCGAGATCGCTAAGTCGGCGGGCAACCCGCGCGCCTTCCGCGCCGCCGGCACCGCCTGCGGCCACAACCCGATCCCGCTGATCGTCCCCTGCCATCGCGTCGTCCAGTCCGGTGGAGGAATCGGCAACTACGGCGGCGGCCCGGAGATGAAGCGGGCGCTGCTCGACCTCGAGGGCGCGCTCTAGACACTGACTGTCCTGTCCAAGGTCGCCAGGGGCGACCAAGAGCAGGACAGTCTCAGGTCGGGAGGGGGCCCTGCAGGTTCACCCAGGGCAGCAGCAGGTCCCAGGTCCCCGGGAGGAAGCTGATCAGGATCACCACGATCAGGGCGATCGCCAGGGCAGCGAGCGCCAGGTTGCGCTGAACCACGTCGCCCTTCTCGTGCGCGAAGTAGGCGAACAGCCCCGCGATCGGGCCGCCGATCAGCGGAGCGGCGAAGGCGCAGAGAATCAACAGCCCGCCGAGGACGGCGTCGGCTGTGGTGATCTGCGGGACCCAGCCCGGCGCTTTCAGCGAGGGCAGCGCCTCGCGCCGGCGCTCCCGCGCTTGGCGAGCCGCGACCAGGTCCTCGCCGCAGATCGCGCAGCCGGCTGCGAACTGGCTCACGTTGGAGCCGCAGTTGGGGCACCTGTTGATCGCTCTCGGCATTGCGGGGGCGACCCTAGACCGCCGCCCTTCCCCCGGACAAGGCCGAAATCAACTAGATGAGTGATTCCACGGCCGCGTGTGCGCGGGGGCGCGGCTGGCCGAGCAGATCGAGGACGCAGGCCGCGTGGCGTGGCAGCGCCACGCGAGCGGCCGAGGACGAAGAGCTGCGAAGCGCCAGGTGCGTCATCCGCGTGCGCATGGTCGTGGAATCGCTCATCTAAATGCGTCCGCGTTCGCCTCGGCCCAGTCCTCGAAGGACCGGGGGTCGCGGCCGGTGACCTCCCTGACGGTCGGGTGGACCGTCGTCTCGTCGACGGTTCCATCGACGAAGAATTCGAAGAAGGCGTCGACGTACGCCTTCGGCATCGCCGCCTCCATCTCGGCGCGCGCATCCTCCTCCGACTGAGTCTCGAAGCGGAGGTCGCGGCCGCTGAACTTGGCGAGCATCGCCACCTGCTCAGCCGGCCGCAGCGCCTCGGGCCCGCTGAGCCGGTAGGTCCGGCCCTCGTGCTCTGAGGTGGTCAGCGCCCGGGCGGCCACCGCCCCGAGATCGTCGGGGTGGATCGTCGAGATCGCCACGTCCGCGAAGGGGGCGTGGATCACGTTGCCGTTTTCGAGCTGCGGGAGCCAGCGCAGCGCGTTGGACATGAAGCTGTTGGGCCGCAGGAAGGTCCAAGGCAGCCCCGACTCGCTCACCGCTCGCTCGGAGAGGATGTGGTACCTGGCCACGGCGTTGTCGAGATCGCCGGTCGGGGCGGCGCTGCTCGAGAGCAGGACCACGCGCTCCACGCCCCGATCGCGCATCAGCTCGAGCGACCTCTCGATCCCCTCGTATCCGCTGAGCAGGAAGACCGCTGTGACCCCGTCGAGCGGCCCGCGCAGGCTCTCGGGGTCGTTGAGGTCGCCGACCGCAGGCTCAACGCCCTCTGGCAGCTTCGACTCCGATCCCTCCCGCACCAGGCCGCGAACATCCGCATCGAGCTCCAGCAGGCCGTTGACAACGCCGCCGCCGGCGTTCCCAGTCGCCCCCGTGACCAGGATCATGCCGGGAACACCGCCATCGTCGCGGTGAAGCCGTGCAGGAAGTTGCGGCCGCCGACCGGGCCGATCTCTCCCGCGCAAAAGAAGCCGGCCGTCGGCGCGCCCAGCGAGTCCTCGACCGCCGCCGCGTCGTGGTCGGGCACGTCGAACATGTGGGAGCCCCGGCCGTTGCAGGTGAAGAGCAGGGTGCCCGCGGCGCCGTCGGAGCCGAGCGCCTGGGACTGCGCGCGAAGCGCGGCGCGCAGGTCCTCATCGGCCGAGGCGGCATCTCGAACCTGGAGCCGGACCGTTTGGCCCACGCGCACCTGCTCGCCAATCGCGATCGCGCCGGACTCGCGGTCGGCCCCGATGATCGGCCGCACCAGGAAGTCGCCCCGGTCGTACTCGGGCCGGTTCTCGTCGATCACCAAACCGATCAAGACGCCCGCCGAGGCGAGCTCGCGCTCCTTCTCCGGCAGGGCCGCGATCACCTCGCCCAGCCGCTCCATCGCCGGCTTGCCCGCCAGCTGGCCGATCACGTTCGCCTCGGCGCTGGTGATCGTCATCTCGGGCCCCACCGGGCCGGCGCCCTGGGAGACGCAGGGCAGCACCTCGAGGCCCTTCATCCGGACGGCCACCGCCCCCTCGGTGTGGACGTCGCCGTCCTGCAGCAACACGGCGCCGCCTGCGAACGAGGCGCTGGCCAGGCCGCCGAGCACCGGGACGTGCGGCCTCGAGCGCTCGACGACGGCGAGCAGCTCCTCGGGCGGGAAACTGAAGGGGTCGCAGAGCGCGATCAGCGACTCGTCCGGGGCGGCGGAGCCGTCCTCGGCCGCCGCCGCGAGGGACTCCGGCAGACCCAGCAGCCGAAAGCCGTCGGCCTCGCGCTCGGCGGTCAGGTGCATCGTCTCGAGCTCCGCGGACGGGAGCGATGCTCCCCAGACCGCGATCCCCGGGCCTTCCTCGAGCTCGTGACCCCCGGCCAGGGTCCCGCCCGCGCCGCAGCCGAGGAGGGCTCTGGGCTCGAGCCGCTCGTGCACCTCGGAGATCAGCCACTTCGCCATGCCGAGGTGATGGCCCGAGGCGAAGACGAAGGCGAGGTCGCAACGCCCGGCCAGTCCGGCCCGGGCCCGGTCCGCGGCCTCCGCGGCAGCCGCCACCGTGTCGAAGCCCTCCGACGCCCCGACCGACGCCTCCACAGTCGATGGCTCGGCGACCGCCATTAGCCGGAGTTGTCCGAAGCAGCACCCGCGCGCGCCGCCGCCTGATTCAGGTACTCGCGAACGAAGCCGTCGATGTCGCCGTCCAGCACCCGCTGCGCGTCCCCCACCTCGAAGCCGGTGCGGTGGTCCTTCACCCGCTGGTCGGGATGGAGGAAGTAGCTGCGGATCTGAGACCCCCACTCCGCCGACTTCTGCTCGCCGCGCTCCTTGGCCAGCTCCTCCGCCCGTTCGAGCTCCTTGCGCTCCAGCAGGCGGGAGCGCAGGATCTGCATCGCCGTCGCCTTGTTCTGCGTCTGCGAGCGCTCGTTCTGGGACTGGGCGACGATCCCGGTGGGCACGTGGGTGACCCGGACCGCGGAGTCGGTCTTGTTGACGTGCTGACCGCCCGCCCCCGAGGCGCGGTAGGTGTCCACGCGGACGTCCGCGTCGTCGATCTCGACGTCGACGTCGCCCTCGACGAGCGGCGCCACGTCGACCTGGGCGAAGCTGGTGTGCCGGCGCGCGGACGCATCGAAGGGAGAGATCCTGATCAGCCGGTGGACCCCGCGCTCGGCGGCGAACAGCCCGTAGGCATTCTCGCCGCGCACCACGAACGTCGCGGACTTGAGACCGGCCTCCTCACCGGGGGATGCCTCCTTCATCTCAACCTTGAAGCCGCGGCCCTCAGCCCAGCGCAGGTACATGCGCAGCAGGATCTCCGCCCAGTCCTGTGAGTCGGTACCACCGGCCCCGGAGTTGATCGTGACCACGGCGTCGCCGGCGTCGAAGCGGCCGGAGAAGAGGCGCTCCTCCTCGAGCTCGGCGAGGCGGCGCTCGACGGAGGGGAGCTGCGAGTTGAGCTCGCTCGCCATCTCCTCGTCGTCCAGGGCCAGCTCCGCCAGCTCATCGAGGTCGTCGACGTCCTTGGTCAGTTGGCGGAAGTCCTGGAGGCGCTTCTGGGCGCGCGAGTGCTGCGCGGAGACCTCGGCCGCCGCGGCCTGGTCGTCCCAGAAGCCGGGGCGCTGCATCTCCCCCTCGAGGCGATCGACCTCCCGGCTCAGCGCATCCGGGTCAAAGGTAATCCGAGAGCAGCTTGAGCTGCCCCCGGATCTCGGCGAGGCGCGCTGAGATGCCCTCCTTGGGAAGTGTCTCGGCCATGTCCCATAAGGGTATTGACCGTCCTCTACGGTGTGACTGGGAAATGGTCAGGGAGAACGGACGCTCAAAGAGAACAGGCTCACCTGTGACCTGGCTGTTCCGGAAACTCGCCCACGGCCTGCCTCCCCTACCGACCATCGGAGGCCACGCACTGGCGACCCGCGTCGCGGGCCTGCTGCTGGTCGGCGGGGCGCTGCTGATTGCGGTCACGGTCGTACTGCCGCCATCCGCGGAGGGCTCGGACCTGTTGATTTTGGGCTACGGCGTGGTGGCGGGACTCGCCGGCGCCCTCATGCTGAGCAGGCGCCGAGTGAGCGAGCCGGCGCTCGGCCTTGCCGCGGCACTGGGCACCGCGGTGATCACGCTCGCCACGATCGAGGGGGGACACGGAGTCGGCGCCGAGGACAACGAGGTGCTCTTCCTATGGGTCTCGCTGTTCGCGTTCTGGTTCTTCGACCTTCGCCACGCCCTTCTCCAGCTCGGGCTGATCGGCGTGGCGGACGCGATCCTGCTGATCGACGATGGTCCCAGCCTCTCCTCCGGGATCACCCGCTGGGTGGTCACCATCGCCACGCTGCTGGTCACCGGCCTGCTGATGTCGTGGCTGCGGCGCGCGCTTGATCGCGAGCGCGAGGAGACCGCGCGGCTGGCGGTCATCTCCGAGCGCATGCGAATCGCCAGGGACCTGCACGACGCGGCCGGGCACGGGGTGACGGCAATCTCCCTGCAGGCGGCCGCCGGGCTGCGCGCCCTCGAGGACGGTGGCGACGTCGCGGAAACGCGCGGCATGTTCGAGGAGATCAAGCGCACGGCCCGGACCACCATGGAGGACATGCGCAAGCTGCTCGGGCTGCTCCGCCCGAGCAGCACAGGCGAGGTCGAGCAGCCGCGAGGCAGCCTCTCCCACCTCGACCAGATGATCGGGGAGTGCCGCGCGGCGGGCCTCCCAGTCACGGTCGATCGAACCGGCGATGACCTCGGTCTGCCGCCGATCGTCGACCAGGCGGCCTACCGGATCACCCAGGAGGCGCTCACCAACGTCCTCAAGCATGCCGGCCCGGGCGCCGCCGCCACCGTGCGGCTCGCGTTCGACCCCGAAGGAGTCGACGTCGAAGTGACGGACGACGGGCCGGGGGTCACCGCCGGCGTCGCGATGGGGACCCGTAAGGGACTGATCGGGATGCGGGAGCGCGTGGAGCTCTTCAACGGGCGCTTTGCGGCGGGCCCGATGGAGGGGGGCGGTTTTCGGGTCTTCGCCCGGTTGCCGCGCGGGAACACGCAGGAGACCGCCGGCCAGACCGGCTGACCCCAGGGGCCGGGCCTACTCGGGAACGGTCGCGGTGACGATCCAGGTCGAGGCCGGGGCGCGGACCTCGCCATCGGGCTGGATGTAGTCGGCGAGCACTCCACGGATCTCCTCGTCGACCTTCGGGCGGAGGCGCTCGACCTCATCGGCCGGGCAGATTCGGAGCAGCTCGGCCGCCGGGCCGATTGCCATGTTGAAGGTGACCGCATGGTCGAGGTCGTTGCCGATCTTGATCGGCAGGTCGCAACGGGTGAGCGTCGGGCGCTCGAAGCCGGCGATCTGAAGCTGCTCGGAGACGGTGTCGGCGTTGGCCATCGAGAACGGACCGGGGCCGCAGCGGACGTCCTCGGGCTCCTCCGGCTCCTCGAGGTACTTCTCCGTCACCTGCTCGGCTCGATGGAGCCATTCGTTGTCGAGCTTGCGCCGCCAGACGACGGCGACCAGCCTGCCGCCGGAACGGAGCGAGCCGGCGACGTTGCGAAGCGCCTGGACGGGGTTGGCGAAGAACATCACCCCCATCCGGGAGAAGGCGTAGTCGTAGGGGCCTCTCAGGTCGCCGATCTGGACGTCGGTCGAGAAGAAGTCGACGTTCTCGATCCCCGCCTTCTCGGCCTCGGCGATCGAGGCCTCGATGAACGGCTCGGAGACGTCCACACCGGTGGCGTGGCCCTCCCTGCCGACCAGGGCGGCCAACTGCTGCGTGGTGTCACCGAAGCCGCAGCCGATGTCGAGGACGCGGTCTCCCGTCGCGGGGGGACGGAGCTTCATCGCCGCATCCCCGTGGGCCTTCAGGCCCGAGACGACCAGATCCCGGAATTCGACGAAGCGGTCGAAGAGCACCCCGCTCCAGGCCTCGGTCGCCTCCTCGTTCTCGGGGTCGACGGCCGCCATGGCCTGATCGTCTCTCCCCACAGTCGCCTTCTCCACGCGGCAATGGTACGACCAAGCGCCCTGCTGTTACACATCCGGGCGTGATCGGATCCGCCCTGGCCATGCTCGCCGCCTCGGCACTGCTCGGCGCCTCCCCGCGGGCGGCGGAGGCGACGGATCCGCCGACCCCCTATCAGGCCGCCGTCCACCTCTCGGGAAAGATCGGCTCCCGCCCCGCGGCCAGCAGGAACGAGCAGCGGGCGCATCACTACGTCGCGGCCCAGCTCCGCGCGGCCGGGCTGGACGTGAGCGTGAATCGGTTCCGCGTCCCGGGGCGCGGACGGTCCCAGAACGTCGTCGGGAAGCTCGATCGGCCGGGGCAGTGCCTGGTGATCCTCATGTCCCATACGGACAGCGTGCCTCCGGGGCACGGCGCGATCGACAACGCCTCAGGGGTGGGCGTGCTCGTCGGGCTCGCTCCGCGGCTCGCCGGACTGCAGCCGGACTGTGACGTCTGGCTGGTGGCGACCGGCTCGGAGGAGCGCCAGGTGACCGGCCTGTCCTACCACGCCGGCGCCGCGGCCCTGGTCAAGCAGGTGAAGGCCGAGGACAGGGCCGGGGACCTCCGCTTCGCGCTCTCGCTGGACGAGGTCGGGCTCGGCAGACGCTTCTATCTGCGCTCGCCCGCATCGGGCGTCCGCGGCTGGGTCGAGGGGGAGATCCTGGCCGCCTCGCGACGCGCCGGGGTCACCGTGCGCTGGGCGCGGGACTCGGGGACCGGCAACTCCGATCACCGCGAGTTCGAGCTCGCGGGGCTGGCCGGAGGGGTGCTCGAGGTCTGGAAGGGCGTGTTCGCCTGCCACCACATGGCGTGCGATCGCCCGCGGCTAATTCAAAAGCCGGCAATGAAAAGGGCGCTGCGCGTGGCCGAGGAGCTCGTCCGCGGCATCTGACGAGGCTTTGCCGAGTTTGGGCCCTATATGGCCCACAAGTCGGCATAACCCCTCAGGCGGGGCGGAAGACGTCGTCGAACTCAGCGAAGAAGCTCTCGCCCATCTCGCGGGCGCTGCCCGGTCCCTCGCCGTAGAGGCGCTCGAAGAACTCCGGCGTCCGCAGCGCCGGTCGGACCTCCCAGCGCATCCGGGTCGGCCCCTGCGCTGCCATCTGGTGGGGCGTCCCGGCGGGCACCTCGAAGACTTCGCCCACCTCGTAGACCCTCTCTTCATCGCCGATCTTTGTGTTCATCGACCCCTCGATCACCTCGAAGCGCTCCGCCTGGCTCGGGTGGAGATGCATGGGCGGCATCCCGGCCTCGCCGCTGTAGGTCGCTTCCATCTCGAGCACGTCGGGATCGACCCGATCGAAGCGGAGGCGCATCCCGGCAAAGCCCTCTATCTCCTGTCCGGCCTCGGGCACTAGGCGCCGTGGCACTTCTTGTACTTCTTGCCGGAGCCGCACCAGCAGGGGTCGTTGCGCCCGATCTTCTCGCGGTCCGACTTGACCACCGTCTCCTGCTCGGGGATGGCGCCGCCGCCGTTGCCTTGCTGGCGCTCCATCGACTGCTCGGCCGCCTCGTCCGGGCCGGAGGCGGTCGCGACAGCTGCCTGATCGAGCGCGGAGGGCTGCACGGCCGTCCCGCCCGAGTAGTCGAATCCGCCGATCTGCGGGGCGGGAGCGAACTCCTCCTGGGCCTGCGGGGCGACCTCGACCTCGACGTGGAAGATCAGGCGCGCGAACTCCTCCCAGATCGAGTGCATGAGCGCCTCGAACATCGAGAAGCCCTCGTTCTTGTAGGCGACCAGCGGGTCGATCTGCGCGAAGCCCCGGAGATGGATGCCCTCGCGGAGGTAGTCCATCTCGTAGAGGTGCTCACGCCAGCGGTTGTCGATGATCTGCAGCAGGATCGCCCGCTCGAGCTGGCGCATGATCTCGTCACCGAAGTCCTTCTCGCGCTGGTCGTAGGCGACGAGCGCGTCCGCCAGCAGCGTCTCGCGCAGATCCTCCCGGTCGGTCTGCTCGGGGAGCATCGTCGAGACGTCGACCGTCGAGGGCCACAGCTGCTGGACCTGCGTCTGCAGCTCGGCGAGGTCCCAGTCCTCGATCACGTCGCCCGGCGTGTACTGGTCGACCAGGCTCGAGACGACCTCCCCGACGCCCTCGCGGGCGGAGTCCGACATGTCCTTGCCCTCGAGGATCTCGCGGCGGTACTTGTAGATCACGCGGCGCTGCTCGTTCATCACGTCGTCGTACTCGAGGACGCGCTTGCGGATCAGGAAGTTCTGTTCCTCGACCTTCTTCTGGGCGTTCTCGATCGTCCGGGTGAGCATCTTGGCCTCGAGCGGCTCCTCCTCGCCCTGCTCGTTCACCGGTCCGAGTCGATCGAGGATCTTGTAGATGCGCTCGCCGGCGAACAGGCGGATCAGGTCATCTTCGGCGGAGAGGAAGAAGCGCGACTCGCCCGGGTCGCCCTGGCGGCCTGAGCGGCCGCGAAGCTGGTTGTCGATCCGGCGCGACTCGTGGCGCTCGGTGCCGCAGATGAAGAGGCCGCCGAGCTGGCGGACCTCATCGGCCTCCGCGTCGCAGCTCGCCTTGAGCTGCTCGATCATGGCCTTCTCCTCCTCCTCAAAGCTCTCGTCATCGGGAGAGAGGCCGAGCTTGCGGAGCTCGCTGATGGCCATGCCCTCGGGGCTCCCCCCGAGCTTGATGTCGACGCCGCGGCCCGCCATGTTGGTCGCGATCGTGACCGCGCCCCTGCGGCCCGCCTGGGCGATCGTCTCACCCTCGCGCTGGGCGTGCTCTGGCTTGGCGTTGAGGACGACGTGCTCGACGCCGCGGCGCTTGAGATCGTCGGAGATCATCTCCGAGACCTCCACCGAGATCGTGCCGACGAGGATCGGCTGGCCGGCCTCGTGGCGAGCCTGGATCTCGTTGAGGACGGCGCTCCACTTGCCGCCCTTCGTCTTGTAGATCTGGTCGTTGTGGTCCGCCCTGACCATCGGCACGTTGGTCGGGATCTCGACCGTCGGCACCTTGTAGATCTTCATGAACTCCTGGGCCTCGGTCAGCGCCGTGCCCGTCATGCCGGAGAGCTTGTCGTAGAGCCGGAAGTAGTTCTGCAAAGTGATCGTGGCGAGGGTCTGGTTCTCCTCGCGGATCTGGACGCCCTCCTTGGCCTCGATCGCCTGGTGGAGGCCCTCCGACCAGCGCCGGCCCTCGAGGATGCGGCCGGTGAACTCGTCGATGATCATCACCTGGCCGTCGACGATCTCGTATTCGACGCCGCGCTTGTAGAGGGACTCGGCCTTGAGCGACTGGATCAGGTGGTTGACGAGGGTGCCGTGCTCGCTCAGGTAGAGGTTCTCCACCCCGAGGAACTCCTCGGCCTTCGCGGTCCCCCCCTCCGTCGGCGCCACGGTCTTGTGCTTCTCGTCGTACTCGTAGTCCCAGTCGACGTCCCGCGTGTCCTTGGACTCGCCCAATGACTTGAGCTTCTCCTTGTGGGGCTCACCCTTCATCTGCTTCGCGAGGCGGGCAAACGTGTAGTAGAGGTCGGCGGCCTGCTCGGGGCGGCCGGAGATGATCAGCGGAGTCCGCGCCTCGTCGATCAGGATGTTGTCGACCTCGTCGACGATCGCGAAGTCGTGCCCGCGCTGCACGCACTCCTCGAGTGAGCCGGCCATGTTGTCGCGGAGGTAGTCGAAGCCGAACTCGGAGTTGGTGCCGTAGACGACGTCGCAGGCGTACTTCTCGCGGCGATCGGGCGGCTCGTCGTCCTCCTGGATGGCGGCGACGGTGACCCCGAGCGCCTCGTAGATCGGGCGCATCCACTCGGCGTCGCGACGGGCCAGGTAGTCGTTGACCGTGACCAGGTGAACCGCGTCGCCGGCGAGGGAGTTCAGGAAGACCGGCAGCGTCGCCGTCAGGGTCTTGCCCTCGCCGGTCTTCATCTCGGCGATGGCGCCCGAGTGGAGCACCATGCCGCCGATCAGCTGGACGTCGAAGTGGCGCTGGCCGATGGTCCGGCGGGCCGCCTCGCGGACGAGCGCGAATGCCTCCGGGAGGAGGTCGTCGAGCGGCTCGCCCCCCTCGCGGGCGCGCTTTCGGAGCTCGTCTGCCTCCGAGCGGAGCTCGGCGTCATCGAGGAGCTCCATCTCGGGCTCGACCCGGTTGATCGAGTCAACCCGTCCCTCGTACTCCTTGAATTGCTTCGACTCGCCCATCCGCAGGGCGCGGTCGATGAGTCCTCTGGCCACGGGACTAGGTTAGCTACCGGACCTGCTCAGTCCTGCCTAGACGGTCTCACCTCTTAAGCGCTCCATCATCTTGCGGGTGGTGTGGCGCTTCCGCCGCTTCTCCCGGTGCTTCTTCACCTGCCGTCGGATGTCCTCCGCCAGCTCGTGGATCGAGTGGAGCATGTCCGGGGACGCCTCCTTGGCGCGGAGCGTGACCCCCTTCAGGCCAAGGGTCGCCTCGGCGACCATCCGATCCGAGATCCGTGGGTTCTTCTCCTCGCAGAGCTCGACCTCGAGGGTGGCGAACTCGGACACCTGCTTCCCCACGCGCTGAAACCTCTGCACCACCGCCTCGCGAAGCTCGCCCGTCACCTCCACGTTCTTGCCTCGGACCTCGATCTTCACGTGGACCTCCTTCCGTCGGGGTGGCGTTCGGATGCTACGCCCGCGACCTTCCGGCGGCAAGAGGTTGCTCAGCGGCGATCTTGGCGGGGCACCCGCTTGAAGACCTTCCTCACCCGCGGCTCGGCCTGCACCTCGGGGACCGTCGACGTGTTGCCGCCGAGGACGGCGCCCGCCGCGTTCAAGAAGAGGGTCGTCTGCGCTTCGTTGAGCCCGGTCGCGTAGGGGTGGGAGCAGGTGCCAGGTGGAAACCGAGACGGTCGGGCGGAGCCGCGCTTGCCCTTGCCGCCATGGGCGACGGCATCGACGAAGGCGGCGAAGGTCACCGAATCGACGATCGTGCCGATGTGGCTGGTGGTGCGCCCAGGGCACACGCCCTGGATGAGGACGTTGCTCGCGCCGTCGAGGGAGGAGGTCGGGTGCTTGCCGCCCTGCGGCTGGACCGTCTCGTCGCTCAGGGAGCGGACGGTCGTGTAGGAGACGTTTCCGGGAGTCTCGTCGGGCTGCGAGTTGATCGCGCGCAGGAGGCGAGACCCGGCGATCTGCTGCCAGTCGGCGGGTGGGCATGGCGCCGCCGCGGAGCAGGATCCCAGGCCGAGAATCGTGCCGTGCTGCGTCCCGGCGGCGAGCACTGCGTCGCTGACCTTCTTACGCAGGTCCGGCCAGTAGGTGAGGGCGAACCGCGGCAGCAGGCCCCCCTGGCTGATTCCGATCACCGCGACCTTGCGATGGGCCAGGGAGAACTCCTTGCGCAGCCCGTAGACCAGGTACTGAGCGGAGACCTGGATGTCCGCCGTCATGAAGTCCGGGAAGTTGACGTAACACACGGGGTGGCCGTAGGCCTCGAAGGCGCCCTGGCCGATCAAGTAGGACTGGTCGCCCGAGGCGCCTGTGCCGGTCACCAGCATGGTCGGGGTCACCGCAGCGTTGGTCGGGTCGATCGGGCATTTGACCGCCGCCTCGAGGTCGGCCAGAGGAACCGTCAGTCGTGGGCCGCTGGCCGCGGCCGATCCCGCTCCGACGATCAGCAATCCGAGGACCCCGATGCAGCCCGCCACGGCGAGCCGCCTTGCTCTCCTCATGCGGGAAGCCTATTCCCTCAGAGCGCATGGGCGAGCGTCAGCGCGACCACCCTGCGGGCGCCGGCCGACCGCAGTGCGGCCGCGCAGGCCCCGAGCGTCGCGCCCGTCGTCCAGACGTCGTCGACGAGGACGATCTCGGCCGGAGCGTCTGCCACCGCCCGGACACGGGGCGCGTCGATGAGCCGCTGTGAGCGCCTTCGGCCCACCTGGCGCCGGCCGCGGTCGCGGCGGAGACACGGCCTGTACGGCAGACTCGCGCGCTCCGAGAGAGCGATCGCGATCTCCTCCGCCGGATCGAAGCCCCGCCAGCGCCACCGCCACGGGCCGGCCGGGACCGGCACCACGGCGTCCGGGGACTCCCGGTCGGGTAGGGCCCGCAGCATCGCCTCAGCCGCGACGCCGGCGAGCGAAAGCCTGCGGCCGTACTTCAGCGCGTGCACGACCCGCCGGGCGACGCCGTCGAACGGCGACGCCGAGACCGCCAGGTCCACTCCGGGCGGCCCCGGATCGCGCACCCGCGAAGCTGCGGCGAGCTCGGCGCCGCATCGCTCGCAGATGATGTGGTCCAGCGGCCGGGGCGATCCGCACGCCGCGCAGAGGGGCGGGGCGATCAGAGAGGCGATCGAATCGAGGCCGTGCGCCAGCCCAACCCGCTTGGAGCGGACGAATTCCATGGACCGATCGTCCACCGGGAGGGCTGACGAAAGGCGCGCCAATGCGAAGGAAGTGCACCGCGTGATCCGTGAGCTGTAGTCCTGACTCCCAGCTGCTCGCTGCTCAGCAGGGTTGTGGAGCCTTTGGGTGGCTATAGCCTCCCGAAAGCTCCACAAGGCGTCGGCACGCCCGAGTCAGCCGAGAGGGCGGTCGGGATCGATCCCGTAGAGGCCGCCGACCACCAGTCCACCGGCCGGGACTTGCGCGCCCGGCAGCACGACGCACTCGCGCAGCATCGCGCCGGGCCCCAGTTCGCAGCCGTCGCCCACCACCACGGGCCCGTGCAGGCTGGCCCCCTCGCCGACCTGTGAGTCGGTCCCGATAAGGACCGGGGCGCTGACTCGCACGCCATCGAGGTCGGAGCCGCCGCCGGCGTAGATGTGCTCGGCCACCTCGGGCGCTGGAGGCTCGATCCCGACCCCGCCTGCCAGCGCGTCGAGGTTCCCCTGCACGAACTCCCCGACCGATCCGATGTCGTTCCAGTAGGCGTCGATCTCGTGCGAGAAGAACGGGATGTCCCCGTCGAGGAGGGATGGGAAGACGTCCATCGCCCAGTCCACGAATCCGGGCGGCTGATCGTCGTCCCCCGCCGGGCTCTTCTGGTCGGGCGGAGGGAAGTGATCGAAGATCTCCTTGCGGAACATGTAGATGCCGCAGTTCGCGAGGTCGGAGAGCGCCTCCGCCGGCTCCGGCTTCTCCTGGAAGCCCTGGATGCGCCCCTCGTCGTCGGTGATCGCTACGCCGAATTGAGTCGTGTCCTCCACCCGCTTCGTCGCGAGGGTGGCGATCGCGCCCCGCTCGACGTTCGCCTCGTGCGCTGAGCGCATCCCGGCCAGATCGATGTCGGTGAGCGCATCGCCGGAGATGATCAGGAAGGAGTCGGTCTCGGAGAGGAAGTCGCGGACCTTACCCACTCCGCCCGCCGTCCCGAGCGGCTCCGACTCCTCGCTGTAGGTGACCTCGAGGCCGAACTCCGAGCCGTCGCCGAGCACCTCACGGATCTGCTCGGGCAGGTAGGAGACGTTGGTGACGACCTCCCTGAAGCCGTGACCGGCGATCAGGTCGGCGATCCAGGCGATGATCGGCCGGTTGAGCACCGGCGCCACGGGCTTCGGCATCACGTAGGTGAGCGGCCGCAGGCGCGTGCCCAGCCCCGCCGCGAGGATCATCGCCCTCATCGCCCGAAGGCTCTCAGATCAGGCGTGTCGCTTCTTCTTGCCCTTCTTCTTCTTGCACTTCTTGTGCTTGTGCTTCTTCTTCGACTCCGCCGCCCGCTTCTTGTGCTTCTTTCGCTTCTTGCACTTCTTGTGCTTCTTGCCCTTCTTCACCGGTGGGCAGTTGCACTTCTTGGGCGAGGCCGACTTGCAGACCGACGGGGCGGACGAAGCCGAGCCGACAACCCGGAAGACCGTGCTCGTGTTCATCACGTAGAGGTTGCAGGCGGAGTCTTGGCCGAAGGACATCGTGGAGCCGATGGCGCCCGGTGCGCTCTCGGGGCGATCACCGCTCGCCCGGGGGATGCCGAGCTGGATCGAGCGGAGCTCGGCCGTGCAGAGGTCCGCGTAGAGATAGCGACCCGAGATCTCCGGGGCTCGGCTGCCGCGGTAGACGTAACCGCCGATGATCGCGCAGCCGAAGGCGCTGTCACCTCCGGGATCCGAGTGCGGGTAGTCGAACACCGGATCGACGAAGGATCCGCCGCAGCCTCCCGGCCCCGCACCGAATCCCTCTCGGCAGGGCCACCCGAAGTTCGCGCCGCGGCCTCCGCCCGACGAGTTCGGCGCAAGATCGATCTCCTCCGCGAGATGCGGTGAAGACCCGTCGCTCCCCACGTCGCCGATGACCAGGTCCCCGGTGAGGCGATCGAAGGAGAAGCGGAACGGGTTCCGCAACCCCATCCCCCAGATCTCCTGAGTCGCTCCGGCCACGCCCGCGAATGGGTTGTCCGGCGGTATGCCATGAACCCCGTTGCCGGCGCCGTGCGGGTCTATGCGGAGGACCTTGCCGTAGGGGTTGCTCAACTGCTGCGCGTTGGCGCCGTTCGCGTTGTCCCCGACCGTGATGTACAGGTAGCCGTCCGGCCCGAACTGCAGCTGCCCGCCGTTGTGGTTGGTGGCACCGTGGCTGAAGGTCCACACGGTCCTGCGCGCTGCCTGGTTGGCGACGTTGGGGTCCGAGCTGACGTGGTACTCGTCGATGTGGATGTCGCCGGTCGCGCCCCCAGCATTGACCCCGTCGCCCGTGTAGAAGACGTAGAAGAGGCCATTGCTCGCGTAGTTCGGATCGAATGCCACCGAAAGCAGGCCGCGCTCGCCGTCTGTGTTGACCATCGTGTGGATGTCGAGAAATTGCGTCTCGGTGTCGTCATGCAGGACCTGAATCTGGCCCGGACGCTCGACCACGAACAGCCGCGGATCGCCCGGCGGCGAGGTCGCGTAGACCGGCTGATCGAAGCTCGGGCCGATCGACTGAAGCCCCACGCCGGCCGCCTGCGATGGCGCAAGCAGCAGGCCGAGGACGCAGCTCGCCAGCAGCGCGATCCGGATGGGCAGTCCCACCGGGCCCCATGATGCCCGACGGGACGGCGTCCGTGTCGGGCTGGACGGATTGAGGACCGAGGCTTGGGCTAGTAGCGGTAGTGGTCGCTCTTGTAGGGGCCCTCGACCGGGACCCCGATGTAGGCGGCCTGCTCCGGGTCGAGCTCCGTGAGCTCGACGCCGAGCGCGTCCAGGTGCAGGCGGGCGACCTTCTCGTCCAGGTGCTTGGGCAGCACGTGGACCTCCTTGCCGTACGCCTCCGCCTTTCCGAACAGCTCGATCTGGGCGATCACCTGGTTGGTGAACGAGTTCGACATCACGAAGCTCGGGTGGCCGGTCGCGTTGCCGAGGTTCAGCAGGCGGCCCTCCGAGAGGACGATGATCGAGTGGCCGTCGGGGAAGCGCCACTCATCGACCTGCGGCTTGATGTTGATCCGCTCGATGCCGTCGAACTTCTCCAGTGCCGCCATCTGGATCTCATCGTCGAAGTGGCCGATGTTGCCGACGATCGCCTGGTGCTTCATCGCGGCCATGTGGTCGACCGTGATCACGTCCTTGTTGCCGGTGGCGGAGATGAAGATGTCCGCCTCCTCGAGCACCGAGTCGAGCTTGCGGACCTCGTAGCCCTGCATCGCGGCCTGGAGGGCGCAGATCGGGTCGATCTCGGTGACGATCACCCGCGCGCCCTGCCCGCGCAGCGACTCGGCGCAGCCCTTGCCGACGTCGCCGAATCCGCAGATCACGGCGGTCTTGCCGCCGATCATCACGTCGGTGGCGCGGTTGATGCCGTCGATCAGGGAGTGGCGGCAGCCGTAGATGTTGTCGAACTTCGACTTGGTGACCGAGTCGTTCACGTTGATCGCCGGGAACAGCAGGGTGCCGTTCGCCTGGCGCTCATAGAGGCGGATCACGCCGGTGGTGGTCTCCTCCGTGACGCCCTTGATCCCCTCGGCCATCTTGGTGAAGCGCTGGGGATCCTGGACGAGGCTCTTCCGCAGCAGCTCGAGGATCACCTTCTCCTCCTCGGAGCCGGCCGTCTCGTCGCTCGGGACGGCGCCGGCGGTCTCGTACTCGGCGCCCTTGTGGACGAGCAGCGTCGCGTCGCCACCGTCGTCGAGCAGCATGTTCGCGCCGGTCTCACCGTTCGGGCCGGGCTCGGGCCAGGTCAGGGCCTGGAGCGCGCACCACCAGTACTCCTCGAGCGTCTCGCCCTTCCAGGCGAAGACCGGGACGCCCTTCGGGTCGTCGGGAGTGCCCTCCGAACCCACAGCGACCGCGGCGGCCGCGTGGTCCTGGGTCGAGAAGATGTTGCAGCTCGCCCAGCGGACCTCGGCGCCGAGCGCCGCCAGGGTCTCGATCAGCACGGCTGTCTGCACCGTCATGTGGAGCGAGCCGGTGATCCGGGCGCCCTTCAGCGGCTGGGAGTCGGCGAACTCCGCCCGGGTCGCCATCAGGCCCGGCATCTCGTGCTCGGCCAGCCGGATCTCCTTGCGGCCGAACTCGGCCAGCGAGAGGTCGGCGACCTTGAAGTCGGCACTGGTGGAAGTCGGGGCGGTGGCGGCGGTGCTCATGCGGTGGTCGGTCTCCTGGGTCGAGTTTTGACGAGGGCCGAGGTTACGTTATGAGGCCGTGGAGGACGGCATACAAGTGGGAGAGGGTACGGTCATCCCGCTCGACGAGATTGAGTTCCGGGCGAGTCGCTCCTCCGGGCCGGGCGGCCAGCACGCGAATGTGACCGCATCGAGGATCGAGGCCGTGTTCGAGGTGGACGCCTCCGAGTCACTCAGCGAGCAGCAGCGTGCCCGCCTGCGAGAGAAGCTGGGCGATCGCGTCGTCGCAGTCGCGCAGGACACGCGCAGCCAGGTGCGCAACCGCGAGCTGGCCCTGGAACGTTTGCGCGAGAAGCTCGCCGCCGGTCTGAGGCGGCCGCGACCACGGCGTCCGACCAAGCCATCCCGAGCGGCGCGGGAGCGGCGGCTGGAGCAGAAGCGGCGGCAGTCGCAGCGCAAAGCCCGACGCAGACCGCCGAGCGACTACTAAACCTGAGGCGCTGAGGCTTTGCCGACTTGTGGGCCTATATGGCCCCCAAAGCGGCAAGGCCTACCCCCTGAGTCAGCTGGGCTTGCGGTAGACGGTCACCACAGCGGCGCCGCCCAGCCCGATGTTGTGCTGAAGCGCGACGTCGGCGCTGTCGACCTGGCGCCGGTCGGCCTGACCGCGGAGCTGCCAGTTGAGCTCGGCGCACTGAGCCAGGCCGGTAGCGCCCAACGGATGGCCCTTGGAGATCAAGCCTCCGGAGGGGTTCACAACCGGGCCATCGCCGCCGTAGGTCGTCGCCTCCGCCTCGACCAGCTTGTGCCCTTCCCCCTCCTCGGCCAGTCCGAGTGCCTCGTACGTGATCAGCTCGTTCGCCGAGAAGCAGTCGTGCAGCTCGACTACGTCCACCTCGTCGATTCCGACCTCGGCCTCGGCCATGGCCTGCTCGCCGGCTGTCCGGGTCATGTCGGCGCCGACGACGTTGATCGAGGAGTGGCTGTCGAATGTGCTCGAGAGGTCCGTGACCATCGACTGGCCGACGATCTCGATGGCGCGATCCCAGAGATCGTTCCGATCGACGAAGGCCTCGGAAGCGACGACAGCGGCGGCGCTGCCGTCGCTCGTCGGTGAGCACTGCAGCTTGGTGAGCGGCGCGTAGATCTCCTTCGCCGCCTTGATGTCGTCGAGGGAGTACTCGTCCTGGAACTGGGCGTACGGATTGTCGACCGAGTGCTTGTGGTTCTTCCAGCCGATCCAGGCGAAGTGGTCGGGCTCCGATCCGTATCGCTCCATATGCTCGCGACCCGCGGCGCCGAACATCTGGGGCGCGGGAGGCGCGTCCTCCCACTCCCGGAGCTCGAGCAGGGCGGCGGCGTGCTTGTCGATCGGGTTGACCCGGTCCGTGAACTTGACGCCCAGCGAGCCGAGCTCCATCTTCTCGAAGCCGAGTGCGAGCGCGCATTCGGCGAGGCCGCCCCTGACCGCCTGACGCGCCAGGTAGAGGGCGCTGGAACCGGTGGAGCAGTTGTTGTTGACGTTGACGATGGGGATCCCGGTCAGCCCCAGCCCGTACACGGCCCGCTGGCCCGCCGTCGAGTCGCCGTAGCAGTAGCCGACGAACGCCTGCCCGACGTCGTCATAGTCCACACCCGCGTCATGGAGGGCCATCCGACCGGCCTCCTCGGCCCAATCGGGATAGTCACCCTCCTTGGTCCCGGGCTTGTCGAACTTGGTCATGCCGACTCCGACGACGAACGTGCGGTTCATCCTTCCTCCCTTTCTCCCGGCCTTCCCATCTCTTTCTTGAAGCCCTCGAGGACGCCCACCGCAAGCGGATCCGCACCTCGGGCCTCGGCGAGCTCGATCGCGAGCAGGTCGCCGAGCATCACGCTGTGGAGGATCCGCTCGGTGCGGTTCTCGCCCTCGGTCTCGAGGCTGATCACCGTGGAGGCGTAGGGCTCGATCGCCTTCGCGGTCAGGTCGAAGCGCTTGCGCTCCCGCGGGTGCTGGTCCCGATCCTCGAGGAAGATCGCGGCGAAGCGGCCCTCAGCCCCCGACCAGCCCTCTATCTCGTTGTGGTCGGCCTCCGGCAGGACCGCCGAGTAGGCGGGCATCTTCGCGTTCTCGTTGATCTGGCACTTCCAGCGGTAGGCCACGGACGCGGTGAGGTCGCTGCCGTGGATGACCGGAACCGCATCGCCGATCTCCGCCGCCAGCTCTCCGGCGCGAGCTCGCGCCGACTCGAATGTCCCGCCCAGATGCGACGCGGCTGCGTCGATCTCGGTGTGGATCCGGGGCCCCGCCAGCGCGAGCGCGGCGAGCTCCGCCGCCACGCAGAACATGTAGCCGACCGCCGCTCGGGGCTGGAGGCCGGTCGGCAGGCCGATCACCGGGACGCCGTCGCGGCGCGCCGCCTCGGCGAGCTCGCCGCCCGTCGTCGCGACGAGCCGCTGGGCGCCCACCGCCTCGGTCGCCGCGTAGCACGCAAGCGTCTCCTCGGTATTGCCGGAGTAGCTCGAGCAGAGCACCGCCGAGCCGGGAGGCGTCCAGGACGGCAGCTCGTAGCCGCGGGCGACCAGCATCGGCTTGGTCAGCCGGTCGGCGAGGGCCGCCGCCGCCAGGTCTCCCCCGATCGCCGACCCGCCCATGCCGCAGACGAAAGCCGCCGGTGCCTCCATTGTCTGGGCGCGCGCCGACTCGATTCGCCAAAGCGCATCCCGCAGGTGCTCGGGCAGCGCCCTCACGGCATCGAGCATGCCTCCCCCGATCACGGTCATCATTAAACGGGTCGCTCCTCGGCTTCGCCTGCGGAGCGCCCTCGCATAACCCCCTCCTCCGCGGCGACCGTCTCGCCCTCTCCGACCACGGCGCCATCGAGCTCAGCGCCCGGTTCGACCGTCACACCGCCGCTGAGGATGCTGTCAACCACGCGCGCGCCCTCGCCGACGGTGCAGCCCTCGAGCAGGACCGAGCGCTCGATCACGGCATCGGCCTCGACGCTTGAGTTGGGACCGACAACGCAGGGAGCCCGCAGCTCCGCGTCGGACGAGATCTCGCAGCCCTCCCCCACCATCATCGGCGTGGAGAGCCGGTCGCCGATGACGGTCTCCACCCGGCCCTCGAGGATGTCCCAATTGGCCTCTAGGAAGCGGTCGGGTGTCCCGATGTCGATCCAGTAGCCGTCGAGCCGGATTCCGTAGAGCCCCTCGCCGATCAGCAGCGGGAACACCTCGCGCTCGATCGAGACGGCCTTGTCGGGCGGAATCAGATCGAGGACGGAACGCTCCAGCAGATAGGCGCCGGCGTTGATCTCGTCGGTGTCGATCTGCTCACGGTCCGGCTTCTCGAGGAACTCCGTGATCTCGCCGTCGTCCCGGCGATGGACCAGCCCATAGCCGATCGGGTCGGCAACCGGGTAGAGGGCGATCGTCGCCCGGGCGCCAGTGCGCTCGTGCTGTGAGATCAGGGCGGTCAGGTCGAGGTCGCAGAGGACGTCTCCGTTCAGCACCAGGAACCGGTCGGCGAGCATCCCCTCGTCGGCGCCGAAGCGAATGGCGCCGGCGGTGCCGCGGGCGTCCGGCTCCTCCGCGTAGCGGATCTTCACGCCAGGTTCCAGCTCCGCCAGCGTCCGCCGCATCCCCTCCGCGAGGTGGCCGCAGGAGACGATCACGTCGTCCACCCCGTGGCGGACCAGCCAGTCGATCACGTACGCGGCATGGGGTCGGCCGACGAGCGGCAGCACAGGCTTCGCCACCGTGTAGGTCAGCGGCCGCAGGCGGGTCCCCTCGCCGCCCGCCAGGATCAGCGCCTGCACCTCAGCCCACCACCGACCGGTCCTCGGCGCTCGGCCTGCCGATTGACTCGTAGGTGAGGCCGGCGGCGCGCACCACGTCGGCGTCGAGGAAGTTGCGGCCGTCGACCAAGAGCGGGCTCTTCATCCGCTTCGCCACCTCGGCCCAATCGAGCTCGGCGAACTCGGGCCACTCGGTCACCAGGACGGCCGCGTCGGCCCCCTCTAGAGCGTCCATCGCTGAACCCGTCATCTCGACCGTGGGCAGCAGAGGGGCCGCTGCCGACTCCGCAACCGGGTCGTAGGCGACGACGTTCGCGGACTCGCCCTCCAGGCGAGCCGCCAGGACCAGGCTCGAGGCGCCCCGCATGTCGTCCGTATCCGGCTTGAAGGCCAGCCCGAGGAGGGCGACGCGCTTGTCGACCAGCGAGTCGAGGTGCTTGGAGAGCTTCGCCATCACCCGGCGCTTCTGGAGCTCGTTCACCTCGATCACCGAGTTGAGAAGCTGGAAGTGGTAGCCGGAGTTGGCGGCGAGCATCTTCAGCGCGGAGACGTCCTTCGTGAAGCAGGAACCGCCGTAGCCGATTCCCGCTTGGAGAAACCGGGGACCGATGCGATCGTCGAGTCCCATCCCGCGGGACACGTCCGTGACGTCGGCCCCGAGCTCCTCGCAGACGTTGGCGATCTCGTTGATGAAGCTGATCTTCGTGGCCAGGAACGCGTTCGAGGCGAGCTTCACCATCTCGGCGCTCGAAATGTCGGTGCCCACGATCGGCGCTCCCAGCGGCTCGTAGACCTCGGAGACCGCCTCCGCCGCCCACTCGTCACCGGGTTCGGTGCCCACCAGGACGCGATCGGGCTCCATGAAGTCCTTCAGCGCCGTGCCCTCCCGCAGGAACTCGGGACAGGAGACGTAGGCGAGATCCGGAGCCTCGCGCTTGAGCGTCCGCCCGGTGCCCACCGGCACGGTGCTCTTCATCACCAGCGCTCGGCCGGCCGGCTCGCCGATCTCCTCCACCGCCCGCTCCACCGCCGACAGGTCAGCGTCTCCCGAGTAGGTGGGCGGCGTCTGCACGCAGACGAAGATCAGCCGCGGTCCGTCCAGGAGCTCCGCCATGTCGGTGGTGAACGTGAGCCGCTCGCCGTTGCGCTCGATCAGCTCGGGGAGGCCCGGCTCGTGGATCGGCACCTCGCCGCGGCGCAGCGACTCCACCTTCTCGGGGACGATCTCGCGGACCACGACCCGATGGCCGAGGTCCGCGAAGCAGGCAGCCGTGACCAGGCCGACCCAGCCGGCCCCGACAACCCCTATCGGTTCCTTCTCGCTCACGCTCGTCTCCCTGGGATGATCGCGGGTCGCGCCGCTAGGTGCCGGGCAACTGCCGGAAGCTCTGCGCGATCTTCAGCATGTCGGCGTTCGAGACCGTCTCGATGAACGAGTTGGAAACCCAGAACGAGCCCCGGTCGGTCTGCCAGCCCACCATTCGCAGCCGGTCGCCGTCATAGAAGAGCTTGTACGTCCGGTCCCCGATCTGCTTCTCCTCGCTCGAATCGTCGAAGATCGGCGGGTTCTTCCAGAGCGTGCCTTCGAAGCCGTAGTAGTCGCCGATCGTCGGCAGCGAGAAGACCCACTTGTAGGCGCCCCGCTCGGCGTGGGGCGGCGACTCGTCGCCCTTGCCGTTGATCTTGTAGACGCGGGGCTTCTGCGCGTAGTCGCTGCCCTGCTCGAGCAGCGTCGGGTAGTAGATCGGCACCTTCGACTTCCTATCTCGGATGCCCTGCGCCAGCGCCTTCCCATAGGTGGTCCGGATCAGATCGGTCTCTGAAGCGCCCTGTTGCTTCTTTGGCGCTGCGGGCGTGGGCTTGCTGTAGTCGGGAGGACGTGGCGCGGTGACCTCCTTAGGTGGCTTTGCCGTCGTCCCAGCCGGCCCGGGGGTCCCCTGGACGCCCAGGAACTGGTCGACGGCCTTCTTGATCTGACCCTCGGTGGCGGTGACGTAGGAGGGGCCCAGCGTGGAATTGAGGTGGACCTGCTTGATCTCCGCCCCGCGCAGGTTGATGAACAGCTTCAGCAACTCGAGAAGCTGATCGAAATTGTCAAGGTCGGATGACGTGTAATTGGTGAAGATGCGGAGGAACTTGTCCCGGTCGTCAAGCAGCCGCGATGGCGGTACCTTGGCGCGCGCCTCGCGCAGGAAGGCTTGCTGGCGTGCGGACCGCACGATGTCGTTGTCCGTATGCCGGTAGCGGACAAAGGAGAGGGCGTCGAATCCACATAGGGCCTGATAGCCGGGCTGCAGGTTGATCTCCGACGTGCCGGTGTTAGGGGCGATGTAATAGCGCCGATCCACGTCGACGTAGACGCAGCCGATCGCGTTCACGGCCCGATTGAACCCCGTGAAGTCGACGTTCACCAGGTGGTTGACCTCGAGGCCCGTGATCTGCTTGACGGTCTGGAGGGTCAGCTTCGGCCCGCCGAGCGAGTAAGCGGCATTGAGCTTGTCGGTGCCGACACCGGGGATGCTGACCTTGAGATCGCGTGGCAGCGAGAGGAGCGCGATCGCGTCCCGGTCCGGATCGAGGCGCAGGAGCATCGTGGTGTCGGAGAGCCCGTACTGGCCGCTGATCTGGTCGTTTCGCTTGTCGGAGCCGATGATCAGGATCGTCTGGGCGCCGCTGCTCGGCACGTCGCTGAGGATCGTGTCGATGTGCTGCCGGATCGCGTGTGTCTTGAGCGCGTCTGCCCAGTCGGTCAGGTAGAGAATCAGGCTCGCGGATGTCGCCGCCGCGATCGAGGCGACGATCACGACGGACGCCGTCATGAAGCGCAGCCAGACGGGGAAGCCGATGTGCTCGCGGACGACCTTGGCGCCTGACGCCGTCGCGGCCCCCACGGCCTTGAACCCGCCGGTCGTCTTGCCGCTGACCTTCTCGAAGCCGGAGGTGATCGCCGAGCCGGCCTTCTGGATGACGGTGGGCTCGTCGGCCGAGGCCTCCGCCGCCTCGAGGCCCTCCCACTCCTGGGTCGGGGCGGAGACGACCTCGGCGAGCCTCTCCTCCTCCGAGAGCTCCGGTTCCTCGTCCTCCTCGGGTTCCTTCCCGTCCCCCTCGTCGAGCTCCACCTCCTCCTCTGAGTCCTCGTCGACGCCGGCTTCCTCAAGGTCGCCCTTGTCCGGCTCCTGCTCGCTCGCGGCCTCCTCCGGCTCCTCGGCGCGGGGCGGCTCCTCGGGTTGCTTGTCGCGCGGCCCCAGCGCCTCGTCCTCGCCGGGGGCGTCGCTCACCTCGAACTCCTGGGTCTCGTCAGGGCGCTGACCCTCGTCGCCCTGGCCGTTTCCCTCCTGCCGCTCCGGGCTCACGCAGTCATCCCTGGGAAGCTCCGGACGAATCCCTCGAGCGCCTGCCGGTAGCTGTGCAGCGAGGAGATCGACACCCACTCACCGGGGCCGTGGTGGCCATCCCCGATCGGCCCGAACTCGACCGCCGGCACGCCGGCGGCCAAGAAGGACACCGCGTCGGATGCGCCGTCCCGCCCGACGCTCATCACCCGTTCAGGATGATGGGGCGAGGCGGCCTCGCAGAGCCCGACCACGTAGGGCGAATCGGGCTCGACGACCGCCGGTGGGCGCCGGAAGGTCGCCAGCACGTCGGTGTCCGGAAGCCCGCCGACCTGCTCCAGGATCTCGTCGGGATCCTGGTCGGGCAGGAAGCGGATATCGACGTCTATGACGCAGGAATCAGGCACTTTGTTCAGGGCGTCGCCGCCCATGATCCGACCGAGATTGATCGAGGGGCGGTCGAACAGGGCGCTGCTGTGACGCGCAAACGGTAGCGATTCGATGCCCCTGAATACCTCGACCGCCTTAACGACAGCGTTATCGCCGAGCCACGGCGTCGCCCCGTGTGCCGAGCGCCCCCGAACCCGCAGCCGCAGCGCCAGAACCCCCTTGGCCTGCACGCCGACCTGGAGGTTGGTGGGCTCGCCGGTGATCGCGAAGTCGCCGATGAAGCCCCTTGCGACCAGCGCGTCGGAGCCGCGGTTCTCCTCCTCCTCGGACTCCTCGTCGGAGACGATGCCGAGGCGCAGACGCACGTCCGCCTGATCGCGAAGGTCGTGCATCACCATCAGCATCACGGCGAGGGCGCCCTTCATGTCGTAGGAGCCACGCCCGTAGAGGCGGTCGCCGTCGATCCGGGGCTCGAATTGCTCCTGCCCGCCCGGGACGACGTCCATGTGCCCGTGCAGGACCAGCGTCGGTGCCCCGTCGGCCGGGCCCACCTGAGCAGTGGTCACGGGGAGTCCGCGGGCCTCCGTTTGCCTCGCCTCGATGTCATTCGACTCGAGCCAGCCGCCGACGAATTCGGCGGCGCGCCGCAGTCCCTCGGCGTTGGACGTGTCGAACGCGATCAGGCGCTGCGCCAGAGCAAGCTCATCCATGGCCGCGAATCGTAGGTGCAGGCGGCTCCGCGGCCGCGGGTACTAGTTCCCGGCGCGGCTAGGAACTCGACTCAGCCACCTCGAGGAACGCCTCGGCGCGAGCCTTGTCCTTCTCGGCCTGCGTGTGCGCGCCCGAGCCCTCCTCGGATTCGCTCAGGCGGGCGTCGGCGTCCTCGATCCGGTTGCGCAGCTCACCTGTGTCGAGCTGATCGGGCGGGATCGCCTCGGTCACCAGGACGGTGGCGCGATTGGCGAACACCTGAAGCCAGCCCTCGGCCTGCGCCCAGCGGCGCACCTCGCCGTCGGGCATGTGCAGGCGGAGCTCGGTCGGCATCAGCCGCGCGAGCACTGGAACGTGGTTGGCCAGGATTCCGATCTCGCCCACCGCCGTTCGCGTTGAGACCTGCTCCACCTCGCCAGTGAAGACCTCACCCTCCGGGGTGAGGAGGCGGACGTCGACGTTGTGCTCCGCCACCTAGGCGGCCTCCTCCTCCGACTGCTCGCCCTGATCCTGGTCCTCGGAGGCCTCCTCCTGCTTCGCCTCCTGCTCGGCGGCCTCGGCCGCCGCCGTCTCGGCCGGCTCCTCGGCGCTCATCCCCTTGGCCGTCTCGAGCACCTGGTCGATTGGGCCCTGCATGTAGAAGGCGCGCTCGGGGATGTCGTCGTGCTCGCCGTCGACGATCTCCTTGAAGCCGCGGACCGTCTCGGCGACTGGCACGTACTCGCCGTCGCGACCCGTGAACTGGGAGGCGACAAAGAACGGCTGGGAGAGGAAGCGCTGGATCTTCCGCGCCCTCGACACCGTCTGCTTGTCCGCGTCCGAGAGCTCGTCGATGCCGAGGATCGCGATGATGTCCTGGAGCTCGCGGTAGCGCTGCAGCGTCTCCTGGACTCGCGTCGCGGTGTTGTAGTGCTCGTCGCCGAGGATCTCCGGCTTGAGGATCGTCGAGGTCGAGTCGAGCGGATCGACCGCCGGGTAGATCCCCTGCTCCACCAGTGACCGCGTCAGCGTCGTGGTGGCGTTCAGGTGCGCGAAGACCGACGCCGGCGCCGGGTCGGTGAGGTCGTCCGCCGGCACGTAGATCGCCTGGATCGAGGTCACCGAGCCCTCCCGGGTCGAGGTGATCCGCTCCTGCAGACCACCCATCTCCGTTTCCAGCGTGGGCTGGTAACCGACGGCCGATGGCATGCGGCCGAGCAGCGCCGAGACCTCGGACCCTGCCTGGACGAACCGGAAGATGTTGTCGATGAAGAGGAGCACGTCCTGGCCGCCCTGGCGGAAGTACTCCGCCATGGTCAGCCCGGAGAGGGCGACGCGCAGGCGCGCCCCCGGCGGCTCGTTCATCTGGCCGAAGACCAGCATCGTCTTGTCGATGACGCCCGACTCCTTCATCTCGAGCCAGAGGTCGTTG
>JBKPND010000072.1:0-8403 GCA_046732465.1 Actinomycetota bacterium
CGGCCGGTCTCGAAGTGCAGCTCGGCGCTCTCCTCGCGGGCGACGTGGCCGTACATCTCCTTGACCGCTCTCTCGAGTTGTTCACCGTCCACGAGGGATGTCGCGTCGGCCTGCGGCAGCTGATCCGCGACGGCCATCTCCTCCTCGCGCGTCCCTGTCTCGCTCATCTTCTCTTCCCCTGAAACTCTACGTCGCGTCCGCGTCCGAAATCGGATCAGCCCGAAAAACCTACCACCGCCGTCCCGAGTTCGGCACGGTGTTCGATTCTCCCCCACACCGGAACCAAGCCGTGCCGTCGTCGAAGCCTTCGAGTTTCGAGATCCTCACCACGTGCTGACCTCCGGTAAGGCTCTGCCTCAGGTATCCGGTCACGAGAACGCTAGGGCCAAGGAAGGAATCGCCGGAAAGTGCCGCTTTGGAAGAAAGCAGTGGTCTGGTTGAGCTGTAGACCGGGACGGTCTCCCGTATTCGCGGCCGGTCGTAGCGAGAAATGAATCGGGCCCCCGCTACTAGCGCGGTCTGAACCAGCTGCGCAGGCCTTCTCACACACCAAGGGCCCTCTTTTCAGAGGGCCTTGGCTTTGCATGGAGAGCGGTACTCCGGACGGCCCGCTGGGGTTCCAGCGAGACGCGCTGTTCGCCGCCGGTCCCGGATCAGGCTGGACGACGACCAGCGTGGAAGTCTTCGGGGAGGATGCGGTCTGCCGCGAGGCCGGCGGCGAACCGATCGATTTCCTCTCTCATGTTGGCCCGGACCAGGGCGCGCAGGTCCTCGATCAACGCCTGGCTGCCGCGATTGAGCTCCTCGTCGTAGCGTTCGACCGCGGTTTGCGAGTAGTTGCCCCGGCACCACCACGCGCACTCGGGGCAGCGGAGCTTGACGTTCCAGAGGCCGTCGCGCCGCCAGTGCCAGTCGACGGGCTGCACCAGAATCGAGTCGCAGTTCGGGCAGTCGTGCATGCCATTTGCCCACTGCTTTTTGCTCTGCAAGCCCATGCGTCCTACGTCTCTGCAGGCGATTCGTCGCCTGTACCCCAGAGAAGCGCCCTAGCGCATCAGATGGGTACGGGCGAATGCTGGTGTCGTGGAATCGTCAGGTTTCTGAGATCCGACGCAAGAACGCGCGTCCTCACGGCTGCTTCGCATGGAAGCAACGGCCTTGAACAATCGCGTTCCGTGTCCTCTGACGGCCCCGGCGTCGGGATCACCCTGAGGGGCGCCTACGCGAGCAGTGGTGCAAGAGCTGCGGCTCGACCCGCTCGGGTGGGTTGCCAGCAGCGGCTCGATCCGGTCGAAGGCAGCTGTGACCGACACGCTAGTCGGTGCGCCGCATGGAGACTGCGAGGCTTGCGAACGCGATCCCGACCATGCCCCCGGCAGTGCCGAAAAGGATGTCTATTGACGAGTCGTGCCATCCCGGTTCCAGGGCCGTGTGGAACAGTCGATCTCCCAGGTACTCGCCGAGCTCCCAAACGACGGTGAGGCCGATCACCACCGCGAGCGCCGCCAGCGCGACATAGCGCCAGTCGGGGATACGACGGCGCAGCGCCTCAACGAGGGTCCACCCGACAAGACCGCCGCCCACCGCGTGCGCAAACGCGCTTGCCTTCCACGAGGTGGCCGAGGGGTCGGTCCACACCACCAATAGGGCGATTGTGAACCCAAAGGCAACGGGTAGGAGCACCCTCCCCGGCACGCCGACGATCCCCGCGGCGATCAGCCCGGCGAGACACATCGCGCTCATGATCGTCGCGCCGCCGTTGTGCCCGTAGACGAAACTGGCTGCGGCCAAGGCGACGATGGCCAGCGCAACCGCGAGCGCGGGGTCGAAGCGCGGGCGCGAGGTGTTCATGGCTAAGAGCGTAGGCGTCAGATGTGAATTTCGCTCGCCTCGAGGGCTAGGCACGAGGCTCGATCCTCCGGCCATCAAAGCCCCGCAATTGAGGATAGATCGGGGGGGAGAGCGAAGCTAGAGTGGCCACTGGATGACCAAGCCGACCGACAGCCGCCGTCGGCGCGTCCTGATCACGGATGGGGAGGAGCGCTCCGCACTGGCGGCGTGTCGGGCGCTTCGCTCGACCGGATACGCGGTCGACGCCGTTGCGTTTGGGGGCCCCGCGGCGGTGCACTGGTCGCGGTCTTGCTCGCGGCGACTGCGGGCACCCGACCCGCGAGCGGACAGAGTGGCCTTCGCGGACGCACTCAGCGAGCTTCTGGCGGGTTGGCGATACGACCTGCTGCTGCCTGCGAGCGACGCCGCACTGCTCGCGATTTCCGAGGATCGCGATCGCCTCTCGCAACTGGTCACCATCGGTCTGCCTCCGCACGAGGCGGTCCTCCGGTGTCTCTCCAAGATCGGGGCCGTCGAGGGTTCTGGGGCGAGTCAACTCGCAGCGCCGCGCACTGAGGTCTGTCCCAGCTTCGAGGAGGCGCGAGACGCGGCGGCCGAGATCGGCTTTCCGCTACTGGTGAAGCCGCATATGTCGGCGCGTCCTGAAGGAATGGGGCTGCGTGAACGAAGCAGCAGGCGGGTCAGCGACGTGAGCGAGCTGGCCGCAGCCACTGAGGACTTCGGCATGCCAGTGCTGGTGCAACGTTGCCTGCGAGGTCCCGTTCACTCTCTCGGCGGTGTAATCACGGACCAGGGACTCGTGGCGGCCGCCTACAGCCGCTACGTGCGAACCTGGCCTCCCGAGGCGGGCAATGTTGCCTGCTCGGTCTCATTGCCGTTGCCCACCCAGCTGCGAGAAGCGGCCGCTGCGTTGCTCGATCGGCTCGGATGGCGTGGCATCTTCGAACTCGAGTTGATGGAGAAGCCCGATGGAAATCTCGGCTTGATCGACCTGAATCCGAGGGTTTACGGATCGCTCGAGCTGGCGGTGCACGCCGGGGTCTCGCTGCCGGCGATCTGGTGCGATTCGCTGTTGGAGGACCGTGTCATCTCGGAGTTTCGCGATGCACGAGCCGGCGTCTGGTACCGGTGGGAGGACGCAGACGTCCGATACGCGTTGCGGCGGCTCAGATCCGGCGGGATGAGGGACGTCGCACCCGTGCTCAAGCCCCACCGGGGTACAGCACATGCTCTCTTCCGGCTGTCGGACCCGGGCCCCTTGTTCGCAAGAGTGATCTCCGCGGTCCGGAGCAGACGACATTCCGCACGGTCGAATCATCAACCGGAGCCCTGTGCCGAGCACAAGGCTCCCACCGCGGGTTCCGCCGCATGAGCGTGGACGCGGAAGTCGCGGTGATCGGGGCGGGTCCCTACGGTCTCGCCTGCTCCAGGTTTCTGAAGAGGGCCGGCGTCGACGTCCTCACCTTCGGCGAGAAGATGAGCTTCTGGCGGGAGCGGATGCCGGAGAGGATGATCCTGCGCTCGCGTCGTCGCTCCTCGCACATCGCCGATCCGGATGGCTCCCTGTCGCTCGACGCGTTCGCGGCCGAGCATGGTCATCCCAGACTAGACCCGGTTCCCCTCACGGAGTTTGAGAAGTACGGTGCCTGGTACGGCGAGCGGGCAGTGCCGAACCTGGATGGGCGCCGGATCATCGCCGTTGTGTCGGCGGGCGAGCGATCGTTCATCCTCCGGTTCGAGGACGGCACGGAAGCCACGGTCAGCAGGGTGATCGTGGCCGCCGGGATCTCACCCTTCGCCTGGCGCGACTCCCCACTGGCCGAACTGCCGGACGAGGTTGCCTCTCACTCCTCCTGCCATCGCGACTTCGGGAGATTTCGCGGCCGCTCGGTGGTCGTCGTCGGCTGCGGTCAGAGCGCGCTCGAGTCGGCGGCCCTCCTCCATGAGGAGGGAGCGGCCGTCGAGCTGATCGCCCGGACGCAAGCGCCGGTTTGGTTGGGTGGAGATGGCGATTCGCTAGGAGCGCGAGTTCGAGCGAGGATGGTGCCACCGACGGACGTGGGGGGGAGGGTTTCGGGTTGGTTGGCGGCTGCGCCGGGCGTGATGCGCGCGTCGCCGAGCGTTCTGCGGGAGTGGACTACGGCGCGCTGCATCGTTCCGGCAGGCGCCGAGTGGTTGCCGGAACGTGTAGGCGAGGTGACGATGACGATGGATCGACAGATCAGCTCGGCCGAAGCGCGGAACGGCAGGGTCTGGATCTCGCTTGATGACGGAAGCGAGCGAACGGTGGATCACGCGATCCTGGCAACCGGCTGGCGCATCGATGTGGCTCAGTATCCGTTCCTCGATCGATCGGTCGTCGAGCGTCTCGCGCTTCGAAGCGGCTACCCGGTGCTGGGACCGGGGTTCGAGTCCTCAGTCCCCGGTCTGCATTTCGTTGGAACCGTGGCGGCGATGAGCTTTGGTCCGATCAATCGTTTCGTCGTGGGCACCTGGTACGCGGCGCCCGTCATCGCGCGTGCGGCCAGCGGCAGGCGACAGCGTCCCCTCCGGGTCTCATACCGTCCCCGGCGCGGCTCGCTCGCCGTGAGCTGAACGATTGGTCGGTAGGCGAGAGATGGCGCCTGACGGACAAGCAGGGAAGTTGAGTCAGGGAGGGCGTGCGGTCCACGGGTTCTTGCGCAACCCCATTGAAGGCCTCCTCAACCTCCACGCGAAGTTCGCGGAACGCAAGGAGATAAGGGCGACGCGGACCAGGGGAGTCGGTGGATTCATGCCCTGGCCGCCCTGCCCATACGAGGTCGACGAGACCTGGGAGGAGCGCCTGCACGAGATCGTGGGCGCCCCGTGGCCCTGCTCCGCCTCCGAGGACTTCTGGGAACGGTGGCCCCTGGTAATCGGCTCGATCGAAGAGAAGGGCTTTCGGCTGGGACGGGGGGCGTTCGGCGGTTGGGGGGACGGCGAGCCGGGGCTGGTGCGCGCTGTCTGGTGTCTCACGCGCCATCTGCGGCCCGCCAAGGTGGTTGAGACGGGGGTCGCGCGCGGCATCACATCGCGCTTCATCCTCGAAGCTTTGGCGCAGAACGGGACCGGGGAACTCTGGAGCGTGGACCTCCCGCCTCCGCGCGACAGGGATCTGCATGCTCAGATCGGCATGGCGGTGCCCGAGAGCCTTCGTGATCGCTGGACGTACGTCCGTGGCTCCAGCCGGCGCCGGCTAGGGAAACTTCTTGCTCAGCTCGGACAGATCGACTTGTTCATCCACGACAGCCGGCATTCCGAGCGAAACCTGCTGTTCGAACTGGACCATGCTTGGGATGCGACGAGACCCGGCGGCGTGCTGGTCGCGGACGACGTCGATCTGAACTGTGGCCTTCACTCGTTCGTGGACTCTCATCCCGAGAACGAGCTGTGCATTTGCCGCGCCGAGCCGCTGCGGCCCGATTACGGACGTCAAGACGACCGTGGCATCTTTGCCCTGATTCAAAAGAATTCAGCCGGCTAGCTCCGATCCAACCAGCGTCTTACCGACGACGCGATCGTGACGTATGCACACCGGGGTCGTGCCGTTCGTCACACACTTTGCGCCGGCACGGTGTGACCATGGAGGAGCCAGGAGAACCTGGCAGCGGGGAGCGAGGAGAAGATCATGTCTCAGGGTGCGGTCTCAGTGCTCGAGCAGACCCCAGAACTCGGCTTGGGAGCGGCCGAGCTCTACAGGCTGGACGAGGAGGTTTTTCAACTTTTCAGCGAGCTGTGTGACGCCTTCAACAGCCTCGGAAAGAGCCCGCCCGACGACCCGCTCGACGCCGAGCCGTTTCGGTATCTGCACGAGGACGTCGAACTCCAAGACTATCCCGGCATACCAGCCGCGACCTGGCATCGGGGGCATTCAGGGGCCTTGCAATGGACCATGAACCTCTGGGAATCCTTCGTGGACTTCCACCTGGAGCCACAAGAATTCATCCGTGCAGGAGGAGCCCGATTCGTGTGCGTCACCGCCGCCTTTGGGCAGGGTCGCCGCAGTGGTCTGCAGCTGAGCCTGACTGCTTACGCCGTCGTCACCGTCGAGGACGACAGGATCAGGCGCATCGCGATAATCGCCGACCGCCAGGAGGCGCTCAAATCCGCCGGGTTGCTGCAATCGCACTCTCGACTATCGGCTTTGGGCAAGGGCTGACCTCGCGAATTTCTCGGGTGGTAGCGAGAAACGGATCGGGCCCGCGCTACTGGCCAAGGGCCCTCTGAAAAGAGGGCCCTGATTTGTCGTGAGTGGACGGCGGTTGTTCCGCTCGCCGCGGGCCATGCGGCAAACGCAGCGATTGCGGGTAGGAACGGCGGCATGAAGCGGAAGGTGACCGGCGACGTCTGGTGGAAGAACGCGGTCATTTACTGCCTCGACGTCGAGACCTTCCTCGACTCCGACGGCGATGGCTGTGGGGATCTGGCCGGCCTGACCGACCGGCTCGACTATCTCGCGGGGCTGGGCCTTGACTGCCTGTGGCTGATGCCGTTCATGCCGTCCCGGCAGCGCGACGACGGCTACGACATCACCGATTTCTATGGCGTCGATCCGCGGCTGGGCCATCACGGCGATCTGGTCGACGCGATCAGGACCGCTGGCGACCGCGGCATGCGGGTGATCGCCGATCTGGTCGTCAATCACACCTCGGACCATCACCCATGGTTCCGGGATGCACGGCGTGGTCCCGAGTCTCCCTACTTCGACTTCTACGTCTGGAAGGACGAGAAACCGGACGAGAAGCCCGGGGATGTGGTCTTTCCCGACCAGGAGAACTCGAACTGGGCCTACGACCGAAAGGCGAAGCGCTGGTACCTCCATCGTTTCTACTCGCACCAGCCGGACCTCAATCCCTCCAATCCGGAGGTGCGCGACGAGCTCGCCCAGGTGACGGGCTTCTGGATCGAGCAGGGGATCAGCGGGTTCCGCGTGGACGCCGTGCCATTCCTGATCGAGCCGATGGGGCTGCCTGAGGGTGCCGATCCGGATCCGCATCAGCTCCTGCGGGACCTGCGGGCGTACTTGAGCAGACGCAACGGCGAGGCGGTGCTCGTCGGTGAGGTCAATCTGCCGCCCGAGCAGCAGCGCCAGTTCTTCGGGGACGAGGACGGCGACGAGCTCCAGCTCGTCCTGTCTTTCACCGTCAACCAGGCGATGTTCTTGTCGCTCGCGCGCGAGGAGGCGGCGCCGTTGGCCCGCGCCCTCGAGGCACTGCCGCCCATTCCGCACGACTGCCAGTGGGCGAACTTCGTGCGCAACCACGATGAGCTGACGCTCGACAAGCTCAGCGAGGACGAGCGCCAGGAGGTCTTCGCGGCCTTCGGTCCGGCTAAGGAATTGCAGCTCTACGGACGCGGACTGCGACGACGCTTGCCCACCATGCTCGACGGCGACCAGGACCGGATCCGGATGGTGTACTCGCTCACCTTCTCGCTTCCCGGAACGCCGGTGCTCTTCTATGGGGAGGAGATCGGGATGGCCGAGAACCTGGCGATCGACGGCCGCTACAGCGTGCGAGCTCCTATGCAGTGGTCCAATGAGCCGAATGGCGGGTTCACCACAGCCGAAGAGCCTGTACGGCCGGTTGTGGAGAAGGGCCCGTTTGGTTTCCGGAAGGTGAACGCCGCCAGTCAGCGCCGAGATGCGTACTCCCTGCTCAATTGGATGGAGCGACTGATCCGACGTCGCCGGGAATGTCCCGAGCTGGGCTGGGGCAGCTGGAAGCTGCTGGACTCCGGCGACCCCGCTGTATTCGCTCATAGAACGGACTGGGATGGGTCCACCGTGGTCGCCGTCCACAATCTCGCCGGCCGGGATGCGGAGGCGGGGCTGGAGTTCGGCGAGAACGGCAAACTGACCGACCTCTTCTCGGAGGAGGAGCACAAGCTGCAAGACGGCGGGGTCACTCTCGAGTTGGGTCCCTACGACGCGCGCTGGTTCCGCATGCGGCGCCCGGGCCAGCGCCTGCCGCCCTAGCCCACGAGGGGGCGGAGAAGCAAGCCCTCGTTCGGGCGGAGCTCGAGTTCAGCGAGAGCGACGGTCCCCAGCTCGCGTCCGCGATCTGTGCAGAGCTCCACGGTCGCCATCTCCGGCAGATCTGAGTCGTCGAGTCCGCGCGGCTCGGTCGCGAAGTTGAGCAGGACCACCAGGCTTTCACCATCCAGCTCCCGCACGTAACCGAGGATTCCGTCGCCGGCGTCGATCGAGCGGTATTCGCCCCGCTGAAGGCATGCGTCGTGTCGGCGTCGCTGTGACAGCCGCCTCACCAGTGAGAGGAGGGAATCGGGGTCCTGGAGCTGGTTTCGCACACAGAGGCGCTCAGCGTCGGCGACCACCGGTAGCCAGGGCCGCCCGGCCGAGAATCCGGCGCCGTCGCCCGCCTCAGAGGGAGGTTCCCACGGGATCGGCGCGCGCTCCGGGTCGCGGCCGTCGACGTCGACCATCGACTCGGCCGGGATCTCTGCGTCCGGCAGACCGAGTTCGTCTCCCTGGTAGATGAACGGTGTGCCCCGAAGCGTGTAGAGGAGCAT
>JBKPND010000073.1:0-16402 GCA_046732465.1 Actinomycetota bacterium
AACGACACCCGCGTGCGCGTCGACGGCTTCTCGAAGATCAGCCCCACGGAGCGGCCTGCCAGCGAGTCCCGTCCCTCGCCCCGACCACGGCCGCGCTTGAGTTGCTCGGCCCGCTCGAGGAGGGCGAGAAGCTCCTCACGGTCGAGTTCCTCCCCGGTGAGGAAGTCACTTACGGGAAGCCGGGCGGTCGGTGGGACCATCGAGGCGCCGATACTAGGGCCGTGCAGCTCACCGCGATGACCTGGAATGTGTTCCACGGCCGCGACTGGCCGCCCGAGCCGGATCTCCAGATTCGGGCCCACAAGGGCAACTTCCGCCGCGGTCCCCGCCTCGGCGAGCACTACGAGCAGACGAACTGGGACCTCCTCGACCACTTCGCCTCCCTGATCCGCGGCATCGCCTGGGACGTGGCGCTCTTCCAGGAGTTTCCGCCGGCGTGGAAACGCAGGCTGGCCACCGCCTGCGGCGCCGAGGCCCACCGGGCATGCACCGCCCGCAACTGGTTCCAGCCCCTCACCTCCCTGATCGGACGCTGGCGCCCGGACCTGCTCGGCGCCTGGGAGGGCGGCTCGAACACCACCCTCGTTCGTCCTGCCGTGGGACCGATCGCGGAGCGCCATCGCATCGTCTTGACCCGGAGGCCGGAGACCCGCGTTATGGCCCTGACCCGCATGGGATCCGGCCTGAGCGTGGCGAACCTCCATGTCAGCACCAATCCGTTCTCGGCGGAACGCGAGCTGCTGGACGCCGCCGAGCGCGCAACCACCATGGCGGGATCGGGGCCCCTGATCTTCGGCGGCGACTTCAACGTCCGGCCGAAGGCGAGCGGGGTCTTCGACCAGCTGGAGGACCGCTATGGCCTTGCTCCTCGGACCGCGCCGGATCGGCTCAGCCACGTGCTCGTGCGCGGCCTCGAGGTGATCGAGCACCCCCGGGCCCTGCCTCCGGAGGCTCGCGATGTCAAGGATCCCTCGACGGGGCTGCTGATCCGCCTCTCCGACCACAACCCCGTGATTGGAAAGTTCTCCCGTATGGGATAGTCCGGGCGATGGTGGAGGCGTCGAGGGGAGAAGAGGGAAGCGCGGGGTCGGTGGGGAGCTCCCGGGCCGAGCAGAGCGTGCAGGCTTTCCGCGAAGCCCTCGAGAAGAGCGTCACGATCTCCCGCGACCGCCTCCAGGAGGTGATCGACGACGCGGTGCGGCGCGGCCGCATGACCCGCGGCGACGCGGACGAGATGGTCGGCCGCCTGGTCACTCGCGGGCGCGATCAGGCCGACGACCTGCTCGGCCAGCTCGAGCGCCTCCTCGCACAGGTTCGGGAGGCTCCGGCTCGGGCGCGCCAGCAGGCCGGCGCCCGCGCGCAGGAGGCCCGCAAGCGAGCCGTCAAGGCGGTGGACAAGCCGCTCGCCGGCGCCGACCGCGTCCGTCGCGCGGCCCGGGTCCCCGGCTTTCCGATCACCGCCTACGACCAGCTCACCGCTCGGCAGATCGACCGCCGGCTCCAGAAGCTCAGCCGGGCGGAGCTTCGCCGGATCCGCGACTACGAGCGGCGCAACAAGGCACGCAAGGGCGTCCTGCGCGCCGTCGATCGCAAGCTGCAGGACTAGGGTGAGCTACTGAGCGCCTTGCGGCGCTCGTCGATCTCCTTGGCGAGCTCGTCGAGCGACACCGCCGAGGTCTGAGCGCGAATGGCAAGCTTGCCGAGCTCCTTGCGCACGTCCTCGGTCGCCTTGTCCAGGGTGTCGCGCCAGCTCGAGACCTGGTCCTGGGCCCGAGAGGTCGCACCGCCCGACGCGTCCTTCAGCCGTGCCACGGCCGAATCGATGTTGGAGCGCACGTCACCCGTCGCCTTCTCGCCGGCCGACCGCAGGTCGTCGATCGCCTTCTGGATCTGGTCGCGGACGCCACCACTCTCGCTTGCTTCCACCTTGGACCTCCTGCTCGGGATTCCCGGAAACTGCGGCCAAGCCTATACCCGGCGGATGCCTAGCTCAGTTCGGTAGCCAGCCGGCCGAAATCGAGCTCGCGCCCCGTGACCTCGCCGAGGAGCTGCTCCGCGTCGAGCGACTGCCCGCGGGCCCACAGTCCTCTGAGCCACTCGCCCGCTTCGCCGCTCGCAGACCAATCGTCCCCGAACCGCTCGCCCAGCTCCGCGCGCCAATCCACCTCCAGGGCCCAGGCCCGCAGGTAGCAGGCCACGTAGAACCCCGGGTCGACGTCGGAGAGCCAGGTCTCGCGCGGCCAGTCGACGCCGATGTGCTGCCCGAGCAGGCGGGCGTAGCGCTCCGGCATCGCCCCGAGGTCGGCATCGGGCCCGTGCAGCTCGACCTCATAGGCGATCTTCGCCGAGTAGCGCCGCAGGAACACCAGCCGGGAGGCCCGGGCGTGCTCGATGGCCCCCTCAACCCGGTCGGCACTCAGAACGCGATCCAGCCACGCGGGACTCGCGGTCAGCCCCTCGAGCAGGAAGGCGTAGGACTCCGTGACGGAGTTGTCCCCGAGGTGGCGGAACTCGAAGGCGAGCTCGTCATCGGTGCAGGCGTAGTGCTCCGCATGACCGGCCTCGTGAAAGAGCGCCGCGAAGTCCTCCCGACCGCCGATCGGAGGCATCACCAGGTAGACCTCGGCCGGCACCCGCGGCGTCGAGCAGAAGGCACGCGGGCTCTTCGTTGGCCTCGGCTCGGTGTCGAGGATGACGTTCGACTGGGCCGCCAGATCGATGCCCATGCCGGCGAGGGTCTCCTGCAGCGCCGGCACCATCCGCTCTCCGGGAAAGAGCGGGTCGAGTTGCGGAGCGCGGAAGAAGCGGGACAGGTCGGAGCGCCGCAGCTCGCCGAGCCGGAGTCCAACGGTTCGCTCGAGCTCGGGATCGAGGATCGCGGCGTAGCCCGGCTCGGTCGCCTCCTCGAAGCGCTTCAGGTCCGCCGCGAGTCCCCTGAGATCGACGGCACGGAGGTCCGAGTAGGCATCGAGGTAGGAAGGCCAGCCGAGCCCCGAGCAGGCGGAGTGCACGCTCTCCAGCGCCTCTAGGTGAAGCGGGTTGAGCCGCTCGGCGAGCACGGCGTTGCGGGCCGCCTCGATCTCCGCGCGGCGCTCGGAGTCCGGCTCGTTGGCCTGCACTACCGGCGCCATCCGGTACGCGATCGCCTCGCCGCCGACCTCGACCTCGAGGGACGCCTCCAGGTCCGCCAGCCGCGCCTCGAGAGCCCGCGTAATCGAACCCAGGTGGCCGGCCAGCGCGAACTGGTGGAGATAGCGCAGGCGTACCTGCTCCTCGTCCCGCGCATCGTGCCTCGCCTCGCCGACGCGCTCGAGCGCCTCCCGATCGAAGAGCGCCTCATGTCTCTCGTAGATCGGTTCGATCTCGAGATCGGGCTTGTGCCCGGCTCCCTGCAGGTAGTACTCGCGGTCGATCTCCTCCAGGAAGCGCTCCGCGTCCCGCCGGTATTCGTCCAGGTCCCAGGCTGCCAACGGCTGCAACGATAGGCCGGAGATGGCCGAGGACCTCACGACCCGGGAACGCCCGACACTCGAGGCACAAGAGCGCCCGCGGCGCGGCGAGCTGCTCACGCTCGACGTGGAGTCGCTCGCCTACGGCGGCAAGGGCATCGCACGCCGGAACGGCTACGTCGTCTTCATAGCCGGCGCCCTGCCAGGGGATCGCGTCCGAGCGGAGGTGTCGAAGGCGAAGCGCGGCTACGCCGAGGCCTCCGCCATCCAGCTGATCCGCGAATCGCCCGACCGTGTCCCTCCGCGCTGCGATCACGGCGGCGAGCCCTGTCCCGGCGCCCCCTGGCAGTCGCTGCCCTATGACCAACAGCTTCGCCACAAGCAGTCCCAGGTCGAGGACGCGCTCGTCCGTCTCGGCGGTCTCGAGGGCTTCGAGCTGGAGGAGATCGAGCCTGCGGTCGAGCGGTGGCGCTACCGCAACAAGCTGGAGTACTCGTTCGGGGAGCGGGATGGGGAGCTCGTTCTCGGCTTCCATCCCCGCGGCCGCTGGGACCTGGTGGTGGGCGCCGAGGACTGCCAGCTCGCCTCCGAGCGGAACAACCAGCTCCGCAACCAGATCCGCGGCTGGGCGGCGACCGAAGGGCTGCCCGCCTACGACCGCCGCTCGGGCGCCGGGACGCTCCGTAACCTGGCCGTCCGGGAGGGCCGCCGGACCGGACAGCTGCAGTCCCGGCTGGTCACCTCAGCCGCCGAGATCCCGCGGCCGCCCGTCGATCTGCACACGATCGTCGAGGGCAGCGGCGGCGGCACGGACGGTCCCACCGGGGCCCTCGGCCGCGAGCACCTCGAGGAGGAGCTCTGCGGACTGCGCTTCCGGATTTCCCACAACGCGTTCTTTCAGACCAACACCGAGATGGCGGAGCGCCTCTACGGGATCGCGGCCGAGATGGCCGGACTCACGGGATCCGAGCGCGTCTACGACCTCTTCTGCGGCATCGGCACGCTCGGGCTCAGCCTCGCCGCGCGGGCCGGGGAGGTATGGGGAGTCGAGATCGTTCCCGAGGCGGTCGCCGACGCCGCGGAGAACGCGCGATTCAACGGAATCGGGAACGCCCACTTCCGCGCCGGCGATGCGCGCAAGGAGATCCGCCCGCTGCTCGAGGATGGCGGCCGCCCCGACGTCGTGGCCGTGGACCCGCCCCGCGCCGGGCTCTCCAAGAAGGTGGTGCGGCGGGTGATCGAGTGCAATGCGCCGCGCATCGTCTACGTCTCCTGCAACCCAACCACCCTCGCCCCCAATGCAGCGCAGCTCTCGGAGGCCGGCTATAGGGTCCGCCGGGTGAAGCCCGTCGACATGTTTCCCCAGACCCCGCACATCGAGTGCGTGGCGCTCCTGGAGAAGACAGGGTGAGCCGGGGGTTCGGCGTCACCGCCGGCCTCGACCCCGAGATCGCGAGCCCGCTGGCCGCGCGCTGTCAGGAGCTCGGCTACAGCTCGATGTGGTCCAATGACCATCCCGGGGCCAAAGGCCTGGAGACGCTGGCGGAGTACGCGAAGGGCGCCGACCGCATCGAACTCGGCGTCGCCGTCATCGCCCTGGACCGCCAATCCCCGGACGAGATCGCGGCGGACATCGAGCGTCTCGGCCTCGACCGTGGCCGGCTCTGGCTCGGCCTGGGAGCCGGCTTCAAGGAGAAGCCGCTGACCGCGATGCGCCAGGCCCTGCCCGGGCTTCGCGAGGCGCTGCCCGGCATCCGCCTGGTCCTCGCCGCGATGGGCCCGAAGATGTCCGCCTTCGGCGGAGCGGAGTGGGACGGCGTCTTCTTCAACTGGATGACGCCCGAGTTCGCCGCCCAGGCGCGGCGGTGGGTCGAGGGCGGAGCAAGCGAGGCGGGCAGGGAGCCGCCGCCGATCTTCGGGTACGTGCGCACAGCCGTCGGCCCCGATGCGGAGGAGCGGCTCGCCAAGGACGAGTCCTTCTACCGCGACCTGCACCAGGGCTACCGAAGCCACTTCGCTCGCCAGGGGGCGCCGGAGGGAACGGTGGGCGTGGCGGCCGAGAGCGCCGGCGTCGCCCAGGAGGAGCTCTCCCGCTACCGCGCGCTGGACACGGTCGTGGTCCGGGCCCTCGCCAGCGCCACCTTCGAGGACATGTCGGCGCTGGCGGAAGCGGCCGCGCCCGGGGTCTAGGTCGGCATACTGCGCGCGTGTCCGGTGTGAGGAGAGCGGTGGGCCTCGCCCTCTCGGCGGTCCTGGCCCTGACCTTTCTCTGCGCGAGTGCCTGGGCGGGTCCCACCACGCCACTGGGGCATTCCGGGCGCTGGATCATCGATGCCAAGGGGCGCGTGGTGATCCTGCACGGCGTCAACATGGTCTTCAAGCGACCCCCCTACTACCCGGCGGCCACCGGTTTCGGCACGGACGACGCCGCCTTCCTGAAGCGGAACGGATTCAACGTCGTCCGCCTCGGCGTGATCTACGGGGGCGTCGAGCCCAACCCCGGGAGCTACGACGACGGCTACCTGAACCAGATCGCCGCGACCGAGTCGACCCTCGCCAGGCACGACATCTTCAGCCAGCTCGACTTCCACCAGGACATGTACAACGAGCGCTTCCAGGGCGAGGGGTGGCCGGACTGGGCGGTGCAGGACGACGGCCTGCCGAACCAGCCTCAGCTCGGCTTTCCCGGGAACTACTTCGGGATGCCCGCGGTGATCCGGGCGTTCGACCATTTCTGGGCGAACTCACCCGGCCCGGGGGGCGTCGGCCTTCAGGACCGCTACGCGGCCGCCTGGGGCCACGTCGCGGCCCGGTTCGCATCGGCGAAGCACACGGTCGGGTTCGACTTGCTCAACGAGCCCTGGCCCGGGACCCCCTGGGCCGGCTGCTTCACCCTGAACGGCTGTCCGGCTTTCGACATGGGCGCGATGGGGCCCTTCTACCGCCGGGTCTTCGACAGGATCAGGGCGGTCGAGCGCCAGAAGCTCGTCTGGTACGAGCCGAACGTCCTCTTCAACTTCGGCGCCGACACGAACATCCCGGCGCTCGGCGACCCGGCCGCGGGCTTCAGCTTTCACTTCTACTGTACGCCGGGCGTCGCGGTGCCCCCGTACGACCTGGCGAGCTGCGACGAACAGAACGATCACGTCCTCTCCAATGCCGACAAGCGGTCACAGGCGACCGGGGACGCGCTGATGTTGAGCGAATTCGGTGCCACCGACGACTTGGCGACGATCCGGTCGAACGTCGCACAGGCCGATCGCCACATGGTCTCCTGGGAGTACTGGCACTACTGCGAATGCCAGGACCCGACCACGGCCGGTTCAGGCGTGCAAGCGGTCGTCGTAGATCCGAGCCGATCGCCGACGGGCTCGAACGTCAAGCGGGCGAAGCTCGACGTCCTCTCGGAGCCCTATCCGCAGCTCGTCGCCGGCACACCGAGGGGCTGGCGGTTCGACCCGGCGACACGCATTTTCCACCTCACCTACTCGACCAAAGGTCCGGGCGGCAAGAGGTTCGCGCGTCGAGCGGGGAATGCCTCGAAGCGCTCGCTCAAGACACGGCGGACCGAGATCTTCCTCGGGTGGGCGCGCTATCCGAAGGGCTACCGCGTATCCGTGCGAGGCGGCGGGATCGCGTCGAAGCCGAAGGCCGGGGTGCTCAAGACGGTCGCCTGCCCGCGCCGGCGGAAGGTCACCGTGACCGTCGGCCCGCCGGGCTCCGGCGTCCACAAGCACACGAGCTGCAGGATCCGGCCCAAGCGCCGGAGCTAGCCCTCCAGCTCCTCCTCGTCCTCCGCCAGAGGCACCACCTCGGAGGCGCAGGTGGTGCAGAGAACGCGGTCGCCCGGCGGTCCCTCGGTGAGGGCGGCCTGCTTCTCGGCGTCGGTGAGCCGTGCGCCGCAGTTGTCGCAGCGGTCGGGCAGCTGCTCGATGCTCCGCTCCTCGAGCTCCACGAATCCAGTGTATTGCTGACGGTGTGCGCCCCGGGCTGGCGGCCCCGGATGGCGCCCTAGTACGGCGGCAGCCGGTCGTACCAGTCCCCGAGCACCCGGAACGCCGACCAGAAACGCTGCTTCGCATCGTCGGTGTCCAGCGAGTCGTCGATGTCGGGCACGTAGAGCACGTCGATCGTCGGGGTGAGGGGCTGCAACTCGCCCTCGCGGGGCTCGATCGGGTCCGCCAGCGGCAGCTCGAGGTCGTTCAGGGTCCGGAGCGCCTCCTCGCCCATCACGACGATCATGCTCGGCTGCACGATCGCGATCTCCTCGGCGACCCGGGCGATGCAGCCCTCCGAGGCCTGCGTCGGATCGGTGAGCGGGCATTTCGAGCAGAGTGTGCCGAAGACCACGATCGGATCGATCGCGAGCCGTTTGAAGCTCTTCATCAGAGCGTTCCCGGCCCGGCCGTAGAAGGCCACACCCTCCTCGATCTCGGAGGCAGTGGCGGAGCCCTTCAACATGAGGATGTCGGCCTGGGGGTGACCGGAGCCCTGCACCGGCATCACGTTGCCGCGCGGGCAGTCCGCGCATTGCGAGAGCTCCCGGCCCAGGTCGTTGAGCTCCCGGATCGCGCGCTCGAGGTACTTCTCGCGGATCTCGTCGTCGGTTATGGATGACACGGCTCCCTGCCTCTTCTTCGGCCCGGCCCCGGCCCCTTGCGGGTGCATCAACTCTTGCCGGCGGAGCGGCGGCGATTGCCCGACCGCCGCCCGCCGTCCCGGGCGGCGAGTGAGCGTCCTCCCCGCCCGCCGCTCGTCTGGAGGAACTTGAGCGCCTGGACGTAGACCAGGTTCTTGTGTTTGCGGACGATGTCCGCCTCCCGCATCGACTCGAGAAACTCCCGAGCGCCGTCGAAGTCCCGCAGCCGGATCTTGACGCTGCCCAGGCCCTGCGCCACGTGGCTGTCCGAGCCCGCTCCGGGGACGATCGCGTACTTGCGGGCGAAGCGGACCGCCTCCTCGTTGAACGCAGACAGGGCCACCCGAGGGTTGAAGACCTCGAGGATGTCGATCTCCTCGACCACCTCGAGCAGGTTCTCGTAGTCCGGGACCGAGTGAAGCCTGTCGAAGGGGTGCGGGACGTAGACGAGCCCGCCCTGCCTCCGGATCTCAGCGATGGTCTCGGCCATCGACATCCCGCGCTCGATCCGTTCGCTCAGGAAGAGGCCGATCACCTCGCCCTCATGCGCGGTCTTCACCTCCTCGGCGACGATGACCTTGATCCCGCCGATGCCTGCCGCGATCTCCTGCGCCTCCAAGGCTCCCGAGATCTCGTTGTGGTCGGTGATCGCGATTGCGCCCAGCCCGCGCTCCTTGGCGGTCTCCAGCAGCAGCTGCGCGGGGGTGGCGCAGTCGGGAGAGTGGTCGGTGTGCATGTGCAGGTCGCAGTGGATGTACTCGCGTTCCTGGAGGCGGCGCCGGATCTCCGCATCCCCGGTGCCGTCGTGCCGCCTCGCGACCAGCCGGCGGTAGACCTCCTCGACCTGATCGGTCACCTCGCGCCAGGGGCGCGCCTCGGGGCCGGAGCGGGCGGCGGCGCGCAGCTCGTCTCGGAGCGAGGCATCGTGGCAGAGCCGTTCGAGCTGCGCCGCCAAGGTGAGCACGTCGCCGAGGGGGAAGAGCAATCCGCGCTCCCCCTCGGCGAGGAGCTCGCGGTAGATCTCCAGGTCCGAGGCGACCGGGACGGCGCCGGCGGCGAAGGCCTTCCTCACCAGCCCCGGGGCAGCCCGCACCCCGCCCGACGTCAGGCAGGCGATGTCCGCCCCGGCGAGGAACTCCGCCGGCTCGCCGTCCCGCGGGCGGACTACGCGGAGCCGTTCTCGAAGTTTCCGGCTGACACGGGCCAGTGGGTCCGTCGGCCCATCGAACCAGACCACCCCTTCCCAGTCGAGACTGTCGGGCAGCCTCCGGAGGGCCCGGAGCAGCAGGCGCAGCGCGCCGCGTTCCTCCTCCGCGCAGTAGGCGATTCGCACCCGACCAGCCGGCGGTGGCTCGATGGCGGGCTCGGCGACGTCGGCGCCGGGCCTGACCAGCTCGTATCGACCGGGGAAGAAGCGCTGGAGCAGCTCGCCCGTTGCCTCGTTGCTGGCCGTGCGCGCATCGATGCGACCGAAGAAGACCTCGACCACAAGGCGAGCGACCTGCGTGGAGAGCACCCGCTCCACCGGCTCGTGGAAGCTCGCCACATTGAGCGACAGCGAATGACGCAGTGCGGCCGAGCCGGTGCTGGGGGCGAAGGGCTCGTGGACGTGCACCACGTCGAGCGGGATACTGCCGAGCAGCCGCTCCAGAGCTCCGCTCACGTCGACCGGCAGCGGGGCCGGACGGCGCCGGGGCCCGCTCGGCAGAGGGATGCTCTGCCCGATCGCGATCACCCGCGGGTTCTCGCGACGCCAGACGACCCCGGGGCTCTCCTGCGCCTCCCGGAGCAGCCGTCGGCTCTCACGAATCGCCTGGCGCGAATCCGAAGGGGCGATGATCAGGACTCGATGTCCCCGCTCGGCCAGCTCCGCGGAGGTGCGGGCGATGAACTCGTTGATCTTGTGCCGCTTCCCCCAGGGATGCGGAGTGACCTGTGCGATGGCCAGTGAGTCAGCGCTCACAGGCCGAGCTTACGGGGCGAAGCTACTTCGCCTTGGCCTTTGTCTTGGCCTTCGCCTTGCTCCCGCCCTTGCCGGCGGGAACACCCCGCTGACGGGCGTACTTGTCGATGAACTCCTCCGTCATCTCCCGCGCCACCGGATCGGGCCGCTGGTAGTGCGGGGATTTCATCAGGTAGCTCGAGGGACCGTCCAGCTGGCCGGCGACACCGTGGTTCAGCGCCAGCTTCACGATCCGTACGGCGTCGATGACGATGCCCGCGGAGTTCGGCGAGTCCCAGACCTCGAGCTTGAGCTCGAGGTTGAGCGGCACGTCGCCGAAGGCCTTGCCCTCGACGCGGATGTGCGCCCACTTGCGGTCGGTCAGCCACGGCACGTAGTCCGAGGGACCGATGTAGACGTCCTCGGGGGGCAGCTCGTGGTCCATGATCGAGGTGACGGCGTTGGTCTTCGAGATCTTCTTGGACTCCAGCCGCTCGCGCTCGAGCATGTTGTAGAAGTCCATGTTGCCGCCGACGTTGAGCTGGCTCGTGCGCTCCATGCGTACGCCGCGGTCGGCGAAGAGCCTCGCAAGCTGTCGGTGCACGATCGTGGCGCCGACCTGGGACTTGATGTCGTCGCCGATGATCGGTAGGCCCGCCTCCTCGAAGCGCCGGTCCCAGTAGTCCTCCCGGGCGATGAAGACCGGCAGGCAGTTGACGAACCCCACCCCGGCAGCCAGCGCCTGCTCGACGTACCACTTGGTCGCCTGCTCGGAGCCGACCGGGAGGTAGCAGACCAGCACGTCGGTCTGGGTGTCCTGGAGGATCCCGACGATGTCGGCCGTCTCGCCCGGGGCCTTGGTGATCTTCTCCTTCAGGTACTTGCCGAGGCCGTCGTGGGTCATTCCGCGGTGGACCTTGACGCCCAGCTTCGGCACGTCCGAGAACTTGTAGGTGTTGTTCTGGCCCGCCCAGATCGCCTCGGAGAGGTCCTTGCCGACCTTGTCCGCATCGATGTCGAAGGCGGCCGTGAACTCGATGTCGCGCACGTGGTAGCCGCCCAGATCCACGTGCATGAGGCCCGGAACCTGCTCAGCCGGGTCGGCGTCCTTGTAGTACTGGATGCCCTGCACGAAAGAGCTCGCGCAGTTGCCGACGCCGACGATCGCGACCCGGACCTTGTCATCCCGGGCGCCGTTGCGGCGGGCGCCATCGGCTCTTCCATTCACGGTGCTCATCCTTGGGAATCCTCCTCGATAAGAAGAATCAGCTCTGAAACCACACTCGCGCTGCTGGGGGGTTACACATCGTCGGCTGGAACCGCCTCCTGTGCCGGCGCCCGCTGCACTTCGGCGCCGAGCCGCCTGAGCTCGTTCCTGACGTGCCAGACGCGCTGAAACACTGTGAAAGCCGTCAGCGCCGCCATCGCGTAGATCGCCGGTGCCAGAAGGTCTGCGTCGAAGATCCCAGCTCCCTTTGCGAAGACGAGGCCGATCGACAGTATGACTACCCGAACCGGGCGCGTAGCCAACCCCACCTTGCACTCCACCCCGAGCGCCTCCGCTCGCGCACGGGTGTAGGAGACCATCAGCGAACCGAGTACGACCACGACGCACATGGCCGCGGCGAACTCGTCTCCGGTGAGGGCGAAGCGGTACGCGACCGCGGTGAGCACGATGCCCTCCTCGATCCGGTCGAGGGTGGAGTCGAGAAAGGCCCCGAACAGCGTTCCCTTGCCCGATGCCCTCGCGTAGCGGCCGTCGAGGGTGTCCATCACCGAGCCCACGATGAAGGCGACGCCGCCGAGGAAGTAGAGCCCCTGCCAGATCAGGACCGCCGCCGTGAGGTTGCCGATCAGGCCGACCATGGAGATCGCGTTGGGCGTGAGGCGGGAATCGATCAGTCGGGTTCGCATCGACGCCGAGAGGTCGGTGCCGCCGGTCGGTCCCCTGCCGGGCGCCGAGGGCCCGTTCCGGGGCAGGTCTCGCTGATCGATGGTCATCACAAAACGGGTTGCGCCTCCGGCGCGCCCTCGCATATGCGTTATGCCGGGGCGGCCTCGGGCTCTGGCTGCGGTTCGAGGTCGCCGGTGGGAGCGCTGCGGGTCGCCGAACCGAAGGACCAGTCCGAGTTGAGCCGGGCGAGGAGCATAGCGACGCCGGTCGCGAGCGCGGCGGTGAGCAGCCCGAAGCCCGCGTCGAGCCAGAAGTGGTTGCCGCTGGCCACGACCACATACGTCATCAGGAGTGGATAGGCGAAGAAAGCGGCCTTGAGCAGGCGGCGCCGGACGAGCATCGCCAGCGACCCGGCGAGGATCACCGAGAGGCCGACGTGCATGGAGGGGACCGCGGCGAACGGGTTGAAGAGGGGGTCGCCCGGATTCGAGATCAGCGGGTCGTTTCCGGTCACGACACTCGACGGATCCAGGCCGAGCTCTGGTAGGAAGCGCGGAGGCGCGGTGGGGACGAACGCATAGCCGATCACCGAGATCGCCATCGCGGCGAAGACCGCGTTGCGGACGAAGCCGTAGCTGCCGCGGTAGCCGAAATAGAGGATCGCCAGCATCAGGCAGCTCCCCTTGAAGTGCAGGTTCGCGTAGCCCCAGCGCGCCACGTCGGCGGGCCAGCCCACGTCCAGCGCCCAGTGCTGCACGCTCGGCTCGATCAGCAGCCCGAGGGAGCGCTCGGCGCTGACCAGGTCGCGCGCGTGCGAGAAGGAGAGCCCCATGCTTCCGTCCACTGCGCCCCTGGCGTGACGCCACGCCCAATACGCGCCTGCGAGCAGGGCGAGCTGGAGGAGCAGGTCGAGGGGACCGCGTGGCAGCACCGCCGAAACGGATCTCGAGGTGCGGCGCGCGGCCCGACCCGCTGCCCGCATCAGCGTCGCCCGCTTGATCGCGGGATCGTGGCCGGCGGATCGGACCCTGCGGAGCCGTACTGGATCACCGGCTCCTCATGGCAGCGGGGCCCCGAGCTGATCGCCCGTACCGGCGAGAAGTCAATGCCGACGCGGAAGCGCCCGGGCGTCTCGACGTCGAGCATCGTGTAGCCACCGGGCGCCTGCTCCACGCAGCCGGTTCCCTGCTCGATCGACCAGTACGGGGTCCAGTGCACCCTGACGAGGACGGTGCCCGGCGCGCTCGTGTCGACCACGAAGCCCTGCGGGCGCAGCTTCACCATCTTGCCGCCGATGGCCAGGGGCGACGGGTTGCGCACCTTGTAGACGGTCCAGTCGGAGCTCTTGTAAACCCAGTCGAGGTAGCGAGGCGGACCCCGCTCGAGCATCCGCTTCTCCGGCCGTGCCGCGTAGTCGAGCGCGGCGTGCGGGACCGCGACGTAGCCGACGCCGAGGTCGTCGAGCCAGCTCCGGTATTGCGGGCCGGTCAGTGGAGTCGACTGGTAGAAGAGCGGATTGAGCTTGCGATCGAGTTGCCGCTCCCAGCCTCGGGCGATGTAAATGCCGCGAGGGACGTACGCGGATTCCCAGTGGTGCTCCTCGGGGAGGACCTCCACCCGGTAGGCGTCATGGCGCGGCTGACCGCGCAGGTAGTCGATCAGCGGCGCGTAGAACCCTGGTTTCACCGAGGGTTGTGCGCTCACCTGCTCGAGATCCCTGACGACGGGTGACCACTGCCAGTAGATCAGGACCGGGACGAGCAGGACCAGGTAGAAGCGCTGCCTGCGCCAGAGCCCGAACGCGAGCACCGGGCCCAGCAGCAGCGAGCCCATCCGGGTGGCGTTTCCCCCCATCGGCGTCTGGATCAGAAAAGCGGCGGTGAGGGCGAGGCCGTAGGCGGCGACGCCGTAGCGGAGCAGCCGCTCCTCCGGCGGCAGGGCGACGAAGACCGCGATCGTCACCAGGATGGCCGGCTCGTAGCTCGAGAAGTCGAATGGCTCGGTGCCGCCCTCGGGGAACGCGGAGGACATCAGCACGGCCATCCCAACCGCGACCACGGCGAGTTCCAATCCCCTGCGGCTGCGCTCCGCGATGGCGCAGGCGACCACGCCGCAGGCGAGGAACAGCGCGGCCACGGGACTGGCCAGCGGAGTGAGGGCGGCGAAGAAGATTGCGAGCAGGCGATGCCCGCGCTGAGCCGACAGAACCGCGCCGAGCGCCACCGCCACGCCGAGCGCGAAGGTGAGCCGTCCGGTGAAGAGGCTGATCGAGGTCGCCGTCGCGAACCAGGCGACGCCGAGGCGGGCCCGGTCCCCGAAGCGCCGGTAGGCGATCGCCGAGAAGAGGAGCGACGCGACGACCGCGGATAGCACGCCCACGAGACGAGGCCCGATCAGAGCGCCCAGCGCCGGCAGCAGCAGTCCGTAGCCCGGCAGGTGATGGCCGCCGAACCAGAAGTTGTCCCAGGCAGAGAGGCCCTGGCTGTCGAACAGGCCCGAACGGAAGACCTGGGCGGCGTGGTCCGCGCTGTCCGGTTGAGCGATCAGATAAGCGGCACCGAGGGCAGCCGCCACCAGCCCCGGCTCGCCGTAGCGACGGAGCGCGACCCGGGCGGTCAAGTCGTCGCGGGGCGGAAGGACCAGACGGCGGGACGGGCGCGGGCCAGGATCTCGCGCGCCGCGAGCGCAGCGAGGATCGCGACGAGCAGGCCGGCGGCAGCGTCGATCCAGAAGTGGTTGGCGGTCACGACGACCACCCAGAAGACGAGCAACGGGTAGGCGGCCCAGAGGACCTTGCTGATCCTGTGGCGGGAGACCAGGACACCGGTGACGCCGATCATCGTCGAGAAGGCGACGTGCATGGAGGGGATTGCGGCGTAGGGGTTGATGAAGAGCTTGACCAGGGCGGAGTCGTGGTTGACCTGCGCGTAGTCCGTGATCGTGTCCACGAAGCCCTCCTGCGGGAAGAGCCGCGGCGGCATGGTGGGCACCAGCGCGTAGCCGACGATCGCCAGGGCCATGGCGACCATGAACATGTTCCGCACGAAGTAGAAGTTCTGGTTGCGGAAGAGGTAGAGCCAGACCAGGAACGAGGTGGTCACCACGAAGTGGCTGTTCATGTACATGTAATTGGCGAAGTCGACGATCCAGCTGTGGTCGATGAAGATGGCCTGCAGATTCGGCTCGAAGAAGGTGTGGAGGCTCTTCTCGAGCGAGATCACGTTCTGCCCGTTGACGAATGCCTGGTCGCGTGCGCCGTCGGCGAGGCCGCGGACGGCCTCGTAGCTGAGCTCGGCGAGTACGAACAGGCCGAGCTGCTTACCGGCGTCCCCATACCCGTGAGGGAGCCAACCGCCGACTTTGTTGATCAGGGTGCGCATGACCGCAGAATTCTAGTTAACCGTCCGATGACACATTCGTGACCGACCACACTCTTCTTCCCGTCCTTCGGGTTCGAACGAGCCTGGTCGGCGGGACGAAACGGGACGCAGAATATCCTCGCCCGGTGCCTCTGCCGAGCAGGATACTTCTCGCCGGCGGGAAGATCGCGACCTTGCCACCGGGCAGGCCGCCGCGCATTCCCAAGCGGGATCCGGGGTGGCGCCGCCCGTCGCGACGGCGGGTGCTCGCGATCCGCGACCGGCTCCGGGAGCTCTACGGGCAGCCCGTGAACGAGCCGCATGGCCACCCGATCGCAGAGCTAATCCGGGGGGTGCTGTCCCAGAACACCAACGACCGCAACCGCGATATCGCCTACGGGCGGCTGCGCGAACGCTTCCCCGCCTGGGAGGAGGTCAGGGACGCGCCGACCGAGGAGGTTGAGGCGGCCATCAAGCCCGGCGGTCTCAGCCCGACGAAGGCGCCCCGCATCCAGGAGATCCTGGGCCAACTGGGCGATCACCCCGATCTGGACTGGCTGGCCGAAGCTCCCCGGGGTCAGGCGCTCGAATTCCTCACCGATCTTCCCGGCGTCGGGCGAAAGACGGCGGCCGTGGTGCTGCTCTTTGCCCTCGGCCGACCTGAGATCCCGGTCGACACACACGTCTACCGGGTCGGCGGCAGGCTCGGCCTGTTCAGACCCGAGGCTTCCTTCCCGGAGGCCCACGACGAGATGCTCGCGATCACCCCTCCCGAGGACGCCTACGAGCTGCACATCAACCTGATCCGCCACGGCCGCGCTATCTGTAGGCCCCGGCCACGATGCCGCGAGTGCGCCCTGCGCCGCATGTGCCCCTACTACAAGACGAATATGCTCCCGCGCCAGTGAAACGGAGCACGTTCGTCATCTTCGGCATCGTCGTCCTGCTCCTCGGCGTGGGCGTCCCAGCTTGGGCGCTCAGCCAGGAAGGCTCCGAGAGCGCGGCCGAGAAGGTGCCATCGGGCCTGCAGGAGGGAAAGGACCTCTTCGTGACCAATTGCGGCGCCTGTCACACCCTTGCCGAAGCGGGGACTGACGGCATCATCGGGCCGAACCTGGA
>JBKPND010000074.1:0-6020 GCA_046732465.1 Actinomycetota bacterium
AGCCCTTTTCGTCAGCCATTGCCTTCCTCTTTGTAGGAGTCGATCAAGATCTGAGCCACCTCGGGGCGGCTGAATTCCTCGGGCGGCAGCTCGCCGTTCCCGAGCATCTCCCGCACCTTGGTGCCGCTCAGGAAGACGTGATCCTCCTGGCCGTGCGGGCAGGTCTTGCCCGACGCCATGCCCTCGCACTTGTTGCACCAGAAGGAGTGCTCGAAGAAGAGCGGCTGGATGCCGAGCTTGTCGGTGTCGATTTCGTCGAAGATCTGCTGCGCGTCGTAGGTCCCGTAGTAGTCGCCGACGCCGGCGTGGTCCCGCCCGACGATGAAGTGGGTGCAGCCGTAGTTCCGCCGCGCGATCGCGTGCAGGATCGCCTCCCGCGGGCCGGCGTAGTGCATCTTCGAGGGGAAGACGCCCAGGATGACCCGGTCCCCGGGGTAGTAGTCCTGCATCAGGATCTCGTAGCAGCGCATCCGCACGTCCGCGGGGATGTCGCCGGCCTTGGTCTTGCCGATCAGCGGGTGGATAAAGAGGCCGTCGGTGATCTCGAGCGCACACTTCGTGAGGTACTCGTGGGCGCGGTGGATCGGGTTGCGGGTCTGGAAGGCGACTACGCGCTTCCAGCCGCGGTCGGCGAAGGCCTTGCGCGACTCCTCGGCGGTGAAGTAGCGCTTCATGAAGGCGTCCTCGTGGTCCGGCAGGGCGTCGACCTCGTAGGTGCCCGCGATGCAGCGCGGCCCCTCCTCGAAGATCGCCGCGACACCGGGGTGCTCCTTGTCGGTCGTGCGATAGACGTTCTCGGCCTCGACCCCCAGGTCACGCTCGAAGATCTCGGTGACGTTGAGGCGGCCGAGCTGCTTGCCCTCGTCGCTCGAGACCTCGACGGTGTCGCCCTCCGAGACGTCGAGGTCCGTGGCGAGGGTGATCGGAATCGGCCAGTACTCCCCGTCGGGGAGGGTCATGTTCTCGACGACGCCCTTCCACTCCTCGGAGCCCTGCGGGCCCTGGAGCGGGGCGAAGCCGCCGTTGGCGATCATCTCGAAGTCGGCGGTCTGGCGATCGGTGAGCTGCAGCTTGAGTGCGGTCTGGGTCATGGGTTCAGGGGGGGACGAAAGTGGATCGGATTGGTCAGGAAGCGGGGCAGGTTAGCGAACGTCGCTAGCCGTGGAGTCCGCACTCGGTCTTCTCGAGGCCGGCCCAGCGCCCGGCCCTCGCGTCCTCACCCGCGCCCGGCTTCCGGGTGCAGTGGGTGCAGCCGATCGAGGGGTAGCCCTGGTCGTGGAGCGCGTTGTAGGGGACGTCGTGCTCCTGGATGTAGTCCCAGACCTGCTCCTCGGACCAGTCCGCCAGCGGATTCAGCTTCCAGAGGCCGAAGCGCTTGTCCCAGCCGAACTTCGGCGCCCGCGCCCGGGTCTGTGAGTCGGAGCGGCGGATGCCCGACACCCAGAGATCGACGGCGGCCAGGGCTGACCGCATCGGCTCGACCTTGCGGATCCCGCAGCAGGCGTCGGGGTCGCTGCTCCAGAGCTGGTCACCGTACAGACCCTTCTGCTGCTCCAGGGTGATCGAGCTGTAGCGGTGGAAGTTGATCCCGTAGCGCTCCTCGAGCTCGTCCCTGGTCTCGTAGGTCTCGGGGAAGAGCACGTCCGTGTCGAGATAGAAGAAGCGCGCGTCGGCGTCGATGTTGTTCGCCATGTGGACGGTCACGGAGCTCGTCTTCTGGAACGAGCAGGCGATGTACATGCGTGGGTTGAAGGTCTCCAGCGCCCAGCGGAGCGCCTCCTCGGCGCTCGCGTCCTCGAGCTCGGCGGCCTTCTCCTCGGGATCGAAGCCGAGGCCGTTGAGCTCGGCCGCGGGCACAGCGGCGTGCTCGGTGGCGGAGGCCTCGTGCAGGATCCCCCGGCGGCCGTTGCCGTTCGCGTTCGCGTTCGCCACGGCGGGCTGTGTAGCAGTCGGCTCCACTAGACCGCGCACTCGCCTTCCCCGCGCTCGACCTTGTACGGCTCGGAGCGGTTCCAGTCGATGAAGTGGAGGAGGTTCTCGGCGTTGAACTCGACCGGCAGCTTCAGGTCGGCGATCAGCTCCTCGAACTGGTCGAACCCGGTGCGGTCGACGAAGGCGTTGAAGTCCTCGCCGTCATCACGCTTCTCCTCGTAGTTGCGGATCCAGCGCTCGACCGCGTCGGGCACCCGCTTGGCGGGAAGCCTCGCCTTGAGGCGGTGGCCGAAGACGACGTCGCCGCCCTCGAAGTTCCCGGCGATGTGGGGGATGTAGGCCGGAATCGTGTGCTCGCCGACCTTGATCGAGGCCCCGTAGAAGCCGATCGTGGCGATGTGGTGCTGTGAGCACCCGTTGGGGCAGCCGCTCATCTTGATGTGTATCTGCTTGGTGAGCGGGTCAGTGATGTTCATCTCCTCGAGCCGCTGCTGGAGGACCTGGTTGAGCCCCATGGAGGCGGTGATGCCGAGCTTGCAGCTGTCGGTCCCGGGGCAGCTGACGACGTCGGTGACGCTGAAAGCGCCCGCGTCGGCGAGGTTGAGCTCCTGGAGACGGAGCCAGAGGTCGTAGAGCGACTCCGGTCGGATCCAGCGCAGGACGAGGTTCTGTTGCACGGTGGTCCGGGCGTAGCCGCCGGTGAAGTCGCGCATGATCGCCGCCAGACCCCGGAACTGCTCAGGGGTGAGGTCGCCGCGGGTGACCTTGACGGTGGCGGTGACGAAGCCGTCCTGGCGCTGAGTCTCCACGTTCGCCTCGACCCAGGCGTCGAACTCGCTCTTGTCCCCGTTGGGGCTGCCATAGCTCTCCGGGACGGCCGGCGCGTTCTCCTCCTCGGCGTGCACGAAGACGAGGTGGTCGATCGAGAAGTCGCGCTCGTTCACCCAGTCGCCCTGGAGCTCCTCGTCGACCAGCTCGCGGAAGGCGTCCATGCCGATCTTGTCGACCAGCACCTTGATGCGGGCGCGCATGCGGTTCTCCCGCAGCCAGTCTTGGCGGTCGAAGATCCGCAGAGCCGCCTCGGTCCACTTCAGATAGTCGCCGTTGTCGAGCTCGACGAACTCGTTGAGCGTGGGGGCGATGCGGGGCTGGATCGAGGTGCCGCCGCCGATTCGGATCTCGACACCCTTCACCTGCTCCCCATCGATTTTCCGCACCTTCGGGATGAAGCCGACATCGTGGATGCCGGTGATGGCGCGGTCGGCGTCGGACGCCGTGAAGGCGGTCTTCACCTTGCGCGGCATCAGCTGGGTGGTCGGATGACGGACGAAGTAGCGGGAGTACGCCGCCGCGTAGGGGGTGATGTCGAAGGGCTCGTCGTCCGCGACGCCCGCCCAGGGGTCACCGGTGACGTTGCGGATCGTGTTGCCGCAGCCCTCGCGGGAGGAGAGGCCGGCTTCAGAGATCTGGCGGATGAACTCGGCGGCGTCGGCAAGCGGGATGTGGTGGATCTGGATGTTCTGCCGGGTGGTGATGTGGCCCTTGTTGAGCGGCGCGAACTGCTCGATCGCGTCCGCGAAGGCCTCCATCTGCTCGGGGGAGACGCCGCCGAACGGAAGCTTCACCCGGATCATCTGGACGTCGGGCTGGCGCTGGCCGTAGACGCCCTGCTTGAGTCGGAAGCCGATGAACTGCTCCTCCGTCTGCTCGCCTCGCAGGAAGCGGGCGGCCTCGGTGTCGAAGTCGTCGAACTCCCGCTCGAGGATCGGGATCACATGCCCGGGGACGTTGTCGTACACCTCCGGGTTCTCGAGGGAGCCGAGCTTGCCCTTGCCGTGCTGCTTCTTGTTCGTGTCCTGCTCGAGCGAGGCAGGATCGACTGGCTTCTTCTTCGGCCTAGGCTTGCCGTTGGTGGATGCGCCTTTGGCGCCCTTCTTCTCGGGTGCGGAGACTGGCTCCATGGAAAGCCGGTCCTTCCTGGTCGACGACGTACCTTGCCGGGCGTTTACCGCCGGCTCAATCTAGCAAACCTGATCGAGTTTCAGGTGTTTATCCGGGGGCAGGGCCAGCTTAGCCATGGAGCCCGGTGCGCGAGCTACATCTCGCCGTGCACGGCCAGGATGTTGCCCGCCGGATCGGTGAACCAGGCGATCCCGCCGGCGGGGCCGCTGCGGTCGATGCCCTTCTCGTCCTGCTCGAACCCGTCGTAGCGCTCGAAGGTGATGCCCTTCGAGGCCAGCTCGTCGACCGTGGCCTCCACGTCCTTCACGGGGAAGTTGAGGATCGTGTAGTTCGCCGGCTCGAGGTCGGGCTTCGGGTAGATCAGCACCTGGCGATCTCCCAGGCGAAGCTCCAGGAGCGGCTCCGGGGCTCCCACGTCGAGCTCTGCGATGTCCAGACCCAGCATGTCCCCGTAGAACTGCTTGGTCTTCTCGATGTCGGTGACGGCGTACCCGCTGTACGCCTTGCTTGCGTCGAGCATGTCGACTCCTCTCGTTTTCGAGTTCACCAATAGGGACCGGCCGCCCTGGTGAGACTCATCGGTGGGCGCCGCCGTCTACTTCTTGAGCTTCTTGCGCAGCGTGAGGGCGTCGGGGGTGATGCTCGCACCGCCGAAGCTGGGTGTGAACGTGGTCCCGAACGAGACGGAGACCTTGCCCTTCCTCTTGAGCTTCTTCGCCTTCTTGCCCGTGGCTCTGACCGTCAGCTGGACGTCGCCCGGTGCAGCGACGCTCGCCGGACCGGTGACGTTCACGCCAGTGCCTGAGTAGCTCAGCTGACCAGGATTCGGGAGCGTGAGCGTCACGGTGGCGGTGCCCTTCTTCTTGTTGCGGGTGAGGGCGCCGAAGGTGACCGTGTTGGTCGGCTCGATCGTCGCCTGGACGAGCACCTCACGCATGGCTGCGGCCGTGCCCGGAAGGGCTGTGTTGTTGGCCAGGGGAGGATTCCAGTAGGCCGCGCTCGCTCCTGGTGTCTCCGCGTAGATAAGGCGATCCATGACGTTGTCGAGGCCAACCGTGTCCCCAATCGAGATCGGGAGACTCGTGGGTATCGGATCCGAGACGCCGGTGAAGGAGGGCGCCCCGGTGCTCTCAGCCAGGCCCGTGAAAGTGGTTCCGGTGGTCTGGCGCAATACCCGCAGGCTGAGGCCGCTTGTGTCGTTCGCGCGGGCTCTCCAACTGGTGATCACACCATTGACCGGGGCCACGAGGCCTCCAGCAGTCAAGCTCCCCGCGGGAAGGTTGAGGTTCGTCACGGTGCAGTCGACCCCACAACCAGGATTGTTCTCAGTGTTCATCTCGTTGAGGTTGCTGCCGATCGTCACCGCACCCTGAGCTGAGCCGGCCGGGGCTGCCAGGGCCGCAGCGATCAGTCCCGTAGTCAGGAGTCCCTTCCCTCTCACGGTGGCGAATCCTATTCGCGACGCGGATGCCCTTTCGGGGCGAGGGCGGCAGAATCGGCGAATGACCGAGATACCGGTGATCTCCGGCGAGGCGGTGTTCGAGGCCATCGACGCCCATACGGCGGAGGAGCGGACGCGGATTGCATTCCAGCGCCACGCGCGCGGGGAGTGGACGATGCCGGCGAAGGTCTATCTCGACAGTCAGCCACACGGCGACTTCCGGGCGATGCCGGCGCTCGGCGATGGTCTCGCGCTGCTCAAGTGGGTCACCTCGTTTCCTCACAACAGCGCCAGGGGCCTGCCGGTGGTTCGCGGCGAGGTGCTGCTCTCCGACGCCGAGACCGGCGAGGAGCTGGCGGTTATCGAGTGCTCCTCGGTCACCTCCCTGCGCACCGGGGCGGCCGCGGCCGTATCGGCCCAGGCTCTGGCGGCGGAAGGTGCGAAGACCGTCGGGATCCTCGGCTGCGGCGTGAACGGGGCGTGGGCGGCGCGCTGTCTCGCCGCCGCCGGCTACGGGCCCGGGGTCTGCGCCGACGTCCGAGGGGAGGCCGCGGAGGCGCTGGCGGCGGAGCTCGACTGGCGCACCGGCGACCGCGCCGAAGCGGCGGCTCAGGACGTGGTCGTAACCGTGACGCCCGGACACGAGCCGGTGATCGTGGCGAGCGACCTGCGAGGCGGCCAGCAC
>JBKPND010000075.1:0-5738 GCA_046732465.1 Actinomycetota bacterium
CGAGGGCGGTCGGGGTCTCGTCCGGGGCCATGATTAATCGGGTTGCTGCTCAGCTTCGCTTCCGCTGCACCCTCGCATGTCAGCCTACAATCGGGCCGCGTGGTCGCCGCGGCGACCGTCGCCCCCGGAGAGGTGGCCGCGCGGCTGAAGGCACTCGCCTGCTAAGCGAGTAGGGGGCTAATAGCTCTCTCGAGGGTTCGAATCCCTCCCTCTCCGCTCCATGACTAGGCAGGTGTCCGCGCTGATCGCGACCGTGGCGGTCGCCTTCGCGGTCGGCTTCCCGCTGATCGGGTGCGGAGGCGGTTCGGGAGGCTCCGGGTCGGGCCCGGGCGCTGCGCTCGACGCGCTGCGGGCCAGCGTCCCGCTTGGGGTGCGCCTCAAGCCGCTGAAGCCCGTCAAGGGACCCAGCTACCCGATCGCCACGCTGCGCCCGGGGCAGACCGTCGCCCTCCGCGCCTCGCCGGGCGGACGGGTCCTGGATCGCGTCGCCCCGCACACCGAGTTCGGCTCGATGCGGGTCTTCTGGATCGTGAGGGCGAGGGGCCCCTGGCTCGGCGTCCCGGTCCCGGAGCTCCCCAACGGGCACCTCGCGTGGATCAGGGACGACCCTGGCGCGCTGGATCTCTCCCAGACCCGCTTCTGGATCACCGCGGACGTCTCACGCCGGCTGCTCGAGCTCCACTACGGACGCCGGGTCCTCGACCGCTTCCCCGTCAGCGTCGGCTCCCCGAGCTCGCCGACGCCGCTCGGCCACTACGCCGTGACCGACGGCCTCGTGGGCCGCGGACTCGGTCCCTGGTACGGCTGCTGCGTGCTGGCGCTCTCCGGCCACCAGCCCAACCTGCCCGCCGGCTGGATCGGCGGCAATCGCATGGCGATCCACGGCACCCCCGGCTCCATCGGCGGCGCCACCTCTAGCGGCTGCCTGCGCGCCTCCGATGCCGACATGATCTCCCTGTTCGCGCGCGTGCCGCTGGGCGCGCCGGTCTTTATCCGCGCGTAGATGCTGGCGCAGCACGTCCTAGCGCCTGCGCTGCACGTGGTCCGGTGTGAGGGCGCCCGGATTGGGGGCGCCGAGCAGCGCGAGGGCTAGGCGCAGCTCGTCCGTGAGCATCCCGAGCGCCCGCCGCGCCCCGGCCTCGCCGTCCACCGCCAGCCCCCAGAGCGCAGGACGCCCGACCAGCACAGCGTCGGCGCCGAGCGCGAGGGCGACGGCGACGTCGGTACCCCGCCGGATGCCGCCGTCGATCAGCACCGGGATTCGACCCGCGACCGCCTCGACCACCTCGGGCAGCGCGTCGATCGTCGCCGGCGCGTTATCGAGCTGGCGGCCGCCGTGGTTGGAGACGACGACCCCGGCCGCGCCGTGCTCTACCGCCAGCGCGGCGTCCTCGCCGGTGATCAGTCCCTTGACCAGGATCGGGAGGTGGAACTCGCCGCAGAGCTGCTCCAGGTCCGCCCAGGTGATCGAGGGGTCGACCAGTGCGAAGACCTCCGCCGGGGTGAGGCTGCGATGCCCGGCGGCGGCCTCGATCGCCGGGGCCCGGATCTCGGCCGGGACCTGGAAGTCCGTGCGCAGGTCTCGCTCGCGCGGGCCGGCGTAGGGGGCGTCCACCGTGAGGAGCAGCGCCTCGTAGCCGGCCTCCGCCGCCTCCTCCACCATCGCGCGGGTCACGCCCCGGTCGCGGAAACAGTAGACCTGCATCCACCGCTTACCCTCCGGCGCCGCCTCGGCGACCTCCGCCGGCCGGGTGCTGGTCAGACTCGAGACGCACATCACGGTCCCGGCGTCCGCCGCTGCGCGGGCCATCCCGCATTCGCCGTCGGCGTGGGCGAGCAGCTGAAAGGCGACGGGCGCCACCAGGATCGGCATCTCGACCTCGGTGCCGAGGACGGTCGTCCTCGTGGAGACGTCGGAGACGTCGACCAGCACCCGTGGCCGCAGCTCCCAGCCCATGTACGCCTCGGCGTTCCGGCGGAGGGTGCGCTCGTCCCCGGCGCCGCCGGCGAAGTAGCCGTGCGCTCCGGGCTCGAGCTTCTCCTCCGCGAGCGCTTCGAGGTCAGCGATGTTGACGGGATCCGAGACGCCGGAAGGCTATTCGGGCGCGGCTTGGCATCCTTTGCTCATGCCGAGGCGCAAGCGCGAAGCGGTCGAGACGGTCGACTACACCGATCCCGACGGGAACGTCCTCACGCTCCGGCAGTCCCTGAGCTCGAGGACGATTCGCAAGCTCAACAAGCCCCATCGCAAGGACGCGGCCTCGGCCGAGGACGTCTGGGCCCGCCGCAACGAGATGCTCTTCGAGTACCTGGCGGTCACCTGGGAGATCTCGGGGCTGCCGCTCGACGACCAGAAGATGCTGATCGGCCGCTACCGGATGGCCGATTCCGAGGAGCAGCAGTGGGTGCGCCAGACCATGACCCGGCACGTCGAGCGCTTCATTCCCGAGGTGGACCTAGGCGGCTGAGACCCACCGCCCGTCGCTACGCTTGTCGCTCCCGCGCCCGTAGCTCAGTTGGATAGAGCGTCGGTCTACGAAACCGAAGGTCACAGGTTCGAATCCTGTCGGGCGCGTCTCAGGAATCCCCGCTTGCGTACTGCGGGCGCCCGCTGGGACGGTAGACCTGGATCGTTATCCCTTCCGGGGTGGCTCGCGAATCGACCAGGTCAAGCGCTGTGTCCGGGCCGGTATCGGGGAACAGCCGCGTGCCCTGGCCGACGACCACGGGATAGGTGAGCAGGATGATCTCGTCGACCAGCTGGTTGTCGAGGAGCCAGCGGATCAGGTTGCCGCTGCCGTGCACCTGCAGCTCGCCTCCCGCCTTGTCTTTCAGCTCGCCGATGGCGGCCGCGAGGTCTCCGGAAAGCACGGTCGTGTCCGCCCATTGGGGGTCGGTGAGCGTGGTCGATGCGACGTACTTGGGGCGCGAGTTCAACGCCACCGAGATCGGGTTGTCGCCCTCGTTTGCCCCCCAGGAGCCGGTTCCCCAGGAGCCGGCGAAGATCTCGTAGGTCCGCCGGCCGAACAGGAAGGCGTCGGCGCGCTGGAAGACCTCGTCGAGGAACGTCGCGGCCTCGCCGGCGAAGAGCGGAATGGCCCATCCGCCGCGCTCGAATCCGCCCCTGCGGTCCTCGTCCGACGCGCCGAGTCCCTGCATCACCCCATCGAGGGTCACGTGCGTGACGGTCGTCAGCTTCATGGTCGCCGCTCCCTTCTCGTTGGCTTGGTCGTCGTTCGGTAAGACCGGACCGCCGCACCGATCTCATCGGTCATGGCGCGGTCCCTTAGAGGGGCCAGCGGAGCCGTCTCGATCTCTACACTCGGATCACGGGCTCGGGAATGGGGAGAGTCCGCTGAGGTGGAACAGAAGACTGTCGAAGAGAGGGAACGCGTCGTCATCCGCTTCGCGGGTGACTCCGGCGATGGCATTCAGCTGTCGGGCAACCTGTTCGCCGCCGAGACCGCGCTGATCGGCAACGACCTGGTGACGCTGCCGGACTTCCCGGCCGAGATCCGCGCACCGGCCGGCACCCTCGCGGGAGTCTCCGCCTTCCAGATCCACTTCGCCTCGCGCGAGATCCTGACGCCGGGCGGCCGCCCGAACGTCCTGGTGGCGATGAACCCCGCCGCGCTCAAGGCCAACCTCGCCGAGCTCGAGCCGGGCGGCATCGTGATCGCCAACGAGGACGGCTTCACGAAGGGCAACCTCGGCAAGGCCCGCTACGACTCGAACCCGCTCGAGGACGACTCACTCGACGGGTACCAGGTCTTCCGCGTCCCGATGACCTCGATGACGATCCGCGCGACGGAGGGCATCGAGATCACCTCCCGCGACGCCGCCCGGTCGAAGAACTTCTTCGCCCTCGGCCTCGTCTCCTGGATGTATGGCCGGCCGACCGACTCGACCATCGCCTGGATCGAGAAGAAGTTCGAGTCGAAGCCACCGATCCGGGACGCCAACCTCGCCGCCTTCCGGGCCGGCTTCAATTTCGGCGAGACCGCCGAGCTGCTGCAGGTGAGCTACCAGGTGAAGGCCGCGCCGGCGGAGGCCGGTACCTACCGCGCCGTCAACGGCACCAACGCGACCGCCCTCGGCCTGATCGCCGCCAGCGTCCGCAGCGGCCTGCCGCTGTTCCTGGCGAGCTACCCGATCACGCCGGCCTCCGAGCTGCTCCACGAGCTCTCGCGGCAGAAGAAGTTCGGCGTGCGCACCGTGCAGGCCGAGGACGAGATCGCCGCGGCCAACATCGCGCTCGGCGCCGCCTTCGGCGGCCAGCTCGGCGTCACTGCCACCAGCGGCCCGGGGATGGACCTGAAGGCCGAGACGATCGGCCTCGCCGTCGCGCTCGAGCTGCCGCTGCTGGTGATCGACGTCCAGCGCGCCGGCCCCTCGACCGGCATGCCGACCAAGACCGAGGCGGCTGACCTGCTCACCGCGATCTACGGGCGCCACGGCGAATCGCCGCTGCCGGTGATCGCGTCGTCGACTCCGGCGGATTGCTTCGAGGCGGCGCTCGAGGCGGCCCGGATCGCCGTCACCTACCGGACGCCGGTGATCCTCCTCTCGGACACCTTCCTGGCGAACTCCTCCGAGCCGTGGCGTCTCCCCGAGGTGGCCGAGCTGCCGGAGATCGATCCGGGCTTCGCGACCGATGCGGACGCCAAGGACTTCCAGCCGTACGCGCGCGACGAGCGCGGGGCCCGCCCCTGGGCCGTCCCTGGAACGCCCGGCCTCGCCCACGTGATCGGCGGGCTCGAGAAGGAGGACGTCACCGGGCAGATCTCATACGAGCCCGAGAACCACGCCCGGATGACCGAGCTGCGCGCCGCCAAGGTCGCCGGCCTCGCCGACGAGATCCCCGATCTGGTCCCCGACGACCCGGACGGCGCCGACCTGCTCGTCCTCGGCTGGGGCTCGAGCTACGGGGCGATCACCGGTGCCGCCAGGCGCATCCGCCGCCGCGGCGGCAAGGTCGCCTGCGCCCACCTTCGCCACCTCAACCCGCTGCCGCGCAACACAGGTGAGCTCCTCCGCTCCTACGAGAAGGTGCTGATCCCCGAGACCAACAGCGGCCAGCTCTGGCGGATCGTCCGGGCCGAGTTCCTGATCGACGCCCTCCGCTACAACAAGGTCGAGGGCCTGCCGATCTTCGCCGAGGAGCTCGACGAGATGATCAGCGGACACCTGGGCCTATGAGCCAGGCGAACGGACATCCCACGAACGGCGGGGCGCCCGAGGCGGCGGGCGACGGCGCGACGCTCACCCTGACCAAGAAGGACTTCGCCTCCGATCAGGAGACCCGCTGGTGCCCGGGCTGCGGCGACTACGCCATCCTCGCGACGGTCCAGCAGTTCCTGCCGGAGATGGGCATCCCGCCGGAGAAGATCGTCTTCGTCGCCGGCATCGGCTGTTCCGGTCGCTTCGCCTACTACATGAGCACCTACGGGGTGCACGGCATCCACGGCCGCGCCCCGGCTCTCGCCACCGGCTTGGCCGTCGCCCGTCCCGACCTTTCGGTCTGGGTGGTCACCGGCGACGGCGACTCGCTCTCGATCGGCGGCAACCACCTGATCCACGCGCTGCGCCGCAACGTGCCGATCAACATCCTGCTCTTCAACAACCAGATCTACGGCCTCACCAAGGGCCAGTACTCGCCGACCTCGGAGCAGGGCAAGGTCACCAAGTCGACGCCGTTCGGCTCCCAGGACCACCCCTTCAACCCGGTCGCCCTCGCC
>JBKPND010000076.1:0-9318 GCA_046732465.1 Actinomycetota bacterium
GCCGTGCTCGTCCTGCCGCTGATCGTCTTCTTCGTCGTCAAGCGAACCTGCGAGGACCTCCGGCGCACCGGGGCCCACCCACTCCGCGAGTTCCCGGGCCGCGTCGTCCGCCGCACGCCGGCCGGAGGCTACGAACCCGAACCGTGATTTGGCGCTCGACCGCGCTTTTTGCGGCCGAGGCGTGTTCATCCCCTCCAAACGCCGAATCCCGTCCAGGGTGGACGGGAGCGGGGGAACCAAGTTCCCGGGGCGAACCACCACGCAGGTGAGCGCGCGGCTCCTTCCGCGCGAGCCCGACAGCTAACCCCGCAGGCCTTCGAAGGAGGTTCCGAGTTGCGACGTATCAAGCGCGCAGGGCTGCGACTACCGCTCGCCGGTGTCCTCGCCCTCTCCTTGCTCGGCGGTGGCACCGCCGCCGCACAGACCGGCGGCTCGCCGGCGCCCGGCTCAACCGCCGGCGATTCGACGACGTCGAGTGCCCCGGCGGGCAAGCCGCGCAAGGCGAAGCTGAACCGCAAGACCGGCGTCGCGATCCCGCCCCCGGGAGCTCCGGCCGCGGTGGTCTCGTCGATCAACGCGGGCAACGCGATCAACGGGCGCCCGTACGTCTGGGGCGGCGGCCACGGCAGCTTCGAGTCGCGGGGCTACGACTGCTCGGGGGCGGTGAGCTACGTCCTCCACGCCGCGGGCATGCTGGCGAGTCCACTTCCCTCGGGGCCGCTGATGTCCTGGGGAGTGCCGGGCAAGGGCCGGTGGATCAGCGTGATGGCCAATCGGGGCCACACCTACGCGGTCGTCGCCGGGCTGCGCTGGGACACCTCGTCCTACGGCAGCGGCGGAAGCGGTCCGCGCTGGCGAGCGACGAAGCGGCGCCCAAAGGGCTTCGCGGTCAGGCACTTCACGGGCTACTGAGGCGAGTAGTCTCGAAGTGTGCCCGGCTGACGTTGACCGCTTGCCTACGCGCTGTACCCGCGTCCGCCTCCTGGGCGGAGCATTACGCGTACGTCAGAGCAGCTTCTCCTCGCTGCCCTTGTAGAAGATCTGCAGGAAGTCGCTGATCGTGACCGCCGCGAAGATCGAGCAGACGAATCGCGTCGCGCGGGGGACGACGACGAGGCCGGTCAGGACGCCGGTGGCGACCCACTGGCCCAGGCAGAACGGGCAGACCAGCAGCTCTCCGATCGCCTTGCGGAGGCCGCGGCCGCGGGGCTTCTCCTCGACCTCGCCGGGGCCGCCCTCCTCCTGGAACTCCGTGAACGGCGCCCGCAGCGGGGCGGTGACCCGGTCCTTGGCGATCACCCGGCTGAGCTTGTGCGTCGCGATCCCCGCGAGCAGCAGGTCACCGATCCCGATCCTCGCCGGGAACGACTTCCCCGATCGCGCCCGAGCCAGCAGGAAGGCGCCGATCGCTCCGTTGTAGATCGCGACCAGCGCCAGGTGCGAGCCCAGCGGCCGGTCCTCGCCGCCGGTGTAGGCGCGCTTGACCCCCTCCGCCTTTCCGGCCGCCTTCTCGGCGAGCCGCTCGGGGCCGCTCGCGTCTCCGCTGTGGGTCTCGGTGGTCGCCTCCATCCCGCGCCTGATACCCGGCGCGCGGGGCGATCAACCGGGGTTTCACCCACACCCCCCGGGGTATCGCACCGGCATGGAACTATCCCTGCTCCTCATAGTGATCGGGATCATCCTGGCGGTGCTGGTCAACTACGCGCTCGGCATCGTCTGCATCCTGGTCGGTCTCGTCCTGCTGGTCTGGCCGCGGCTGAGGTCTTCCGTCTGAAGGAACGTGGATGCTGCCGCCCGCGGACGCGGCAGGTCTGACACCATCCCGATCTGAAAAGGGGAAATGTGCCTGAGGGAGTCCAACCCGACATCTCCGTAACGGCACCGGGACGGTTGGCCTGGATTTTCGGCTCGTCGCGGAGCGGCAGCACCTGGCTGCTGCGGATGCTCTCCGAGCTCGAGCGGGTGATCCCGATCGACGACCCCCACATCGGCCACCACCTCGGCGTCTGGCGTCCGATCCCGCTGGCCTGGGCGACAGCCAAGGACCCGCCGAAGCTCGGCACGCTCGCGGACTTCAAGCGCAAGAAGCGCGACTACCTCTTCTCCGATCGCTACCGGGAGACGTGGATGCCGCAGCTCCGTGAGCTCATCGGCGCTCGCTTCGAGGCCCAGGCGGCCCAGGACATCGAGCACGCAGGCGGGATCGAGGATCCGATCGTCGTCGTCAAGGAGCCCGGCTCGCACGCGGCCGACACGATCATGGACCTGTTCCCCGACTCAGCCCTGATCTTCCTGCTGCGGGACGGCCGTGATGTCGTCGACTCCTGGCTCGACGCGTACAAGGACGGCAGCTGGGCGACCGACGAGGGCGCCTACCCACTCGACGACACCGGCCGCCCGGCCCTGATCCGCTGGCAGTCGAGCGTCTGGCTGCATCGCACCCAGGTCGTCCAGGAGACCTACGCCCGGACCGATCCGGAGCGCCGCGTGCTCATCCGCTACGAGGAGATGCGGGCCGATCCCATCTCCGCCCTCCAGCGGATCTGCGCCACGCTCTCCATCGAAGCGACCCGCGAGCAGCTCGAGGAGATCGCCGGGACTCACTCCTTCTCCAGCGTCCCGAGCTCAGCCAAGGGCGCCGGCCGGGAGATCCGCCGGGCGGAGCCGGGCGGCTGGGCGGCCCACATGTCGCGCGAGGAGATTCTCCAGATGCATGAGATCCTCGCCCCGAAGCTCGACGAGCTCGGCTACCTGCGCCCTGGCGACATCCCGAGGAAGCGGCGCGCCGCTTAGGAGATCTCGCCCTCGCCCGAGGCCGGCGCGCCCGTCGCGCGGCTTCCGCGGGTCCCCTGAGCTCTCGGCCCCGCCGGGCCCGTGCCGGGTTCGCTGACCTCGCTCTGCTCGGCGGCCCGCGAGCGCCGGCGCATGGCCGACATGCCGATCAGCAGGACCGCCGCAGCGATCAGGAAGAGGATCACCGCGATCAGCGGCGAGGCGAAGACGGCAAACGCGATGATCAGCAGGGCGACGCCGGCGACGAGCCCGAAGCTGATTCCGGAGAAGGTTCCGTACATGCATCGGCTTAATCCCCCCGCTGGAGCTCCCCGAAACTCTCATCGCCGCCGGCCCGTGGCAGACTGCGGCCCGTGAGGGTGCTCGCCTTCAGCGACCTGCATCGCGACCTCGATCAAGCGGCGAGCCTGGTCGAACGCTCGTCGGAGGCCGACGCGGTGATCGCCGCCGGTGACTTCGCCTCGATCCACAAGGGGCTGGAGGAGACCATCGACGCCCTCAAGCCGATCTCGGTCCCGACCGTCCTCGTGCCCGGGAACAACGAGACCGAGGATGCCCTGCGAGCTGCGTGCGACGGCTGGGACGCCGGGACGGTCCTCCACGGGCAGGGCGCCGAGGTCGACGGCACGCAGTTCTTCGGGCTCGGGGCCGGCATCCCGATCACCCCCTGGGACTGGAGCTTCGACCTCGACGAGGAGCAGGCGCGCGAGCGCCTCGCCGACTGCCCCGAGGGCGCCGTGCTCGTGGTGCACTCGCCGCCCAAGGGGCACTGCGACACCTCGAGCTCGGGCGATCACCTGGGCAGCGAGTCGATCCTCGAGGCGATCGAGTCGAAGCGGCCGCCCCTGGCGGTGTGCGGGCACATCCACGAGGCCTGGGGAGCCGAGGACGAGGTCGGCCCCACCACCGTGATCAACCTCGGCCCGAGCGGCCGGATGATCGAGATCTGAGCTCGGGAATAGAGTCTTAGGTGTGAACGAGTGGAACGATCCGCCCCGCAGCCGCGACGAGTGGCGCGTCGAGGTCGCCCTCGACCGCGACGAGCACGCCGACACCCTCTCGGGTGCGCTCCACGACCTCCAGCTGGACAACGAGGCCCGCAAGCGCCTCGGCGGCAGCGTCATCGTCACCCGCGACGGCCGCTTCCTCTTCGTCTACGCCTGGCACGAGGAGTCCGCGCAGGAGGCCGAGCGGGTCGTGAAGGACATCATGGATCAGGAGAAACTGATCGGGCAGGTGCGGCTGATGCGCTGGCACCCGCTGGCTGAGGAGTGGAAGGACGCCGAGCAGCCGCTTCCCGACGACGAGGCGGAGCGCGCCGAGGAGATCCGCGAGGCCGAGCAGGAGGGACTGCAGGAGGCCCGGGACTACGGCGAGTTCGGCTGGGAGGTCATCGTCGAGCTGCCCCACGTCAGGGACACGCACCCCCTCGCGCAAAAGCTCCGCGAGGAGGGGCTGCCGGTGAAGCGCCGTTTCAACCACCTGCTCGTGGGCGCTCCGTCCGAGGACGCGGCCGTCGAGCTCGGCAAGCGGCTCGAGGGCGAGGCGCCGGAGGGCAGCAAGATCGGCGTGCGCGGTAACCCGGACGAGATGCCCCTCCCCTCCTTCGTCAATCTCGCCGCCCTGAAGCCGGGCTTCCTGCGGGACCTCGGTCTCTAGCGGGCAACGCCGTGCAGGAGAACCTCGTGCCGCAACGCACCTACGGGCGCGACAGCGTCGAGTTCGCCCGAACGGTGGCATTCACGGACGGGCTGTTCGCCATCGCCATGACCCTGCTGGTGGTCAGCCTCGCCGTGCCGACGCTCAGCGACACGGACAGCGTGGGTCAGCTCGCCGACAAGCTCGGCGACGACAGCGCCACCTTCATCAGCTTCGCGATCAGCTTCGCCGTGATCGGGCGTTACTGGCTCGCCCACCACACCTACTTCTCCGCCCTCGCCCGGTTGGATCGACCTCTGATCGCGCTCAACCTCCTCTATCTGGCCTTCATCGCCTTCCTGCCGTTCCCCACCGCCCTGCTCGGCGAGTACTTCGAGAACCCGCTGTCGATCACGATCTACGCGGTCAACGTCGCGATCGTCAGCGGCATGGAGGTCGTCCTCTTCAGCTGGGCACAGAATCACGATCTGTTGGAGCGGAAGCTCCCCCGCGACGTCTATCGCTACGGCGCCGCGATGTCCCTCGCCCCCGTCTTCTTCTTCCTGCTCTCGATCCCGGTCGCGTTCATCGACACGACGCTGGCGGCCTGCTGCTGGTTCCTCGGGCTCCCGTTCGCGGCCATCGCCCAGCGCTGGAAGCCGGAGGGCGCCGACGAGATGCTCCTCGGCTGACGAGACGCGGGACTCTCAGTCGAGCAGGACGCGGTCCCGCCCCGCCGCCTTCGCGGCGTAGAGCAGGGTGTCGGCCCGGGCGGTGAGCTGCTCGGCGCTCTCCTCCCCGTCCCACTGGCAGACGCCCGCCGAGCAGGTCTGGTCCTCCGGCAGCGCCTCGCGCAGACGGTCCAGCATCTCCTGGGCGTGCTCCAGGTTGGTTCCCGGGAGCGCGAGCGCAAACTCCTCACCGCCATAGCGGGCCAGGATGTCGCCGGTGCGGAGGTTCTGGCTCCAGGCGCCCGAGATCTGCTTGAGGAAGCGGTCGCCGGCCTGATGGCCGTGGGTGTCGTTGTAGAGCTTGAATCGATCCAGATCGAGGATCGCGACGCAGAGCGCCGCGCCGCTGCGGTCGGCCCGGGAGAGCTCGCGACTGAGCTCCTCGTCCCAGGCACGGCGGTTGAGAAGCCCAGTGAGGTCGTCGGTGCGCGCCGCGATCTCGAGTCGCCCGAGCAGCTCGCCGCGGTCGATCGCGATCGCCGCTTCCAGCGCGAGCAGGCGAACGGCCCGCTCGGTCTCGGAGCTGAGGCGCTCGTGCCGGTCCCGCCAGTAGACGGCCAGCACGCCGACCGCAGCGCCCTCGTCCTTCAGCACCGGCTCCCAGAGCGCCGTCTCGGCCTCAAGGCTCGGCCCGAGCTCTGCGGCCGAATGCCCGTCGCGCAGTGGCTCGAATCGGCTCTCGGCCGAGGTGAAGACCTGGATCGCGCCAGAGGCCGGGGTGACGAACGGGAGGTGCACGCCCTCGACGTCCGCGCCGGCGGCGGCGTTCGCCTGCAGCGCATCGCCCGAGACGGTCGGGCGCCAGAGGACGGCGGCCGACGCATCCGCGGTCCTCACGGCCGCGGAGCAGATCGCCCAGCCGACGGCCCGCGAATCACTCTGCGTGGCGAGCTGCCTGGCCACCTCGCTGACCGCCTCGAGGTTCGACGCCCGCCTCGCTGCGGCGGTGGTCTCGCGCTTCAGCCTGGTGGCGAGCGCGTCGACGAGCAGCCCGGCGACCACGATGCTCCCGACAGTCACCAGCCAGCGCGGTACTGGCGTCGGGCCGGAGACCTCGGTGAGCACCCAGGCGTAGGCGGCGCCGACGACCCCAACGTGGAGGGCGCCCCAGCGCGGCCCGAAGAAGAAGAACGCGTAGACGCAGATCCAGAGGTACCAGAAGGTGTAGTAGCCGCTCGGGTCATGCCCGTAGTAGACGGCCCGCGTGACGATGGCCGTGCCGGCGAGCACGCACAGCTGCATGGCCCAGACCGGCAGGCGCTGCCGCGCGAGCAGCACCGAGAGACCGAAGACGTAGGCGATCCCGACGTTGGTCCAGAGCGCCGAGGAGTCGTACTCGCTCGGATGCGGCAGGATCAGTGAGAGCGCGCCGATCGTTCCACCCGCCAGGAAGAGGGCGCCCAGGACCGTGGCCATGGTCGCCGGCTGGTCGAATGACCGATTAACCCCGCCTATTCGAGAAAACTCCGCCCCCATATGCCGCCCCTAGCATCGGCCATCTTGGGTACCGCGGCATCGGTAATTTCCCCGGGTCTTTTGCGGAGAACTCGGTAGGGCGCCTGCCCGCGCAGGCGTGCGGACTATCGTCAGCGGGGTGAGCGAGAACGGCTCGATCGATCCCGCCACCTCGATGGGGCCCGTCCGCCTCACCGTCGCCGAGCTCGAACGCGCCCGTGACTTCTATCGCGACGCGATCGGGCTCGCCGAGCTGCCGGCGGCGAACGGCGCTCTACGGCTGGGCGCCGGCGACCAGAGCGTGGTCGAGCTCGTGGGCGATCCCGATTCCCCACCCCGACCCGGGGGCACGAGTGGCCTCTTCCACCTCGCGATCGTGGTACCGACGCGGGCCGACCTCGCCCGCGCGCTGCAGCGGGTAGGCGAGGCGGGTTGGCGCCTCAGCGGCGCCTCCGACCACCTGGTCAGCGAGGCCCTCTACCTGAGCGACCCGGAGGGCAACGGGATTGAGATCTACCGGGATCGCTCCCGCGATGAGTGGCCCGTCCGGGACGGGGTCCTGCAGATGGACACCCTCCCGCTCGACCTCGACGGCGTGCTCTCCGAGCTGCGTCGCGAGGACGCGAGCGCCGGCATGCCGCCGGGCACCCGGATCGGGCACGTCCACCTCAACGTCGGCGATCTGGCGGCCGCCGAGGCCTTCTACTCCGGCGCGCTCGGCTTCGACGTCACAGTGCGCGGCTACACGGGCGCCCTCTTCGTTTCGGCCGGCGGCTACCACCATCACCTCGGCCTCAACACGTGGGCGGGCGAGGGCGCCCCGCCGCCGCCGGAGGGCACCCGGGGCCTGCGCGAGTTCGAGATCGTCCTTCCGACCGCCGAATCCCTGGCGGCAGAAGAGGAACGGCTCGGCGAGGGCGGCTTCGAGCCCGACCGGGAAGGGGATCGGGTGCGCGTCACCGACCCGTCGGGCAACCGGGTCGTCCTGACGTCTGCCGGCTAGCCGCCGGGAGGCGCGGCCGTCGTCTGGCCCACCTCGATCAGGTGGCCGTCGGGGTCACGCATGTAGCAGCGGATCTCGCTCTCGTGCTGCTTCGGCTCGGTGATGAACTCGGCGCCCTTCGAGCTCCACTCGTCGTAGCAGCGCTGGATGTCGGCGACCCTGATGTTGAGGAACGCGCTACTTCGGTTGAGGTCGGTGGGTGCCTCCAAGACCACCTCCGGCTTGTCGTCGGTCGGGCCGCCGCCGACGTTGATGATCACCCAGCTGTTGGCGAGCTGAACGATCGTCGGCTCGCCCTCCAGCACGACCTCGCCACCCAGCACGTCCGAGTAGAAGGCGGCCGAGCGCGGCACGTCGTCGCTGACGACGAAGTGGGTCAGCGCGATCCCCTCATCCGGTGCCGGGAAGTCGGGCACGTCCTTGACTCTACGCCTCCCCGAGCCCCGGTCGAAATGGCCCCCGACCGGGTGTCGAAACCAGTTTGCGGATTTTTATACGCCCGGACAATGCCCATCGAGGCATGGCGGTCTAATCTGCGGCCCGTCGTGATCAATCTCGGCGCGCGCTGGGCGCGCTGAGCCTGCCTAGGAGGCTGCCCCGAAGATGCTCAAGACTCGCTCGCAGAACGTCATTTCCGCCACCTGGAGCCCCAATGGGGAGGCCCTGGGAACGGTCGACCTGACCCAGGCCGACAACAACCCCTTCGGGGCAGACGTCTTCTCCCCCGCCGTCCAGGAGGAGATGCTGCCGGGCGACGTCTACGAGAAGCTGCAGGCGACCCTGGAGCACGGCGAGGCGCTCGACGTCAGCCTCGCGGACGCCGTCGCCGAGGCGATGAAGGAATGGGCGCTGGCGCGCGGCGCGACCCACTTCACGCACGTCTTCCAGCCGCTCACGGGACTCACGGCCGAGAAGCACGACTCGTTCTTCGAGCCCAATCGCGAGGGCAAGTGGCTCGCGAAGTTCTCCGGCAAGGAGCTGATCCAGGGCGAGCCGGACGCCTCCTCCTTCCCCACCGGAGGGATCCGCGAGACCTTCGAGGCCCGCGGCTACACCGCCTGGGACCCGACCAGCCCCGCGTTCATCCTCGAGAACCCGAACGGCGCGCTGCTCTGCATCCCGACCGCATTTGTCTCGTGGACCGGCGAGGCGCTTGACGCGAAGACCCCGCTCCTGCGCTCCATGGACGCGCTCTCCAAGTCGGCCGTGCGGGCGCTCAAGCTGCTGGGCGACGAGGAGACGAACCGGGTCTTCACCACCGTCGGGCCCGAGCAGGAGTACTTCCTGATCGATGAGAACTACTTCTATGCGCGGCCGGACCTCGTCACCACAGGCCGCACGCTGTTCGGCGCCAAGCCCGCCAAGGGCCACGAGCTCGACGATCACTACTTCGGGGCTACCCCAGAGCGCGTTCTCGCCTGCATCATGGACTTCGAGAACGAGCTTGCGAAGCTCGGCGTGCCTGTCAAGACTCGCCACAACGAGGTGGCGCCGGCGCAGCACGAGATCGCGCCGGTGTTCGAGAACTCGAACGTCGGCTCCGATCACCAGCAGCTGACCATGCGGATCATGCAGCAGGTCGCCCGCAGATACGGCCTGATCTGCCTGCTCCACGAAAAGCCCTTCGCCGGCGTCAACGGCTCGGGCAAGCACAACAACTGGTCGATGGGGACCGACACGGGCCACAACCTGCTCGAC
>JBKPND010000077.1:0-14221 GCA_046732465.1 Actinomycetota bacterium
TCGACTCGATCCTGTTGCACAGCAACCGCAGCCAGCGCCTGCCGCGCGGGCTCTGGCCGGTCGTCCAGGCCCAGGCCGAGTGCGCGACGAAGATCTGGAAGCACCCCGACCAGGGGATCTGGGAGGCGCGGGGCGAGCCTCAGCACTACGTCTCCTCGAAGCTGATGTGCTGGGTCGCGATGGACCGGGCCTCCAAGCTCGCGGAAATCCGGGGGAACTCCGACCTGCAGGCCGAGTGGAGCGCCACGGCCGAGCAAATCCGCAAGGACATCCTCGAAAACGGCGTCCGGGACGGCGTCCTTCGCCAGCACTACGACACCGAGGCCCTCGACGCCTCGACCCTGCTCGCGGCGCTCTTCGGCTTCCTGCCGGGGGACGACGAGGTGCTGCGGAAGAGCGTGCTGGCGATCGCCGACGACCTCACGGAGGACGGCTTCGTTCTTCGCTATGTCACCGGCGAGACGGACGACGGCCTCTCGGGCAAGGAGGGCAGCTTCCTGATCTGCTCCTTCTGGCTCGTCACAGGCCTGGCGATCATCGGGGAGGAACAGCGCGCCCGGGATCTGATGGACCGGCTCCTCCGGATCGCCTCGCCGCTCGGCCTCTATGCCGAGGAGTTCGACACCAGCACCGGCCGGCACCTGGGGAACTTCCCGCAAGCCTTCTCCCACCTCGCGCTGATCCAGGCGGGTGCGCGGATCATTCTGAGCGAACGCCTCAGGGAAGTCGGCGTCAACACATAGGCTGAGATTCCATGGCCCTGATCCCCCAGGTCGCCGACGCGGGCACCAACCTGCTCGCCGCGCGGAACCAGATGGGGTTCACGCTCGGCTTCCACATCGTGCTCGCCTGCTTCGGCGTCGCTTTTCCGCTCATGATGCTGATCGCCGAGGCCTACGGACACCGCAACAACGATCCGGATGCGCTGCGCCTGGCCCGCAACTGGTCCAAGGGAGTGGCCGTTCTCTTTGCGGTCGGCGCCGTCACCGGCACCGTCCTCTCCTTCGAGTTCGGCCTGCTCTGGCCGCGGTTCATGGACCGCTTCGGTGATGCGTTCGGGATCGCCTTCGCGATCGAGGGGCTCTTCTTCTTCCTCGAGGCGATCTTCATCGCGATCTACATCTACGGCTGGGACCGGCTCTCGCCCCGTGCCCACATGCTGGCCGCCGTTCCCATCGTGATCTCGGGAATCGGCGGCGCCTTCTCGGTGATCTCGGCCAACGCCTGGATGAACCAGCCCCAGGGCTTCGACCTGGACGCTGCGGGCCAGGTCACCAACGTCAGGCCGTTCGAGGTGATCTTCAACCCGGCGACGGGCTACGAGTTCTTCCACATGTGGTTGGCGGCCTACATCGTCACCGGCTTTCTGATCGCCTCGGTCTACGCGGTCGGCATGCTCCGGGGGCGGCGCGACCGCTATCACCGGCTCGGCCTGGTGATCCCGTTCACGGTGGCCGCGATCGCCACGCCGATCCAGCTTTTCGTCGGGGATACCGCCGCCCGCGCCGTGGCTGACGACCAGCCGGCCAAGTTCGCCGGCTTCGAGTGCATCTACAAGGGCGGCACTGACCAGGCCGAGCACGTCGGCGGCATCTGCCACGACGGCAAGGTCACGGGTGGGATCTCGATCCCAGGGCTCGACTCGCTGCTGGTCGACTTCAGCACCAACACCTACGTCACGGGCCTGGACCAGATTCCCGACGACCAGGAGCCACCTGCCCTGACCATGCTGCACCTCGCGTTCGACACGATGGTGGGAATCGGAACGGCTCTGTTCCTGCTCGCGGTCTGGTTCGCGATCTCCTGGTGGCGAAAGCGGGACCTGCCGTCCACGCGCTGGTTCCTGCGGCTTTGCGCGGTGGCCGGGGTCGCCGCCGTGATCGCGCTCGAGTGCGGCTGGATCGTCACCGAGGTGGGCCGCCAGCCCTGGATCGTCAACGGCTTCATGCGCACGACCGACGCCGTGACCCCGGCGAAGGGGATCTGGTGGATCTTCGGCCTGACCATCAGCCTCTACATCGCGCTGGGGGCCACCGCGATCCTCGTGCTGCGCGGGCTCTCTCGTCGCTGGCGGGAGGGTCGCCCGGAGGAGCCCGGCGAGATCCCGTACGGCCCGCCGCCGGGCGAGCAATCGAGGGCCTCGGCATGAGCAGCGCCGACGTGTGCGCGGCGATCCTCTGGATCGGGGTGACGCTCTACGCGATCTTCGGTGGAGCCGACTTCGGCGCCGGGGTCTGGGACCTTCTCGCCGGGGCTGGCGACCGCGGGAAGCGGGTGCGGGAACAGATCGATCGTTCGATCGGGCCCGTCTGGGAGGCCAACCACGTCTGGCTGATCTTCGTCCTCGTCGTGCTCTGGACCGCGTTCTCGCAGGCCTTCTCGGCGATCTTCAGCACGCTCTACATCCCGCTCGCGCTGGCCGCGCTGGGGATCGTCCTGCGCGGGGCGGGCTTCGCCTTCCGGCATGCGCTGCCGGGGCCGGTCGAGCGCCCGGCGAGCCAGGTCTTCGGATTCGCCTCGGTGCTGACCCCGTTCTTCATGGGCACCGTGGTCGGCGCGATCGCCTCCGGCGAGGTACCGGCCGGCGGCGACGGCGATCCGACCGCGAGCTGGACCGGCTTCCTGCCGCTGACCACCGGTGTCCTGTTCGTGTTCGTCGCCGCCTACACCGCCGCGATCTTCCTGGTGCGCGACTCGGGCGCCGGCGGCGATGACGAGTTGCGCGGCTACTTCGAGCGCCGCGCCGTGGCGACGGCCGTGATCGCCGGCGCCGCGGCGGTGGTCGGGGTCATCGCCCTCCACGCCGACGGTCGCTACGTCTACGACGGGCTCACCTCCTGGCCGGGTATCGCGCTGGTGATCCTCTCGGGGATCTGCGGGCTGGTGGCCCTCGGCCTGCTCGTCACCGGGCGGAACCTAGGGCTGCGGGCGGCGGCCGTGGGCGCCGGGACGGCGCTGATCTGGGGGTACTTCGCGGCCGCCTTCCCCTATGTCCTGCCGACCTCGCTGAGCATTTCGGACGCGGCGGGCGCTTCCGCCACCCTGACCGCGGTGATCATCATCTTCGGGGTCGCGGCGGTAACCGTGGTTCCCTCCCTGATCCTGCTCTACGTGCTCTCCCAGCGCCAGGCGCTCGAGGGCTATTCGGCGAGCAGCGAGGTGACCTCGCCCCGCCAGTAGGTGAAGGGGCCCTCGGGGAGGTCCCAGCTCACCTCCGCGGTTCGGGGCACGCGGACCCCACCGAGCTCGGCGTAGTCGCCGAACGTGCCAAGGAACGGGGTGTCGACCGAGGTCCGGCCGGCGAGTCGCGGCCTGATCCCCGAGGCGCTCTGGATCAGCCCGTCGTCGTCGAAGGTGAGGCGCACGCTCGCCGCCCTCCCGCCGACCAGGGTCGAGACCTCGACTGAGCCGTCCTCGAGCTCGCGCCAGGACAGCTCGGGGTTCGCTCCGATCGCCTGAGGCACCCAGGGCAGCTCGGCGAGATAGCGCATCGCCTCCGCGCGGTCGGCGTCGGCTCCGCTGCTGCGCGTCGCCGGGATCAGCCCCCAGACCCTGGCGACGAGCAGTCCCTCGCCGGCCCGGTAGCGATCGAGGACCCTGACGCGGACGAGCGGATTGGGGCCGAAGGTGGCGCGCCACTCGAACTCAACCGTGCCGACAGCGATCTCCTGGACCGCCCTGAATTCGAGCTTCCGCCCGCCCGGCTTCTGCACCATCTCGCCGCGCTGCGTCAGCCGGACCCGGCTGGGAGCCGCGGCCCCCTCGGGGAGGACCTGATCCAGATGCGCGGTCATCTGATCCGGAAGACGGCGCTCGCTCATGCGGGCAGTCTCGCGCGTGATGGGCGCGGATAGAGTGGCCGCGGGATGAAGTGGCGGCCCGGCAAGCGCAGCGCCGACATGGAGGATCGGCGAGGCGCCGGCGGGGGCTTCGGCGGGGGCGGGGGGATGCCGATCCCGATGGGCCGCCTCGGTGGCGGCGGCATCGGGACGATCATCGTGCTGGTCATCTTCTACTTCGTGTTCCTGAAGGGGGGCGGAGGCGGCGGCGGGTTCGACATCCCCGATCCGACCAGCAGCTTCCCGCAGGTCCCCGCCAGCGGGGCGGGCGAGAACTCGGTCCCCGGCAGCCCGGACGAGGAGAGGGAGTTTCAGTTCGTCGACTTCGTCCAGGGCGACGCCCAGGATTTCTGGACGCAGCAGTTCCAATCCGCCGGCAAGCCCTATCAGCGGGCGAAGGTCGTCATCTTCCGCAACCAGGTGCAGTCGGGCTGTGGCCTCGCCAGCTCCGCCACCGGGCCGTTCTACTGCCCACTCGACCAAAGGGTCTACCTCGACCTCGGCTTCTTCGATGAGCTACAGAGCCGATTCAAGGCACCGGGCGACTTCGCCGAGGCGTACGTCGTCACCCACGAGATCGGCCACCACATCCAGCAGGAGCTGGGGATCGAGCAGCAGGTCCGCCAGGAGAGCCAGCAGAACCCAGACGACGCCAACGAGCTCTCGGTGCGGCTCGAGCTGCAGGCCGATTGCCTGGCGGGCGTGTGGGCGCGCTCGACCTACGATCGCGGCCTCCTCGAGAGCGGCGACCTACAGGAGGGCCTGACCGCGGCGGCGGCGGTCGGCGACGATCGGATCCAGCAGCAGGCTCAGGGCCGGATCGACCCGGAGACCTTCACCCATGGCACCTCGGAGCAGCGGGCCCACTGGCTGCAGACGGGCTTCGACTCAGGCCGGCTCGAGGCCTGCGACACCTTCTCGGGCGATATCTAGGTCCTGGCGGCCGCGCTCGTCCGGTGGCGCGCTTTCCAGTTCTTGGGCACCACGCACCGGCGGCCGCTGCGCACCTTGTGCTTCCTGCACTTCTTGGGCACGCAGACGCCGCCCTTGCGGTGCTTGCCCTTCCGACAGGAGGGCGGTTGTGCCTGTTTCTGGGTGGGTGAGGGGCCGGATTCAGGTGGAACGGGACACTGGATGGGCCAGGTCAACGGGTCGCGCGGATCCGGGTCGGGGATGTTGTTGTCCTCCATCCAGGCCCGAAGCTGGCTCGGCTTTGAGGTCATCACTCCGTCGGCTCCCGAGTTGTAGAAGCGCTCGTAGGCGGCGGGGGTCTCGTCCTGGTCGCCGTTGGTCCAGATGTGGACCGCGTAACCGAGGCAGTGGGCCTGGCGGGTGGTGAGCAGCAGCTCGGGGACCTGGATGTCCTGTCCGGAGACGGTCTGATTCGGCGGAACCTGGAACGCGGCGACGTCGGGATTCGGGGTCGCGCCGGTGAGGGCGAAGGCGGTGGTGCCATCCGTCGCCCCGGCGAGCGCGACGTTGGGTGCCTCGTCCATCTGGTGGAACTCGGCGAGCAGCTCGTCGCTGAACGAGACGACGATGATGTTGTCGCGAACCGACTGCGGCTCGTTGTTGAGCAGGTCGGCGACCGCGTCGGCGACCGGCAGCGAGGCGTCGGGGTCGTCGCAGTACCGATTCGGCGGGCTGCCCGTGCAGCCGGAGCCGGTGCTGGTGTCGTTGTTCAGCGTCTTGATCATCTTGATCTCGATGTTGATCGGGATGTTCGGGAAGGTGTCGAGCACCTGCTGCAGCGTCGGGATCTCGAAGTCCGTCGCGGTGTAGCCGGTTGGCGGCGTCACGTCGCCCGTGCGCATGCCCCGGTAGGGGTAGGCAGAGCCGGGCAGTGAGTAGTCGTGGGAGTAGGTCCCGGGCCGGAACCAGTAGCCCGCATCGAGGTTCTGGAGCTGCGCCGCGGTCATGTTGCGGACCTGGGAGTTGGGCCGAACCTGCTCGGTCGAGGAGTTCGGTCCCGGGCAGAGGGTGTCCGTGCAGGCGATCCGCGTCCAGGTGTCGTCGTGGATCACCATCAGCTGGCCGTCGGAGCTCAGGTTGACGTCGAGCTCGAGCGAGTCCGCCCCGCGGTCCTGGATCGCCGACTTGAGGGCGAACATCGTGTTCGAGGGAGCCTCGTCCTCGCCGCCCTGATGCGCCATGACCAGGAAGCGCTTCTGCAGCCAGGGGTTGGGGTCCGGCGACACGGCGGACGCCGCCGGAGCGAACAAGACCGCCGCCACCAGGGCGATCGCGGTCACCAGACCGGCTGCACCAAGCTTCCTGCGTCGTTCCATCTCCACTCCTTCGTCCCTTTTCCCCTCGCCGGCTTCCAGTGCCGGTCGGCCGCGCGGAAGATTAATCGAGCGATGGCTGGTGGTGATTCCCGCTTAGGCGGGCTCGCGCCACATGGTGGTGACGGTGTGCATTCCGTCAGGTGATGAAAACGTCGTTTGTCCGCGGAACCCAAGGCGCTCATACCGCGGGGTGTTGGCCGGATTGGTGGACTCCAGGTAGGTCGGCCTGCCTTCCTGGTCGGCTCGCGCCGCGAGCTCGGACAGCAGGCCCATGCCGATTCCCCGGCCGCGGCTCTCCGGGTGGGTGCCCAGGAGGCTGAGGTAGTAGAAGGCTGGCTCGTCCGGGATCGCCGCCTCGAAGCGGTCGAGCGTCTCCAGGACCGCTGCCGCATGGTCCCCGAGCTGCTGCCGGATGAAGGTGTCGAGCCGCTCCGTCGCTTCCTCGGTTAGCTCCGCCAGGCCCGGGGGAGTGAAGACGGCGGCCGCCGAAGCACGCTGATCGCTCATCCAGACCCCTCCGTTGGGCAGCGCGCACTCGACGTAGAGGCCAAAGACCGTGGCGTGCTGATGGGCTCGGCTGCGCGGGTCGGGGAACATCCACGACCAGAGCGGGTCCCCGTAGAAGGCGCCGACGATCGTCGCGAGGACGGCGTCGTAATCGGCAGCGGTTGCGACTCTCACAACGCACTCGACGCTACTTCGCCCGGCGGGAGCGGAAAGATGGAATTTGCGCGCGGCTCTCTACAGGGCGGCGCGTCAAATTCGGGGTGGCTAGGGGTCATTCCCGATGGAGGCGTCCGAACCGCGGCTGGTTTACTAGGTATGGACATGCGTTGTCCGTCCTGTGGGAACGAGAATCGTGAGGGCGCGCGGTTCTGCGACTCCTGTGGAGCCGAGCTCCTGGCCGAGCGGGCTCCCGAGGCGCCCGCGACCGAGCCCCTGCCGGCCGACGTCCCGACCGAGATCGCCGGCCGCTACCGGGTGCGGCGTTTCCTCGGGCAGGGTGGGCGAAAGCGCGTCTACCTCTCCACGGACACGCGCAGCGACAGCGAGGTCGCGGTGGCGCTCTACGACACGGCCGGGGTGGGCGCCGCGATCCAGGCCCGGGCGCGCCGCGAGGCCGAGGCGATGCGCAAGCTCGGCGACCACCCGCATGTGGTCAACGTCCTGGACACCGGAGAGGACGACGGCAATCCGTTCATCGTCAGCCGCTACATGCCGGGCGGCGACGTCCAGGGGCTGCTCTCAGCGGCCGGCGGCCGCCTCGAGGTCGCGAGGGCCGTCGAGATCGCGGCCGACGTCACCCGCGCGCTGGAGCACGCCCACGCCCGCGGCATCGTCCACCGCGACCTGAAGCCGGCGAACGTCTGGATCGATGACGACGGGCGCGCCAGGCTCGGCGACTTCGGCCTGGCGACGACCGAGGCCCGTTCCAGGGTGAGCGGCGGCACGCTGGTCGGAACGGTCGCCTACCTGCCGCCCGAGCAGGCGCTCGGCGAAGCGGCCAGCCCCGGCAGCGACATCTACTCGCTCGGTGCCCTGCTCTACGAGATGCTCACCGGCCAACCTCCCTTCCCCGGGGACGACGCGGTCTCGATCATCAGCCAGCACCTGCACGCCGACCCCGTGCCGCCATCCCGGCACAACCCCGAGGTTCCGCAGCCGGTCGACCGGGCGGTGATCTCCCTGCTCGCGAAGCGGCCGGAGGACCGTCCCGCCAACGCCACCGAGGCACGCGAGCTGGTCTGCGCCGCGCTCGAGGAGAAACCGGACGAGACGGTCGAGGCCCGTGAGGCGAATCCGCTCGAGAGCCTGGCGGGTGGAGTCTTCGTGGGTCGGGAGCGCGAGCTCGAGCGGCTGCGCGACGCCGTCGAGGGCGCGCTCGCCGGCCGAGGCTCCCTGCAATTGCTGGTGGGGGAGCCGGGAATCGGCAAGACCCGCGCGGCCGAGGAGCTGGCCACCTACGCCCGCGTGAGCGGCGCCCGGGTCTACTGGGGCCGCTGCCGCGAGGACGAGGGCGCCCCCGCCTACTGGCCGTGGGTGCAGGCGATCCGCTCCTATGCCCGCGACGCGGACCCGGTCGCCCTGGCGTGGCAGCTCGGCGGCGGCGCGGCCCAGGTCGCCCAGCTGATCCCCGAGGTCGCCGAGAAGCTCGACATCGAGCCCGCCAAGGGCTCCGACAGCGAGGAGGCTCGCTTCCGCCTCTTCGACTCGGTGACCAGCCTGCTGCTCGCCGCCGCGGGCGACCGTCCCCTGGTGATCGTGCTTGACGACCTCCACTGGGCCGACGAGCCCTCGCTCCTGCTGCTCCGCTTCGCCGCCAGGGAGCTCGCCTCCAGCGGCCTGCTCGTCCTCGGCACGTATCGCGACGTCGAGCTCGGCCGCCACCATCCGCTCGCCCGGGTTCTCGGAGAGATCTCGGGGATCGAGGGGAGCGGCCGCATCCCGCTGCGCGGCCTCGGAGTGGAAGCCGTGGAGCGCTACATCGAGATGACCTCAGGGGCCCCCTCGCCGCCAGGCCTGGCAGAGGCCGTGCAGGACCAGACCGACGGCAACCCGTTCTTCGTCGGCGAGGTGGTGCGCCTGCTGGCCAGCGAGGGCAAGCTCACCGCCGGCGGCAGCGCCGCCGAGCTTCAGATCCCACAGGGCGTGCGCGAGGTGGTCGGCCGACGGCTCGATCGTCTCAGCCCGGCGACCAACGAGGCGCTCCGGGTGGCTGCTGTGATCGGCCGCGACTTCGACGAGGACCTGGTCGCGCGGGTGGCCAAGCAGTCTCCGGAGGAGCTCATGTCCGCCGCGAGGGAGGCGATCGCCGAGCGCCTCGTCACCGACCTCGGTGACCGCCGCTTCTCGTTCGCCCACGCGCTGGTTCGGGACACCCTCTACGAGGAGCTCAGCCCCGCCAAGCGATCGGCGCTCCATGAGCGCACCGGGCTCGCGATCGAGGAGATGTGTGGGGACGACGTGGACGAGCGCCTCGGTGAGCTCGCCCACCACTTCCTCGCCGCCGCCCCCCGCGGTGATCTCGCCAAGGCGATCGACTACGCGCAGCGGGCCGGTGCCCAGGACATGGAGCAGCTCGCCTACGAGGACGCCGTTGACGTCTACGGCAGGGCGCTCGAGGTGCTCGAGCTGATGGACGAGCGCGACGAGGCGCTCCGCTGCCGGCTGCTGCTCAACCTCGGCGGCGCCGAGGCGAAGTCCGCGCGGGTGGCCGACGCCCGCGCCGCCTTCGAGCGGGCGGCGGAGTCGGCCCGAGGCCTCGACGATGCCGACAGCCTGGTGGGCGCGGCGATCGGCATCGCGCTGATGAGCGATGCGGGGCGTCTCGACGAGCAGCTCCTCGCCCTGCTGGACGAGGCCCTGGAGAGGATCGGGCCGGAGCGCACCGCCCGCAGGGCGGCGCTGCTGAGCGCCAAGTCGGCCGAGCTCTACTGGGTCGACAACGACGTCAGCGAGTCGGAGCGGCTGGTCGACGAGGCGATCGAGATCGCGAGGGAGATCGACAACCCGATCTCGCTGGCCGCCGCCCTGCAGCGCAAGATCTTCATCCCCGCCGGCCCGGGGGCCGCGCGCGAGCGCCTCGAGCTGGCCGATGAGATGGTCGAGCTCGGCGAGCGCTCCGGCGACCGCGAGGCGGTGGTGCGCGGCCACGCCTACCGGCTCTGGTCGTTCCTCGAGCTCGGCGACGTCCCCGCCGTCGATCGCGAGCTGGAGATCTATGCCCGGCTGGCGGATGAGCTCCGGATGCCGGAGCACACCTGGCACACCTTCGCGCTGCGCGGCATGCGCGCCCTGCTGGACGGCGACATCGCAGAGGCCGAGCGCCTCGCTCAGCAGGCGCGGCACGCCGGCGAGCGGGCCGAGCAGGCGCTCGCGCAGCAGTACTACGGCATCCAGATGATCCAGATCCGCAGCATGCAGGGGCGCGCCGGCGAGCTCCTGCCCGCAGTCCGCGACCTCGCCGAGCGCTTCCCGGGCATCCCGGCCTGGCGGGGCGGCCTGGTCACGCTCGGCGCCCGGGCGGGGGATCTCGAGCTGGCGAAGCGCGAGCTGCAGCGGTTCGCCGGAGACGGTTTCTCGGCGATTCCGCGAGACGTCAACTGGCCCGCCGCGATGAGCCTCCTCGGCGAGGCGATCGCGATGATCGGGGACGGCGGGCGAGCGGCTGAGGCGTACGACGAGCTGCTCCCCTTCGAGGGCCTGATCGTCGTCGTGGCGAGGGCCGCGGCCTGCAACGGGCCCGTCGACCGGGTACTCGGAATGCTCGCCCGGACCATGGGCCGCCTCGACGACGCGGAGCACCACCTGGGCAATGCGGTCGAGATCGCGACGCGCATGGACGATCGCCCGGGAATGGCGCTCTGCGGCTTGGCGCTCGCCGAGGTGCTGCTGGAGCGCGACCGCGACAACGACCGCGAGCTCGCCCTGGAGCTGCTCACGACCGTGCTCGGCACGGCCCGCGAGATGGGCGCCCGCTGGATCGCCGATCAGGCGCTCAGCGACCGGCTCGAGGCGCAGGGCCTAGCCGGCGTGGACGTGACGACCTCGATCGACGAGATGGTCTCGGCGCTCGAGGAGGAGCAGCCGGACATGCGTGCGCACATGGCGCCGGACGGGACCGTGGCGATCCTGTTCAGCGACATCGAGGACTCGACCGTGCTCACCGAGCGGCTCGGGGACGAGCGCTGGCTGCAGCTGCTGCGGGAGCACAACTCGATCTTCCGCGAGCAGCTCGCTCGTCACGACGGCTACGAGGTGAAGAGCCAGGGCGACGGCTTCATGCTCGCCTTCCCGGATCCCTGCGAGGCGCTCGAGTGCGCGATCGAGGTCCAGCGGGCGTTCGCCGAGCGGGAGCGGAACGACGCCGGTGAGCCGCTGCGGGTCCGGATGGGCCTGCACACCGGCGAGGTGATCTCCGAGGAGGGGGACTACTTCGGCAAGAATGTGATCCTCGCGGCCCGGATCGCGGCGCAGGCGCTGGGCGGGGAGATCCTCGTCTCCCAGGAGCTCCGCGAGGTCGCCTCGAGAGGGAACGGGGACGGCCTCCGCTTCGACGACGGCCGAGAGCTGGAGCTCAAGGGCCTCGCCGGAAGCCACCGCGTCTACCGGGCCGAGTGGACCGAGTCGGACGCGGCCCCGGCATCGGTTGTCTGAGGCCGGCTCACCCGAACCGCTCACCCCAGCCCTTCAGCGGGGTGCCGCCGATGCGCTCGCCGACGCCTTCGCCGACGATCCCGGCTGGCGCTCGGTCGGACCCCGGGACCCCGGCCGGCGGCGGAAGTTCATCTACCGGACCAGCCTCTCCACGCTGCGGGTCGCGGAGCGCTGGGGCGGGCCCTCCTGGTGCATCACCGAGGACGGCGAGCCGATCGGCGTGCTCGCGGGCTGCGCGCCCGGGCTGTGGCCGCCGCCGAACGTTCGCAGCCTGTTCATGCTCGCGCCCGGCCCGCTCCTCGCCGGCCCCGCGGTGCTGGCGCGCTCCCTGGGCGCGGAACGTGTCTTCGAGCGGGGCTATCCGGACCACGACGTCTTCGTCGTCGTCATATTCGGGGTCAGGCGAGCCCATCAGCGGAAGGGAGTCGGGCGGCGACTGATGGCCGAGGCGCTGGCCAGGGCCGACGAGGCCGAGGTGCCCGCGTTCCTGTGGACATCCAATCCGGACAACCTGCCCTACTACCGGTCGCACGGCTACGACGTGGTGGGCGAGGAGACGACGATCCCAGGCGGGGCGTCGAACTGGTTCATGGAGCGGCCGGCCGCCGGCTGACCCCCCGGGGGCTCAGCGGCGCAGGCGCTCCCGTTCCCGCCTAGAGTTGGGCGGCCAATGGAGGGCGCTCGGGCAGTGGTCAGAGGACGGCGGATCAGGCCTCGTCCCGCAATCGTGGTTCCGGCGGTCGCGATTGTCGTGGCCGCGGCGATTGCGGTGGTCGCGGTGCCGAAGCTGACCGGGGGCTCGGGGTCGAGCTCGGCGAAGCTGGCGTCGGTGAAGCTCGCGCCGGAGCCGTGGCAGGGACGGGCCAAGCCGGAGTATCAATCCGAGGAGGCGCTCCAGAAGGCGGCCCCCTGGGACACCCCGTCCCAGCGGACGGCGCCTGGCGCGATCGACCCGAAGACCGGAATGCCCGCGGCCTCGGCCGGCAGCAACGGCTCCTACACACCGCCGTCGCCGGCCGAGCGCAAGCGCGTCTACACCGCCACCCACCCGGTGGGCGGGGTCGAGTCCGCTCTGCTGCTCAACCGGACCGCCCTGGCGCCCGCATCCGCCCCCGATCCGATCCGGCAGATGATCAGCGCGGCGAACCTGATCGTCGGTCAGCCGTACCGATGGGGCGGGGGGCACGGCTCGTGGCAATCCAAGGGCTACGACTGCTCCGGCGCCGTCAGCTACGCGCTCGCCGGGGCCGGGCTACTGCGTTCACCGCTGACCTCGGGAGAGTTCATGGGCTACGGCATCCCGGGACCGGGACGCTGGCTCACGATCTACGCCAGCCCGACCCACGTCTACGCGGTGATCGCCGGGCTGCGCTGGGACACCGTGGGCGACGCCCGCGGGTCGGGCCCCCGGTGGCATCCGGCCGATGCCTACCCGCAGGGGTTCACGGCCCGGCATCTTCCGGGCCTCTAGGGCCCGTCTGAGCGTTCCAATCTAGGCTTCCGCGATGCTTTCGGCCCTCCTGGCGGGCGCGCTGATCGCCGCCGCCTCCCTGCTGCTCGGCGCGGCGATCATGGCGATCGCCGGCCTGCCCCGCCATTCGGCCGCGGGGCCGGCCACGGGGATCTCGGCGCTGCTGGTGATCTGTGGCGTCGCGGTCAAGCTGCCGGGGCATGCGGTGACGGCGGCCATCGCGGCGGGGCTGGCGCTGATCGGCTGCCTGGCCGTTTTCGGCCGGACCCGGGTGCCCGCGGGGACCTTCCGGGTGGGCGCGATCGTCGTCGTGGTCGGGGCGGCGCTGGTGGCGGCGATCCCGTTCGCCGCCAGCGGGCGCGTCGGCATCCTCGGCCAGGGCCTGGTCAACGACGACATGGCCTCCCACCTGCTCTTCACGGAGTGGATCTCGACACACGCCGGACCGGCTCCCGACCTCATCAAGGACGGCTACCCGCTCGGTCCGCACGCGATCGTCGCCGCGACCACGAAGGTGAGCGGGGCAAGCTACGTCGAGGGCTTCGCCGGGCTCACCGGAGCGATCGCCGTCCTCTTGGCGCTGACGGCATACGGGGCGCTGCGCGGCGTTCGGGGCTGGCTGCGGGTGCCGGGCGCGGTGCTGTCGGCCAGCGCCTACCTGGTGGCGGCCTACTTGGCGCAGGGCGCCTTCAAGGAGCCCCTGCTGGGCCTCGCCCTGCTGGGCTTCGCCCTGGCGCTGCCGCCGATACTCCCAGCCTGGTCGCGGGGGACGGCATCGGCGCGGGCGGTCATCCCGCTGGGCGTGATCGCCGCGGGCACGATCTACAACTACAGCTTCCCCGGCCTCGCCTGGCTGCTCGGGGCCGCGGTGATCTGGATGCTGGTGATCGCGCTGCGGGAGCGCGATCGGGCCGCCTCGTGGTTCGCGGGCCTCCGCCTTCGAGAGCGCCTCCGCGGTGCCCGGTCGGCGCTCCTGCTCGGCATCGGGATTCCCGTGATCTGCGCTCTGCCCGAGGTCTTCCGGCTGGCCAGCTTCTCGAACTTCGAGGCGTTCAATCCGTCCGGCACCGGGCCGACGGTCGGGTTCGGCAACCTGCGGCAGCCGCTCAACCCGCTCGAGGCCTTCGGCATCTGGCCCTCGGGTGAGTTCCGGATCACGCCGGCGAACTCGACTACCCCAGAGATCGCCTTCTACCTGGGCGGCCTCCTCGCCCTGGCGGCCTTCGCCTGGGGGCTCGGCCGGGCGCTCTCGCGCCGCGAGTCGGCGCTGCCCTCGGCCCTGCTCGCCGCGACGCTCGTCTACCTGGGAGCGCTCGCCCTCGGCACGCCCTACACGCAGGCCAAGTGCCTCGCGATCGCGGCGCCGCTGATCATGCTGATCTCACTGCGCGGCCTGCTCTCCGCGGACGCGATCGAGGGGGAGGAGGCCGCGGTCCCGGCCGGCGGCGGTGCGAGCTGGTGGCCGC
>JBKPND010000078.1:0-9264 GCA_046732465.1 Actinomycetota bacterium
GTAGCCGGAGACCGCCGAGGCGATCGTGCCGACGACGATCGGGCCGGCGACGTCGTCGGGCAGCCCGTCGTGGATCGCCTTGTAGGCGCTGTACACGGTCGCCCCGAAGACGGCGGGAATCAGCAGCAGGAAGGAGACGCGCGCGGCAGAATCCCGGTCGAAGCCGAGGTAGCGGGCCGCCGTGATCGTGATTCCCGAGCGTGACGTGCCTGGTGCGAGGGCGAGGACTTGGGCGAGGCCGACGTAGAGGCCGTCCCTGAGCGTGAGGCCCTCCACCCCCCGGGCTTCGGGCAGCCGATCGGCCCAGCCGAGGAGGGCACCGAAGACGATCAGCTGGATGCCGATCATCCAGGGCTCGCCCAGGTGGTCCTCGATGAAGCCGGAGCCGAGTCCGCCCGCGATCACCGCGGGGACCGTGCCGACCGCGATCGCCATGGCGACGCGCTCGTCGACCGTCTCGATCGCGCGGCTCCGCACGCTGCGGATGAACGCGCTCAGGTAGGTGACCACCTCGTGGCGGAAGTACGAGATCGCCGCCACGAGGGTGCCCGCGTGGAGGGCGACGTCGAAGGTCTTGTTGAAGTTCTCGTGGTCCTCCAGGAACGTGTAGTCCTGGAGCCACGGGACGAGGATCAGGTGCCCGGAAGACGAGATCGGCAGGAACTCGGTGAGGCCCTGGACGATCCCAAGCAGGAGGGCCTCCAGTTCGGACATCGGCGCGGCATGCTAGGTGACCGCCCGGAGCGGCCGCGTCACCCCGACGCGGTTCAGGTGGCGGGGCGCTGCCCGCCCGACTGGAACCAGACGAAGACGAAGCAGCCGACCGCGACGATCGCCGCGGCGATCCCGTGCTTCACGTGGTGATGCGCGGAGCCTGCATCGTGCCCGGGGAAGAAGGACGGCAGCGAGCTGGCGCTGTCGGCCCAGTAGATCACCGCGATCACCCCGAAGACGATCCCGAGCAGGATCGCGGGGACGATGAGTTCGGGTCGTTTGGTCATTGCAATCTCCTCAGGTGAGCGCGAAGGCGACCGACAGCACGGCCCCGACGGCGCAGCAGTAGACGGCGAATGGAGTCAGGCGATTGGTCTCGAAGAAGCGCAGGAGGAAGCGGACCGAGAGGTAGGCCGTCACGGCGGCGCCCAGAGCGCCCACCAGCGCCTGGCCACGGACGTGATCGCCCTGCGAGCCGAGCAGGTCGGGCAGCTTGAGCACGCCGGCGGCGCCGATGATCGGCGTGGCGAGAAGGAAGGCGAAGCGGGCCGCCTCCTCGTTCGACAGCCCGGCGAGCAGGCCGCCGCCCATGCTCGCGCCCGAGCGAGAGAGCCCGGGAACCAGGGCGAGTGCCTGGGCGGTTCCGATTCCGAGCGCCTCGCGGTAGCCGAGGCTTCGGGCGATCACCTCGTCCGAGCGGATGCTCGCCTCGGAGCGGACCGGGGCGCGTCGCCTGAGCGCCTCCGCCCCGAAGAGCATCAGGCCGTTGACGAAGAGGAAGATCGCGGCCGTCTGCGTCGAGGCGAAGAGCGTGCGGAGGGGGTGCTCGAGCAGCAGACCGAGCAGGCCTGCGGGGATCGTGCCGAAGACGAGCAGCCAGCCGAGCTTCGCGTCCCGGTCCGCGGGATCGATGTAGCGGTCGCGCAGCGAGCGCCCGAGGCCCTTGACGATGCGGGCCCAGTCCCGGATGAAGAAGAGCAGGAGGACGATGGCGGTCGCGCAGTGCGTGGCGACCAGGAAGCTCAGGAAGTAGTCGTCGTTCTGATGGATGTCCCAGCCGAGGACGCGCGGCAGCACAACGCTGTGTCCGAGGCTGGAGATCGGAAACAGCTCCGAGACTCCCTGTAGCAGCCCGAGGACGATTGCCTGGAAGTAGGAGATCGGGTCCATGCCGGAGCTCTCGGCCCGGGCGCCGAGGGAGGGGGATCCTCGCGGCACAATCCAAAGAAGGCCTAAGTCGGCGTTAGGCGCTGCCCGGTTCGATAACTTGCCCGGGATGCGTTCCAGCACCAAACGGGTTGCCCCTCGGCTCCGCCTGCGGAGCACCCTCGCATCCAGTTCTCGGTTGCTGGTGGGGTTCGTAGCCGTGGTCGGCCCGCTCGTCATTGCGCCCGCCGCGATGGCGGCTGACGGGGTCGGCGTCTACGGGCGAACGACTGACAAGTCGGTCACCTTCTTCGCCTTCGGACTGATCGCGTTCTTCGCGATCCTGGTGACCGTGCTCTCCCTGATTCAGATCCGCCTCGAGAACCGCAAAGAGAGGCGCACGCAGGACCTAGAGCGCCTCGGAAGCCGCTAGACCTCGGCGGCATGGGGCTCGCCGGGGACGATCGCGTCGCTGATCTCCGAACGCGCCGCCGCAGTCAGGGCGGCCAGGCTGCGCCAGACCAGACCCAGGTGAGGCTGGGCGGCGGAGACGCCGACGTGATCCCGCTCCGGCGCGGCCGGCAGTCGGTCGCCGAGCGGCTCGAACGCGAGCGGGAGGAGCGGAGCCGGGCCGAGAGGGAGCGGCGAAGCCGGATCGAGCGCGAGCGGGCCGAGCGCGATCGCGTCCTGCAGGAGCGCCTCGAGCGGCGTCGCCTCGAGCGGTTGGAGCGACTGCGGCGAGAGCGAGCCGATCGGGAGCGCCGGGAGCGATACGTGTGGTCCCGCCACACACGGGCGGCCGCGCCGCCCGAGCGAGGGCGGCGTGTGGCACCGGGGCGGGGACGGAAAGCGGCGCCGCAGCGAGGCCAGGCGGTGGCAGCCGAGCGGGATCGCGAGGCGCCGGCGCCCGAGCCGGCGCGTGCCCGGATCGAGCCCGGGGTCAAGGGCCCGGTCAAGAGGGGGGCCCGGGCGGCCGAGAAGCGCAGGCGGGAGTCGTCGAGGCGGCGGGGGCTGTTCTGGCCGACCGCCAAGGCCGGATTTGCCGTGACGCTGGTGCTGGGCCTGAGCGCCGGCCTCGGCTCGGTGCTCGGGCTCCCGGTGCCGGGACTCGACGCCGGGACGGGCCGTCAGTCGCTGGCCAGCAGCGCCGCGATCTTCGGCATCGACGCGGGCACTCCCCCGGGGCTCGCTCCCGGTTACGTCTTCCCGCTGATCGGGGCGCATGACTTCGGCGACGCCCAGGCGCGGTTCGGTGCCTCCCGCTACGGGCACGTCCACGAGGGACAGGACATCTTCGGCAAGGTCGGCACGCCGGAGGTCGCGGTGCATGACGGCGTGGTGGTCGACCGCGGCAAGGCCAGCGGGCGCTACTCCGGCGGCCGCGGCAATTACATCGCCGTCTTCGACCCCGCCGACAACCACAGCTTCGTCTACATGCACATGCTCCGGCCGCCCGTCGTGCAGACCGGCGACAGGGTGCACGCCGGCCAGCTGCTCGGGCGGCTCGGCTGCAGCGGCTCCTGCGAGGGGCCCCATCTCCATTTCGAGGTGCGGATCGGCAAGGCGACCCTGCGCTCCGAGACCAAGCCGGTCGACCCCCTGCCCTACCTGAGGGGCTGGCCGCAGACCACTCCGGGTTAGCGGCTGACGACGCCAGACGGCGCGACATAGGATCGGAGCGCATGCCCGAGGTCAACTACGAGCGGCGCGGCGCGGCGGCGGTGATCACCATCGACCGGCCGGAGCGGCGCAATGCGGTCGATCCGAACACGGCCGACCAGCTGCTCGAGGCCTACCGCAAGTTCGAGGCCGACGACGAGGCCCGGGTGATGATCCTCACCGGCGCCGGCGACGAGGCCTTCTGCGCGGGCGCGGACCTGAAGTCCGTCGCCGCGGCGATGAACGACGAGGGGATCGCCAAGGAGTGGCTGAAGCCCCGGCCCGATGGCCCACTCGGCTTCACGCGCCTGACCCCCTCGAAGCCGACGATCGCCGCGATCTCCGGCTACGCGCTCGCCGGCGGGCTCGAACTCGCCCTCTGGTGCGACCTGCGCGTCGCCACGGAGACCGCGAAGCTCGGCTTTCCGGAGCGCCGCTGGGGCGTGCCACTGATCGACGGCGGCACCCAGCGGCTGCCGCGGATCGTCGGGATGGGACGCGCGCTCGACATGATCCTGTCCGGCCGGATCGTCGAGGCCGACGAGGCGCTCGCGATGGGCCTGCTCACTGAGGTGGTGGATCCGGGCAAGCACCTCGAGCGCTCCCTCGAGATGGCCGAGGGCCTCGCCTCCTTCCCCCAGGAGACGATGCTGGCGGACCGCCGCTCAGCGCTCGAGGGCTTCGGCCTCCCGCTGGAAGAGGGCCTCGCGCGTGAGGCGGAGATCGGCGGCGCGGTCACCGGTGTCGGGGTCGAGGGCGCGGCCCGCTTCGCAGCGGGTGAAGGCCGCGGTGGGGCCGGCGCCGGGGTCTAGTCCGGATCTCGAACACTTTCCCGGACCTACGGCGGAAAAAGACTCGAGATCCGGTTCGCGACGGCACGGAGCGCCGAGACCACTGTCCCCGGTTCGTACGCGACTTGGGCGTGGGTGAATCTAAGAACAGTGAAGCCTGCAGTTACGTGGGCTTGATCGCGCGCACGATCGAATGACTGCTGGCTTGCTGTGCGGTGGTAGCGCAAGCCATCGGTTTCGACAACCAGCCGGAGATGCGGCCAGTAGAAGTCAACCCGGAATCCGTTCAAGCGCTGTTGGGTGAGGGGGTCGGGGAGTCGAGCGCGCCGGACTAGTCGGAGAAAGCGCCGTTCCAACTCCGAATCGGTTAGCCGGAACGTGCGCCGATCGAGCACAGTGCGCAGGACCGGCGCACCATCCATCCCGCGGCGCTTCTCGACTTCCCGACGGAGCGCCTCTGGGTCGATGAGCGCCAGTTTGTCCGCCCTATTGATCCAAGCTTCCAGGTTCTCCGGGCCATGAAGCGCCGAGAGATCGATCAGTGTCCGGGCCGCCGTCGTGACTGGAATCCCCTGGCAGACGCCGCGTTCGGACTCCGATAGATCGCTGCGCCGGTGTACGCGGATGCCGGTCCGACGGGGGTTCTGGTCGCCGACACCGAGACATGAATCACCTCCGGCCTGGATTGCTCTCCTTCATTGCCGGGTCTCGTCTCTCGAATGCCCCAGAGCGCGGCGGCGCTGTCATGGCTCAGGAATGTGTCGCCTCCGCACGCGAGAACGGCGCCGCGCCACCATCCGAGGATCGTGACACGCGGTCGCCCGACGGCGTAAACGCCTCGCCAGAGTCGGTGCAGCCTTCCCCGTGCAATGCGGCGATCGATCTGATCGGAGGTGAAACCGGCGTCGAGGAGCTGGCGCCGCGTTACGACGCCATGCTGGCTCCGGGCAAGGGCCCAGACAGCCTGAGCGGGATCTCGAGTGGTTTCCCGTCGCATACGCGGAAAAGGACTCGACATCCGAGATTCGCCCCGGCCGGGTCGCCAGTAACTACAAACGGAAGCTCGGCAGCAGGCGCTTCTCGGTCTCGCCCGGGACCTGGGCGATTACCTCGACGTGGCCCTCCAGGGGGGTGCCGCGAAGCTTCGTGGCGAGCAGGTCATCGACCTGGAAGATGCCCGCGGAGTTGTTCATCTCGATCTCGATGCGGACCGCCCGCTCCTCGCCGCTCTCGATGCGGACCTCGTCGATCGCGGCGGCGGAGAGGGCGTGGATGCCGTACTGGCCCCCCTCCACCGGGAGCCGCGAGCGGCCCTCCGCCATGTCGAGCGCGTCGGCCACCCGGACCACCCCGGCCTCGAGCGTGTACGGCTCTCCCCGCCGGCGGTGGCCGATGATCGCGTGCAGGATCTCCGCGATCACCACCGTCCGCTCGGGCTCCTTGTAGACGTCGGCGAGCAGCGACCGGAGCTCCTCCTGGGCGAGGAACAGGCTGTAGGCCTCGTGGTCTGCGCGGTGGATCGACATGCCCACGTCATGGAGCAGGGCCCCGCCGGCCACGACCACCTCGGCGTCCCGGTCCTTCATCCCGTGCTCCGTAACCATCGTGGGCTCGATGTGGCTCTTAACCAGCAGGCGGAGCAGCCGCAGGGCGATGTTGAGAACCACCTGCACGTGCACCCAGGAGTGATCGGACATCCCAAGCCGCTCGGAGTTGATCTGCGCCATGTACCACCAGGCCCGCACGCGCTCGTCGGCGTTGACCGCGTCGAGGAAGCTCTCCAGCTTCCGGTTGCCCCGCGTCGGCGCGTGAACCTGCGCCTTCGCGACCGACTCGGCGATCGAACCTGCGCGCACGTCTGGCCCTTTTGCTTCCATATCCGCCTGCGGATCCTTTCAGGGGGCCCAGAAGAGGATCGAATGACAGGACGTCATCAACGCACTTTCGGGGTATTTGCGGGATTTCCGACCGGCGAGGCGGTTACCGTGGTCCCGCTTCGGCTTAAGGAACTCGGATGACGGTCTGTTCGAACACAGGCATATCCGTTCCTGAGTGCTCGTGTAGGGCCTGCCTCGAGGCCCAGATCGAGCGCCACATGCCGTCGTTGCTTGGAACGGCCCTCGTGGAGGGGCCCACGGTCGAGACCTCGGCCGCCTCGGGTCTCGCCCGGCTGCGCTTCGCCCGCCGGCTCCGGCGCCTGCGTAGGGCGGCGTAGGCAACACCCCACGATCAGGCCTCCGTCGGCGCCCGTGCAACGGACGCGCCGAGCACCCCGGCGCTGGCGACCACCACGAGGGCGATGCCGGCGACGTCCACCGCGGCCAGCCCCTGGCCCAGCGCGACGAGCCCGATCACGGCGGCGACCGCCGGCTCCATGCTCATCAGGACGCCGAAGGTGCCGACCGCGATCCGCCGCAGCGCCTCCAGCTCGAGCGAGTAGGGAATCACCGAGCTCAACATCGCGGTGGCCGCACCGACGGCCGCCGCACCCGGATCGATCAGGTCCCCGCCGGCGGCCGCGGTCCCGGGAACGACCATCAGCACCGCCGCGACCCCCATCGCCAGCGCCAGGCCACGTCCGCCGGGGAAAGCCCGTCCGACCCTGGCGCTGAGCAGGATGTAGGCGCCCCAGAACGCGCCGGCGAGGAGGGCGAAGCCGATGCCGGCCGCGGTGGCCGACCCCGACGGGCGCGTCAGCAGGAGCACCCCCGCCGCCGCACAGGCGACCCAGACCAGATCGAGCGGCCGCCTCGATCCGAGCAGTCCGACGAGCAGCGGACCGACGAACTCGAAGGTCACCGCGATCCCGAGATCGATCCGGTCGAGCGCCTCGTAGAAGCAGAAGTTCATCCCGGCGAGCGTCACCCCGAACGCCACCGCCAGCACGAGTCCATCGCGGCCGGCCTCGAGCGGCGCCGGCCGCCAGATCGCGAGCAGGACCAGCGCGGCGAACAGCAGCCGATAGAGCACCGCGCCCGCGGGGCCGACCTGGTCGAAGAGGGTGGTCGCCGTCGCCGATCCCAGCTGGACCGAGACCACGGCGCCGATGACGAGGGCGGGCGCGGCGACCGACCGCTCCCCCTGAGCCACAGCGGAGCTAATCGCCCATCACCTTGATCACCAGCCGCTTGGAGCGACGGCCGTCGAACTCGCAGTAGAAGACGGCCTGCCAAGGGCCTAGGTCCAGGCGTCCCTCGGTGATCGGCAGGACGACCTGGTGGTGAACCAGCAGGTTCTTGAGATGGGCGTCGCCGTTGTCCTCGCCGCCGCGATGGTGCCGGTAGTCACCCGGGTCGGGGAGGAGCGCACGGGCCACGTCGTTGGCGGGCTCCTTCCAGCTCGGCGGCGCGACCTTGTCGAGCCACTCCAGGGTGTCCTGCTGGAGACCCGGCTCGTCGTCGTTCACCCAGACGGCCGCGGTGATGTGCATGGCCGAGACCAGCACCATCCCCTCCCCCACTCCCGCGGCGTCGACGGCGCCCTGGACGTTCTCCGTGATCCGGATGAACTCGCGGCGCTCATCCGTGTTGAAGGTCATGTACTCGGTGTGCGACTTCAAGCGGCCTCCTTCCTTTTCGGAGATGATCCTCGCAATGGCCGGCCTCCTGTCCCTCGAACGGCGCGAGGAAGTCGCCATCGTGACGCTGCAGCGACCCGAGAAGCGGAACGCCCTCTCGATCGACCTGCGCGTCGAGCTCGCCGACGCATTCGGCGGCCTCGGCGATGATCCCGAGGTCGGCGCGATCGTGTTGACCGGCGCGCCGCCCGCCTTCTGCTCGGGGATGGACACCAGCGAGTTCGGCGGCGACCGCGCCCACAGGGAGCGTCTGGTCAAGACCAGCATCGCCTCCTTCCGGGCGGTCGGCGGCTGCCTGAAACCCGTGGTCGCCGCCGTGAACGGCCCGGCTCTTGCGGGCGGCTTCGCCCTCGCGCTGCTTTGCGACCTGCGGCTCGCGGCCGAGGAGGCGAGCTTCGGCTTCCCCGAGCTGCCCCAAGGCATACCGCCGAGCTACGCCGCGGCGCGTGCCGCCCTCCCCGCCCCAGTCGCCGCCGAGCTCACCCTCACCGGCAGGCTGCTCGACGCCGCGGGCGCACAGCGAATGGGGATCGTCGGCGCGGTCTATCCCGCCGACGAGCTCATGCCCCGGGCGGTCGAACTGGCGGGCCGGATCGCCTCGGCGCCACGGCAGGCGACCACCCAGACGAAGCGCCGGATCCTGCTCGATCGCGACCGCACGATCGGCCACCTCTTCGACGAGGAGGAGCGCCTGCTCCGCGAGGCCCTGCTCGGGGACGACCCGGATGAGGCCGCGTAGGTCTGCACTTCACAATTCCTCATGGCGGAAACGCTCAACCGAGGAGGAGGAATGGACGTCCAGGAGACCATCTCGACGGGTCGCGACGCGATCACTGTCAAGCGTGTCTATGGCGAGCCTTATGAGAAAAACGGCTTGACGGTGATTCCAGCCGCCGCCGTCATGGGAGGTGCCGGAGGCGGCACCGGCGAGCAGGGCGAGCAGACGGGTGGCGGCGCCGGCTTCGGAGTCCAGGCGCGGCCGGTCGGTGCGTACATCGTCCGCGGTGACCAGGTCAGCTGGCAGCCCGCAGTCGATCTCAACCGCGTGATCCTCGGCTGCCAGCTGCTGGGTCTCGCCGCGATCCTGCTCACCCACCGACGGCTCAAGCGACGGAGGTAGCCCTGGAGACCCTCCGCCTGATCAGACACTCCTTCCCCGACCAGCCCGAGCTCAGCACCGAGATCTCGCGCACGATCCTGCGCCGCGTGGCCGCCGGGGAGCTTCCCCCGACGGTCCGCATCCACCGTCCCGGCAACGAGGTCGCGTTCGGCCGCCAGGACATCGCCAGCCCCGGCTACGACGTGGCCGCGGAGGCTGCCCGCGAGGCCGGGTTCGCCGCCGTCGAGCGCCTCGCGGGCGGCCGCGCCGCCGTCTTC
>JBKPND010000079.1:0-28551 GCA_046732465.1 Actinomycetota bacterium
TCTACGGGGGCGGTCTCGCCTGCGGCGGGACGCTGACGCCCAACAAGCTGGGCGTCGCCAACAAGACGCTCCCCTGCGGCGCCAGGGTCACGCTCCGCTACCACGGTCACACGGTCACCGTTCCGGTGGTCGACCGTGGTCCCTTCGCGGGGAATCGCGAGTACGACCTGACCGCCGCCACGAAGGCGAAGCTCGGCTTCCCCTCCACGGGGACCGTGCTGACCACTCGCTAGAGCGGGTCAATTGATGCGAGGGTGCTCGGAGGCGTCAGCCGAAGAGCAACCCGTGTGGTCTTGGTCCGGGCTGGTGGCGGGACTCTTCGTCCTCCGCCAGCCCGGCCAAGCCGACCCCCACCAGCCGGACCGGCCTCTGGGGGTCGAACCGCTCGAACAGTTCGCGCGCGGTCGCGACCACCTCCTCCGGATCGCACGTGTGGGAGGAGAGCGTTCGCGAGCGCGTGTAGGTCTTGAAGGGCTGCAGGCGGATCTTCAACGTCACCGTGCGCCCGCGGCGCTTGTTCTGCGCGAGGCTCTCGCACAGCGAGCGGGCGAGACGCTCGACGGTGTCGTGCAGGAGCTTGCGGTCGGTGACGTCCTCGGGGAAGGTCGTCTCGCGGCTCTCGGACTTGCGCACCGTGTCCTCGTTGAGCTTCGTGCTCCCGATGCCGTTCGCGCGTTCGCGCAGGCCGCTTCCGTGGTTCGGCCCGAAGGCGCGCCCCAGGCTCAGCTCATCGGCCGTGGCCAGCTGCGCGACGGTCTCGACGCCAATCGCCGTCAGTCGGTCGAACGTCTTGGGGCCCACGCCCGGCAGCAGCGATGCCGGCTTCTCGCCGACCGTCTCCAGCCAGTTTTCGTGGTCGAGGACGAAGAAGCCGTCCGGCTTGTCGAGGTCGGAGGCGATCTTCGCCATCAGCTTGTTGGGCGCGAGGCCGATCGAGCAGACGAGGTAGGTGACCTCCCTGATCCGCCGCTTGATCTCCGTGGCGCGGGACTGGGGGACGGGGGAGTCCGAGAGGTCCACATAGGCCTCGTCGAGCCCGACGACCTCGACCTCGTCGCTGAAGTCGCGGAGCGTCTCCATCACCTTCTTCGAGCCGCGCCGATAGAGCTGCATGTCGACGGGCAGCACGGTCAGGTCCGGGCACCGGCGCCGCGCAGTCACCATCGGCAGGGCCGAGTGCACGCCGTACTTGCGCGCCTCGTATGAGGCCGTGGTGACCACGCCCCGCGGCCCGTCGTAGGCGACCACCACCGGTTTCCCGCGCAGTTCAGGATGTCGCAGCATCTCTATCGAGACATAGAAGGCGTCCATGTCGACGTGGGCGATCACCTGCGAGCAACCGAGATTAGGCCCCAGCTCTGACGGAGGGCGCTATTTTGAGCGGCGGTGACGAGCGCGGAGGCAAAGAACCTCGAGGCGATCTCGCGGGCGATCGACCAGCACAACTCGAACTGCCCGTTCCCGGCAAGCGAGGTCCGCATGAATCCCTTCGAGGTCGAGCGCCTCGGCTGGGAGGAGATTCGCGGCCTTCCGATCGTCCCCGACCCCGAGCTCGGCACCGGCGCCTTCCGGATCATCTGCTCACGCGACCAGGAGGGCGAGGGCATCGAGGAGGCCGAGGCCCTCGGCATCCCGATCGAGGTCGCCGTGCCGGGTACGCCCGAGAAGCCGCCGGCGTAGTTAGTTCAGCGCGGCGGCCAGGCGGCGGCGGTGCTCCCGCGCCAGCGGGTGATCCGCGCCGAGCTCGGTGAAGATCGCGACCATCACGCGGCGCAGGAGGTCCTTCCGCTCCGGGGCCTGCTCCGCCGAGAGCACCTTCTGAAGCTTCTCGAGGGCCTCCCCGGGGTCGCCACCATCCCAGGCGCCGAAGGCCGCTTGGAGCTCGTCGGGGTTGGCTCCGTTCTGCGTCGCTGACAGCTCGGCCCGCGCGGCCAGCCCGTCGGCGATGAAGTCGTGTGGGAAGGGGCTGAGGACCTGGCGCGCCTCGTCGACGTCGCCCCGCTCCAGCAGGAGCCGTCCGAGGCTGACCGCGGCCTGCGAGTGGCGCGGGTCCAGCTCGAGCGCCTTGCGCAGCGAGTCCTCGTCACCGGACTCGGCCAGCTGGTCCGCCTCCGAGGGGACGATCTGATTGAGGAACTCCTCGATCCGGGCGGGCGGGATCGCGCCGATGAACTCGGCGACGACCTTGCCGTTCTTGAACGCCTTCACGGCCGGGATGCTCGCGATCTGGAACTCCTGGGCGATGTTCGGGTTCCGGTCCGTATCGAGCTTGGCGAGCTCGATCTGGCCGTTCCGCGCGTTCACCGCCTTCTCCAGGGCAGGACCCAGGGTCCGGCAGGGCCCGCACCACTCGGCCCAGAAGTCGACCACCACGGGCACCTGACTGGAGCGCTCGACGACCTTCTGCTGGAAGTCCTGTTCGGTTACGTCAGTGACCATGAGACTCAGGTTAGCCGCGCCGGTTCGCGGGTCTCGCTCGGGGCAAGGTGCCGCCTCAGGAAGTGGAGCTGGTCCGCGATCAAACGCTCCCGCCATTCGCCCAGGTAGAGGTCGAAGTGCCCGCACGGATAGTCGCGGACCTCTACTCGGCCCTTGGCCCGCCAGGCGGCGGCGCGGGCGGCGGCCGGCGGGGCGACCGCGTCGCGATCGGCGATCTGCACGAGGATCGGGCAGCGCAGCTTGTCCATCTGCGTGATCGCGCGGTTGGTCCACTCGGCGAAGATCGCGCGACCGGTCACCTCGTTGCGCCAGGTCGGCCCGGCGATCGCTCGCATTCCGGGCTCCGAGTCCTCGGTGGTCATGCCGGCCATCTCGCCGGGCCGGCCGACCGTGCCGATCATCAGCGGCTCCTGGCCCCGAAGAGCTCCGAGAGCATCCCGCAACCCGATCCAGGTCAGCTTCATCTGATGGGCGGGGCCCGCGTAGCGTCCGATCTGCCTCAGGGTCTGCAGGCCGTCGAGGTCGGGCGACTGGCTGATCACCCCGGCGATCCTCGGATCACCGGCGGCGACGTAGACCACGTGCCCGCCGGACCATGAGGTGCCCCACAGCAGGATCCGCTCCGGATCGACGCCGTCGAGCCCGCGCGCGAACTCGACGGCCGCCCGGTAGTCGTCGCGGTGGCGCGGCGGCCAGGCGAACTGGCGCGGCTCACCGCTCGACCCGCCGAAGCCGCGGTAGTCGAAGAGCAGCACGTCGAGCCCCGCATCGGCCATCGCCTCGGCGAAGGGGAGAAGGCCGGAGTCCTTTGTGCCGCCGAAGCCGTGGGCCATCACCGCGCACGGGCGCCCACGCTCGCCCGCGAACGCGTCGCCCTCGCCGGCGAGGTGCCAGGCGGCGCAGCTCTCCCCGTGACTCGGGAAGGTGACGTCAGCCGGCTTCGCCACTAAACGGGTTGCTCCTCGGCTTCGCCTCGGAGCACCCTCGCATCAACGCCCTCCGCGCTCGGCGCCCTGCCGGCGAGCTTCGGTGCCATCCCGTTGTCGGCGCGCTCACGTCCGGCCGGGAGCTCCCGGTTCCAGATGTCGTGCTCGTAGACGTACCAGTCGATCTGCATGGTGTGGCGCGGTCGATCGGTGACCCGCCCGTAGTGCCGCTCCTGGTCGCGTTCGATCGTCTGCTCCATCTCATCCTCCGAGGGCAGGGCGTAGTCCCCGTTGACGTACCGGGCGACCACCCTGCTCTGCAGCTCGACGAACGGGAAGAGCGTGGGCACCGTCTGCGCGAAGCCGATGAAGGCCAGATCGTCGATTCCCGGCCAGAAGATCCGCTTGTAGAGCGGAAACCGGTTCTCGGGCGCCGAGATGAAGTCAGGATCGAAGAAGGGAAACGTGATCTTGTAGCCCGTGGCGTACACGATCGCGTCGATCTGCTCGGTGGTCCCGTCCTCGAACTCGACGCGGTCCCCGCGTAGCTCCTTGATGTTGGGCTTGGCGACCGCGTCGCCGGAACCGAGCCGCAGCAGCAGCTCGCTGGAGACAGTCGGATGAGCCTCGAGGAACTCGTGGTTGGGGTGGGGGAGGCCGAAGTCCTCCATCCGCCCGGAGGCCAGGTAGGGGAGGGGGCGAGCGAGCCAGCGCTGAAGCTTGAGCGGCAGGCGCGGATTGGTCGTGACGAGCTTCCCGATCGGCTGGCCGAACAGGTACTTCGGCATCACCCACGCTCCGCTGCGAGTGGAGATGAAGACCTTCTCGGCCACGCCCTTGCGCGAGAGCTCGGAGACGATGTCAACCGCGCTGTTGCCGATTCCGACGACCAGCACGCGCTTGCCGACCAGATCGAGCGGCTCGGTGGGGGAGAGGTAGTGGTGTGAATGAAGCGTCTCGCCCTCGAAGCTGCCGGGGAAGTCCGGATAACGCGGATCCCAATGATGCCCGTTGCCGACGATCAGGAAGTCGAACTCCCCGGTCGAGCCGTCACCGAGCGTGACCCTCCAGCCGCCGCCGTCGATGCGCTCGGCATGCTCGACCGGAGTCTCGAACCGGATCCGATCCCGGAGTGAGAAGGCGTCGGCGTAGTCGTTTATGTAGGCGCGAATCCGCTCGTGGTGGGGGTAGTCCGGATAGTCATCGCCCATCGGCATGTCCCGGAACGAGACGCTGTCCCGGTAGGTGTCGATGTGCAGCGAGCGATAGGCCGAGGACCGCCCGTTGGGGTTGCCGAAGTACCAGTTGCCGCCGATGTCGTCGCTCGCCTCGAAGCAGGTGTAGGGAACGCCCCAGTCGGAGAGCGCCTTGCCGGCGGTCAGGCCGCTGATCCCGGCCCCGATCACGCACGTGGTGGGCTTGGCGGTCATGGCAGCCCCGTGAGTCTAGGGAACTGGCTGGCTGGCCAGTTCCGGCTAGACGTCGCTGGAGACGTTGATGCCGAGATTGTCGAGCAGGTCCTGGGCCCAGCGGTTGAACGTGTCGAACCAGCCGGTCAGGATCGCGACGCCGAACGCGATCAGGATCAGCCCGCCGATCGCCATGATCACCGGGTAGTGGCGCTTGATGACGGCGAAGGCCGTCGTCATCCGGCTGAAGGCGATCGAGGTGAGCAGGAAGGGGATGGCCAGACCCGCCGAGTAGACGGCGAGCAGTAAGGCGCCGTGCGCGGCGGAGCCCGAGAGCGCCGCCGCGCTCAGGATCGCCGCCAGCGTCGGTCCGATGCACGGCGTCCAGGCAATGCCGAAGGCTGCGCCGGCGACCAACGGGCCACCGGTGCCCGCGCGCGCCAGCAAGCCCTCGACGTGCCACTCGCGGTTCAGTTGCGGGATGAAGAGCGCCGAGATGAAGAAGACGCCCATCGCGATGATCAGCCAGCCCGCGATCTTGTCGAGCAGCAGCTGGTGCTCCTGGAGCGTGCTGCCGATGCCGGTCGCGCCGAGCCCGAGCAGGATGAAGATCACCGAGAAGCTGCTGACGAAGAGCAGGCTGGGGACGATCACCCGGCGCCAGTCGGCGCGCTCCAGGTCCGCGGCCGCAACCCCCGTCACGGCAGAGAGATAGCCCGGCACGAGCGGCAGCACACACGGGGAGAGGAAGGAGACGATCCCCGCCGCCAGGGCGGTGAGCACGCCGACGCCGGATGCTGGATCGCCGCTCATGCCCAGAATTCTGGCGGACGAATCACGGCTGAGCAGGCGTCATCTGGTGGGTTTCCCGGCACCGTGCTTTATACGGAGAGGGTCTGCGGATCGGCCCGGATGATCGTCCATACGCGGCTGCGTAGGGTTCGGAGTGCATCCGATCCCCGGCCAACCTGCACCCGTTTTTCAGGCGTCCAGCACGTTGGCCAACCCGGCGAGGCGGCCTTCATCCCCCTGGGGTCGCCTCGCCGGTCCTTTTTACGGCCTCGTCCGGCGCCTCTAGGGCTCTGGACCGGGGTCCTGCCCGAGGATCGTCCGCAGGCCGCGGGCCGCCTTCGGTGCCAGCTCGCGCGCGTTGTTGTTGAACATCACGTGGACCTGCTCGGTGTCCGACTCGAGCGCTTTCGCTCGCCCCGCGATCTCCTCGAGCTCCTCCTTCGAGTAGTCGTAGTCGAAGCGCTCGGCGACGCTCCGGCCGTGCAGGTAGCCCTCAGTGTTCCGGCCGTGGCAGCGCATGTAGGCGAGAGCGTCGTCGGTGACCGCGTCGATCGGGGGGAAGATCGGGACATGGTCACCCGGCGGGCTGTCGACGCTGACGAAGACCGCGTCGTGGGCGGAGAGCCAGTCCAGCACGCTCTCGAAGCGCTTGGACGACGCCCAGCTGCGCCGCCGAAACTCCACCGCGACCGGGATGGGGGAGAGCCCGTCGATCACCGGGGCGAGCTCATCGAGCTCGTTGTGGCGCGGGTCGAAGGCCGGGGTCAGCTGGAGCAGGTAGGCGCCCAGCTTTCCCGCGTCCGCCAGCGGCTTCATCGCCTCGGCCGTCCGCCGCACCATCTCGTCCTGGAGGGCGGCGTCCAGCTGGACCCGGCCGCGCTCGTTGGTCTCAACCTCGTCCCGGAGATCCTTGGGCAGCTCCTTGAGCTGGGAGGCGTGACGCGAGAGCAGCCGGTGGAGCTTGACGTCGAAGCGGAAGCCGTCCGGCGTTCCCTTCGCCCAGTTCTCGACCGTCGAGTCCGCCGGGATCGCGTAGAAGCTGGAGTTGAGTTCCACCGCCTGGAAGCGCTTGGCGTAAAAGCCGAGCCTCTCCTTCGCCGGCAGCCCCTCCGGGTACCAGTGCTCGACGAAGCCGGGATCCGACCAGCTCGAGGTGCCGACGACGATGGCCACGCCGAGATGATGGGCTATCGAGCGCTTGCCAGCGGCTCTAGCAGCGAGGTGGCTCCTCGCTCCCAGCTCGCGAGCACGTGACCCGCCCAGCGGCCGTCCAGATCGAGCAGGGCACGGACACCGAAGAGGACGTCGTCAGCGAGATCCGGCTCGGCGATCGCGAGGCCCTGCGCCATGTCGTAGACGGCGATGTTCTCGTGGACGGAGTCGGCCTCGACGTGCTCGTCGAAGAAGTCGAGCGCGTCCTCGCCGACGCCGAGGCGGCGCAGCCCCTTCGCGTAGCGGCTGTTCGGGATCGGCGAGGTGGTCTCGAAGCCGGCGAGGTGGCCGACGATCGCTCCCCGCAGCCTGCGATGCAGCCCGAACAGCGACATCAGGTTGACGGTCGCGAGCGTGACGGCAGGAATCCGGTCGAGGTACGCGCCGTAGGCGGGATCGAGGTCGAGCGCCCTCATCGCCTTCGCGAAGAGGGTGGCGTGCACGCGGTCCGGCCGACCACCGCCGTATTCGTCGGCCTGAATCTCGACCAGGGCGGCCTTCGCGGGGCCGTCGAGCCTCGGGATCGCCCACGAGTGCGGATCGGCCTCCTTGAGCTGGTACGCCGAGCGGTGGATCAGGAATTCTCGGAATTGATCCACGCCTGCCTTGCGCTCCATGTGTACCGACAGCTGTGGCCCGTCGTCCGCCTCGATCAGCGCGACGATCGAAGCGCCCAGCTGCGCCGGGTCCGCTGGGGCGTCTCCCGCCCGCAGCCGCTCCCGCAGGGTGGCCTCGAAGTCGGCCTCGAGATCGCAGCGCATACCGATCAGGTCGGGGTGCCATTCCCAGCGCTCGTCAACCTCACGAAAACCCCGGTAGTGGAGCTCGTAGAGCAGGTAGAGCGAGAGCTGAAAGTCCTCACCGAAGACGCCTTCTTCAGAAGCGTCCTTGGGGACCTCCAGGCTTCGCCGAGGTGCCGGCGTCGAATCGCGCAGGGTCCCGACCAGCACTTCGCTGAGCGGGCCGCGTGGGGAGGGGAGTGCCGGTCGCGCCATCGATGATTCCTACCTCGCACCCACACCCGTGATGAGTTCACGGATCCGTGCCGGACCGCCGCTGGCCGGATCCAGCGGTGGCGTGGCGAGACCACGCCCTTCGCGCAAGCCGTCGAGCAGATCCTCGAGAGCCTGCGAGGAGGAGTAGCGAGGAGTCCAGCCGAGTTCACTGTGCGCCCTGGACGCGTCCATGATCGGGACCTTCAGCGCCAGATCGAGCCATCCCGGCGGCGTCGGCTGGAGCCGGAGCTTCCAGCTGAGCGACACCGCCGCGCGCAGGGCGGCGGGGGGGACCGAGAGCGGCCGGGCGTCCAGGATCGACCCGAGTCGATCGGAGTCCAGCACCGGATCGGCCGCCAGGTTGAAGGCGCCGGAGACCGGTGCCTTGGCGGCGAGGCGAAAGGCATCACCCGCATCAAGCGAGTGCACCGCCTGGAAGCGCAACGAGGAAACCGCGGGCACCACCGGGATCAGTGTGCGGCGGACGAGCGCGCGGGGCAGGAACGGACCCGCAAAGAGTCGCCGGACCTCCGACGCGGCGTCTGCCTTGAACATCAGACCCGGTCTCATCCTGACTACCGAGATGCCGGGGTGGGCCGCCTCGAATTCGTCCAACAGCGTCTCGACCGCGGCCTTGTGGCGAGAGTAGAACGATGTCGGAATCCCCTCGGTTGGATGATCCTCCGAGACACCGCGGTCCTTTGGCCCCGGTGAGTAAGCGCCGACCGAGGATGCGTAGACCAGCTTCGGCACTCCCGCTTCCGCCACGGCGCGCAGCAGCCGGGCGCTCCCGTCGACGTTGACCGCCCGAGTGATCTCCTCGTTCCGGGAGGGCTGGATCAACCAGGCCAGATGAACGACGGCATCGGCGCCTGCGAAATGCTCGACCAAATCCGACCGTGTCACATCCGCCTCGACCCATTCGAGCTTGGACAGCGTCAGATGGGGACGCCGTCTCGCCAATCCCACGATGGACCGGATGTCAGGGTCGGCATCCAGCGACTGGACGAGACTCGTCCCGAGGTTTCCGCTCGCTCCAACGACGACTACGCGCATCTGAATGATCCGACCTCAGCCATTCGGATCCTCATGCTCCGCGAGGGTCAGTGAGCCCTGGCGCACATCGCGAAGGTGTCGCTCCTGGATCGGGAGCGCCCACTCGACCAGCTCCTTGAGCTCCGCCTCGCCGGCCTTATCGTTGAGCTTCCCGAGGATCTCCCAGTGGCCGACCTCACCGGCCTCGGCCATGGTCAGGAACTCGAAGCCGTCCAGGTCGTCGGCATCGGAGCCGAGATACGTGGACATCATCTCGGCCGCCTCGTTCTTCGTCTCCTGGGCCTTCTCGAGGATCGCCGTCTTCTTGCCGTCACGGTGCTCCGCCACCTCTGTGCAGCGGCGCTCGGTCTCCTCGGCTTCCTCGCGCATCTGCTGCAGCTGGGCGGCCAGCTCCTCGTCCTCGACTAGCCCCTCGACCTTCTGAGTCGCTTCCTGCGCTGCCTTCGCCAGGCCGGTCACCTCAGCGAGCTTCTCTTCCAGTGTCGTCAACTCCGCCATTTCATCCTTCCGTGGTTTTCGTCGGGGTGCAGGTAGTTACCCGCGGGACGCCGCGGTTAGGCCCCAATTACTGGGGGTTTCGGCCGGGCGGGGAGGGGCAGACTTGGGCAGGTGCCGACCGAGCTCACGCCATATCCCAACGGGCCGTACCTGCTGCGGGGTGACTTCCGTCTCACCGACCCGGACGGCGGCGAGATCGACCCGCGCCGCAGGACGGTGGCGCTATGCCGCTGTGGAGCCTCCCGCCGCAAGCCCTTCTGCGACGGAACCCACAAGCTGATCGGGTTTCGCGCGCCTGGGGGGGAGGCTGATTCCCTCGGCGAGCTCCCGGCGGTGCGCGAACCGGCGGCGTAGCCGGGCCGGCGAGGAGGCGGCGCGCGGGACAACGCCGCCGCCGTAAGGGATGCCGCCCCGGACGAGGCGCTCGCGCAGGGCGAGCCATGAGCAGATCCCTCGCTCCAGCACCCACAGCGGAGCGAAGAGGGACGCCGCTGCCGGGAAGAAGGTGCGCCCGCCCGCTCGGCGCCGGCCGATCTCCGCGAGGGCGACGAGGCCCGCAGCGGTGACCGCCGGGGCTCGCCACCTGCGCCTGGCCGCCGACACGGCGAGTCCCGGCACGACCGCCAGCCAAGCGGCCATCCGGGGCGGGATGGCGAAGTCGTCGTAGGCCTGGCGAACCCGCTGCGAGAGGAAATGCCGAGCGCTCGGAGGCCGTCGGGCAACGTAGAGATCGAGTGGGCTGACCACCCTGCCGCCGGCCGCGCTGATCGTCCTGAGCAGCTCGAGGTTCTCGAAGATGACGTCGCCGTCATAGCCGCCGGCCTCGAGCAGTGTGCTGCGCCGCACGGCGAGGGTGCCCGGGAAGTCGGCCCCGACGGAGCGGTTGAGCAGCGTGCGCGCCGTGTCCCAGAGCGCGTGCCAGGGCAGCGGGTCGAAATAGTTCTGAGGTCGGACGCAGTCGGCCAGCTCGAGCAGCTGGACGGCGCGGATCAGCGACCGCTCCTCGTAGCGCACGTCGTCGTCGGCGATCACGACCGCCTCATGGCTCGCCTCGCGCACGCCCGTGAGCACCCCGCCGACCTTGCCCATCGGCGTCTCGAGAGCGGGATCCGGTCGGAGGTGGCGGACGAACGGGGCCCACGCGGCCCCGTGTCGCTCGAAGAGCGTCGCCGGTGAGCCGTCGACGACGACCACCTCCACCCAGTCGGGGAGGCTCCGCACATAGGCGGTGAGGTCGTCGAGACCCTCGTCGTCGGCCCAGCGGATTGGGAGTACGTAGCTCGCCCGCACGGGCCTGATCTGACCCGATCGCGTCTCCTGCAAACGTGCATCCTCACTTTGCAGGAGTTCCGACGCTCGGGCGTCCGGGTATTGCGGGCCCACCATGCCGCGCCTGAGACGAGTCGACTGCGCCACTCCCGGCATCGCGCGCCGCAGGCGGGGTCGGGGCTTCGAGTACCTCGACTCCACCACGGGAGAGCGGATCGAGGACGAGGATGTCATCCAGCGGATCAGCACCCTCGCCATTCCGCCGGCCTGGGAGGACGTCTGGATCTGCGCCGACCCGCTGGGCCACATCCAGGCGACCGGTTTGGATGCGAGAGGACGAAAGCAGTACCGCTACCACGACCGCTGGCGCGAGCGCCGCGACCGCCAGAAGTTCGACGAGATGGTCGAGTTCGCACGCTCGCTTCCCGAGCTGCGGAAGCGGGTCGAGAGCGACCTGCGCAAGCGCAAGATCTCGCGCGAGCGGGTGCTCGCCTGCGCCGTGCGGCTCCTCGACCGCGGCTTCTTCCGAATCGGCTCCGAGGACTACGCCGAGGAGAACGAGACCTACGGCCTGGCGACGATGAGGAAGCGCCACGTGACGATCAACGGCAACACCCTGGTCTTCGACTACGAGGCCAAGGGCGGGAAGCGTCGTGTGCAGACGATCGCGGATCCGAAGGTCTCGCGGCTGGTCAAGACCCTGCGCGAGCGGAGAGGAGGGGGCCACGAGCTGCTTGCCTATCGCAACGGCAGCCAGTGGCGGGACCTCCGCTCCACCGAGATCAACGACTACATCAAGGATGTGATCGGGGTGCAGCACAGCGCCAAGGACTTCCGAACCTGGAACGCGACGGTCCTCGCGGCGGTTGTGCTCGCCGCCTCGGGGCGTGAGCGGGACATGGGCACCAAGGGAGGCCGGAACCGGGCGAAGCGCGACGCTGTCAAGCAGGTGTCGCACTACCTCGGCAACACACCCGCCGTCTGCCGCGCCTCCTACATCGACCCGCGCGTCTTCGATCGATTCGACGGCGGCGTCACCGTCGGCGGCGTCTTCGAGCTGCTGCCGGAGGACCCAGCGGACTGGCCGGAGATCCAGAGGCCGATCGAGGAGGCGGTGCTCGACCTCATCGACCGGCGTGAATCACCTGCAATAGAGCGGGTGGACTAGTCAGGACTTCGACTTCTTGCCGCCCTCGCGGCCGGCGGCGCGCTTCTGCGACTTGCTGCCGCCACGACCCTTGCCGCTCTTCTTGCCACCCTTGCTCGAAGAGTCGGGGGAGTTGGCGATCGAGGCCGCGCGCTGCTTGCTCATGCCCTTCTTGCGCAGGCCCTCGTACTGCTTGTCGTTCTTGACCGATGATCCGTGGTTCTTCGCCATTTCACACCTCCTCTCCGGGGGCGTGGGGTAGAGATACCCGGCCGCGCGTTGCCGATAAACCGCTCAGGCGGTCACCCCGAGAGACTCGAGGGAGGCGTCCAGCGCACGGTCGAAGCCGTCCCAGAGCGTCTCGGCGGCGTGGCGCTCCTCGGGCAGGATGGTCTGGGCGACGCCCGCAACCGACTCGTCACCCGCGCGTTCCGCGACCCGCCGCAGCTGCTCGTAGGAGGCGATCTCCAGGTGCTCGAACGCGTAGGCGAACCCGGCCAGCTTCGCCGGCGTGTCGGGCTGGGCCGCGAAGAACGTGCCCCAGTTAATCGCGCCGAGCTTCATCGCAGCGTCCTTGAGGAAGTTCGGGCTCGCGCCGCGGGCCTCGAGCCGCTCCTCGACCAGGCTCTTGTGCTTCCTCGTCTGCTCGAGGTGCTCCTCGTAGTCTCGGCTCAGCTTCGGATCGCCGCCGATGTCGATCGCCTTGGTCAGCATCTGCTCGGCCTGCGACTCGATGGCGTGAGCGTCGCTCAGGTACTTGTCGAGTTGGTCACCCAGGTCATCGGGATCGACATCCCGCAGCGAGGCGTTCACCGCGACGTCCCAATTGTCCGAGAGCCGCCGGGCCATCTCGTTCTCCTGCGCCTCGATATCCACCGCCAGCGCGGTGGTCTCCTGGTCCTTGGCTCGCACCGCCAGGCGGGAGAGCAGCTCGTACGCCGCCTCCTCCATGTGCTCGTACGAGAACGCGTGGGAGGTGAGCTTGCCCGGCGTATCAGGCTGGAACTTGGCGAAGAGCGCGAACGCGGGCGCGCTGGCTGCACCGGCGATGTCCTTCACCTTGGAGGGCGAACCCCCAAGCGCCTCGAGTCGCTCCTCGACACGCCGCTTCTGTTCCTCGGTCTCGCCGATGTGCTTCTCGAAGGCGGCCTCCAGCGTAGGGTCACCCGCGATCTTGGGGGCGACCTTCATCTGGACAAGCGCCTGCTCCTCGATCGCGTGGATATCGCCGAGGTACTTAACGATCTGCTCTTTGATGCTTCGCTCGCTCATCAAATCTCCTTTCAGGGCTGCAGGACGATCTTGATCGCGCCGTCCTCCTTCTTCTGGAACATCTCGTAGGCCTCCGGCGCCCGATCTAGAGGCAGGCGGTGGGTCGCGAGATCGTCCACACCGAGCGGGTCGTCGTCCCCCGCGAGCAGCGGCACGATGTCGTCGATCCAGCGCTTCACGTGCGCCTGTCCCATCCGGATCTGCACGCCCTTGTCGAAGAGCTGCATCATCGGGATGGGGTCGACCTGCCCGCCGTAGACGCCGCTGATCGAGAGGGTGCCGCCCCGGCGGACCGTATCGATGGCCTGGTGCAACACCTCCATCCGGTCCACGCCGAACTTCCCGATCGCTTTCTCGGCGATGGCGTCTGGCAGGAACCCGGCCGCGGTTTGGGCGAGCTTGCCCAGCGGGGCGCCGTGGGCCTCCATGCCGACCGCGTCGATGACGCTGTCGGGGCCGCGTCCTCCCGTCATGTCCCTGAGCGTCGCCGGCGCGTCGTCGTGCTCGTCGGCGTTCAGGGTCTGAACGTCGTGGCGGGCCGCCATCTCGAGGCGCTCGGGGACCCGATCGACGCCGATCACGATCTCGGCGCCGTGCTGGCGGGCGATCCGCGCGCACATCTGCCCGATCGGGCCGAGCCCGAAGACCGCGACGCTGCCGCGCTGGGGAACGTCCGCATACTCGACCGCCTGCCAGGCGGTGGGGAGAACGTCCGAGAGGAACAGGAAGTGCTCGTCGGGCCTGCCATTGGCGGGAACCTTGATCGGGCCGAAGTGCGCCTGCGGGACGCGCAGGTATTGCGCCTGCCCACCCGGCACCTCGCCGTAGAGCTTCGTGTAGCCGAACAGCGCCGCGCCCTTGTCGTGCTCATGGACCTGGGTCGTCTCGCACTGCGCGTAGAGGCCCTGGTCGCACATGAAGCAGTGCCCGCAGGAGATGTTGAAGGGAATCACGACCCGGTCCCCCGGCTTGATCTGCTCCACTTCGGAGCCGACCTCCTCGACGATGCCCATCGGCTCGTGGCCGAGGATGTCGCCCTCCTCCAAGAAGGGGGAGAGGATCTCGTAGAGGTGCAGATCGGAGCCGCAGATCGCGGTTGAGGTCACCCGGACAACCGCATCGGTCGGCTCCTTGATCGTCGGGTCGGGCACGTTGTCGACGCGCACGTCGCGCCTTCCATGGAATGTCAGGGCCTTCATCTCGACCAGCCTCCTTGCGGGAATTGCTCTCTGCTCTCGCTTCCCTCCGTCCGAGAGAGACAAACCGGGCGGGAAGGAGGCCCGTGGCGTAAACGTCGCACTCCGGCCACGCCGGATGGAATGCACGGGAACGCGCGTTATGTCCCCTCGCGCCTGAGACGCCTCTCGGACCAGCGGTTCGACGTCGGATTGCCGCTGTAGTCGCGGATCTCCAGCATCTCCGCGTCATCTCCTCGACCAGCCGTTCTCCGGGCGCCCCTCTCCGGCGCATCCACCGTGCGATCGCCGCGTACGCCACCACTGACTCGGTATCCGCCGTGACCGGGTCCGCCAGCGGCCTTCTGGTCTCGCCGCGGCATTGTCGGCGCCTCTCCTCGACCTCGTCACACAGCGCCCCGCGAGCCTCCGCACCGCGGGGTCATCCGGGGGGTCCACCTCAGCTCGACCTCCGTCGCCCGCAAGTTGACATAAGAAAGAGCGGTTAATCGGACCGGTGCTCGGGTACTCGCTGGTTACCCGCGCACGACACATGAGGAGGTTGGCCCAATGGAGGCAACCACGACGGAGACCGGTCAGGTGACCGGCACCAAGGACAAGGACTACAACATCATCTGGTTCACCGAGCAGTGCCTGTCGAACGCTTTGCGGCTGGAGACGTACATCCAGGACGCCGAGCGCGAGAACGATTCGGAGCTCGCGGACTTCTTCCGCAAGGCCCAGCACGAGAGCCAGAAGGGCGCTGAGCAGGGCAAGGAGCTGCTCAAGGGCCGGATCTGATCCCAAGGCCCAGGTCGGGAGCCGAAATCTCGACCAAACCGTCGCTCTCTGCATAAAGGCGGTACCGATTTACGATTAGTGCATGCCTCTCAGGGATCGGGAGCTGACCACTCCTCAACCAACCCTGACGACACTGCAGGAGATCTCCGAGCCGGCGGTGATCGCAATGCTGGTGGCGACCGCGATCATCGTGGTCGATGCAGTCGCCGGCGGGCAGCCGGTGTTCATCGGGCTGCTCGCCATACCGCCGGTGATCGCGGCGAGGAGCGCCTCGCTTCCCGAAACGGCGGTGGTCGCCGTGTTCTGCGTCGTCCTCGCGGCGCTCTCGCCCCTCTGGGGCGGCTTCGGTGATGGCCAGCGATGGGTCTCCGCCGCCGTGGTGGTAGCCGGCGCTCTCGGCGGCATCTGGTTCGCCAGCCTTAAGGCCCGGCTCAACCGGGAGACGGCGGCGTCCGAGCTGCTCGCCGAGGCGGGCGCCCTGATGGAGGACGCGCTGGACCAGAAGCAGCGAGCCGGCCATCTCGCAACGCTTGCCGTACCGGCGCTCGGGGATGTCGCGATGGTCGACATGGTCACCGCGGACGGCCTGATCGAGCGCTTCGCCGCCCAGAGCGCCGGGAGCCCGGTCGCCGAGATGTTCGCCAAGCTCCGCCAGGACGCCCCGATCGACCCGCACGGGCCCCATCCGGTCGCCGAGGTGATCCGCACCGGTCGCACCAAGTACCTCGACGAGCTCAGCGACGAGGAGATCGACCGGATCACGACCCGGCCGAACGAGCGCGAGATGCTGCGCCGGCACCGCTTCAAGTCCTGCATCGTGCTGCCGCTTGGTGCCCGCGGGTCCGTGCTCGGCGCCCTGACCCTCTGGATCATGCGCCCGGCGAAGGCGTTCGATGAGACCGCTCGCCGCACCGCGAAGCGCCTCGCCGACCGGGCCGCTCTCGCGCTCGACAACGCGAGGCTGCACGAGCAGCAGAGACACATCGCCTCGGTCCTCCAGCGCAGCCTGCTGCCGCGGTCGCTGCCCGAGATCACGGGGTTCGAGTCGTCCTCTCGTTTCCTGGCCGCCGGCGAGGCCTATGAGGTCGGCGGCGACTTCTATGACGTCTTCCGCAGCGGCTCGGGCAGCTGGACCGCCGTGATCGGCGACGTCTGCGGAAAGGGGCCGGAGGCCGCCTCGCTGACGGCTCTGGCCCGCTACACGGTCCGGACGGCCTCCTCCCCGGACAGCTCGCCGAGCCAGGTCCTGAGGACCTTGCACGAATCGATCCGCTCGGAGCGCTCCGATTTCCGCTTCTGCACCGCGGCCTTGGCTCGGATACAGGCCCCGTCCGATGGGAGCGGCGAGGCCCACCTCACCGTTTCGCTCGGCGGCCACCCGCTGCCGATAGTCCTTCGCAAGGACGGGCGCGTCGAGACGATCGGCGAACCAGGGACCCTTCTCGGCGTCCTTCCCTCCCCCACGCTGGCCGATGTCGACGCTTCGCTGGAGGTCGGCGACTCGTTGATCCTCTACACGGACGGGGTCCTCGATGTCGCCAACCGCGACAAGCGGGGCGATCCGAACTGGTTCAAGGATCAGATTGCGGTGGCGGCCGGGCAGAACGCGGACGAGATCGCGGAGCGGCTTGCCCAGGCCGCGATCGAACGCCACGGCGACGAGCTCCGCGACGACATCGCCCTCCTGGTGCTGCACCGAAACGACGGCGGGTGAGGTTAATGCGAGGGTGCCCCGCAGGCGCAGCCGAGGAGCAACCCGTTTGATGGAGGTCCACGTCGGCTGCTCCGGGTGGGTCTATCCGCATTGGCGGGAGCGCTTCTACCCGAAGGGGGTGCCTCAGCGCCGCTGGCTCGCCTTCTACGCCGAGCACTTCGACACGGTCGAGATCAACAGCACCTTCTACCGCCTCGCCTCGCCGGCGGCGGTGGAGAACTGGCTCGAGCAAAGCCCGGAGGGATTCACCTTCGCCGTGAAGATGAGCCGCTACATAACCCACATCAAGCGGCTCACCATGATCGAGCCGGGCACCAAGCGCTTCTACGAGCGCCTCGACGGGCTGAGTGGCACCGACAAGTTCGGGCCGGTCCTCTGGCAGTTCCCACCGAACTTCCACCGCGATGACGAGCGGCTGGCCGACTCCCTGCCGAAGCTGCCTTCGGGGCGACACGCCTTCGAGTTCCGTCACGAGAGCTGGTTCACCGATGAGGTCTACGGGCTGCTCAGGGAGCACGGTGTGGCTCTCGTTATCGGCGACGAGGCGTCACGTTGGGTGAGCACGCCGCACGTCCGCACCGCCGACTGGACCTACATCCGCCTCCATCACGGCAGTCGGGGCCGTCACGGCAACTACTCGGCCTCGGAGATCGAGACCTGGATCCGCCGGATCGCGCAGTGGCGCCGAGACACGGAGGTCTTCGCCTACTTCAACAACGACTGGGAGGGCTACGCGCTGCGCAACGCCGAGCTGCTCAAGAAGGGGCTCGGCCTCTAACGCCTGCGCCAGTTGCCGCCGAGAAGCTTGCCGAGGCGACCGCTGCGTCGCGGGGTGAAGTTCGGAGCCGCCTGCTCGGGCGGCGGCAGCTCGGCCGCGGCGCTGGAATCGATCGCCAGCCGCACCGCTCGTTCGGCCGTCCTCGCCACCTCGGGCGCGTCGGCGAAGCGGAGGGCGCCATCGGTCATCTCGATCACGATGCCGTCCAGGATGTGCTCCCGGTAGTTGTCGACAACCTCGTCGACCTTGCCCACCTGCCGACCGTCGGACGCGTACACGGGGGTGCCCCGCTTCACGGCCGCGTAGTGGATCGGATAGCCGTCGTCCTGGCTCATGCCCGCAATATACGTTGACCGGATCGCCGGTTACTCGGGCACCCCGCTCGCCAAGAAGCTCGGCATCAAGGAGGGACACCGCGTCGCGTTTCCGTCGGCCCCGGACGGGTTTCGCGAGCTTCTGGGGGAGCTGCCGGAAAACGTCACGCTCAGGCCCCGGGTGCGTGGGCCGCTCGACGTGATCGTCTTCTTCACCAAGCGCCGCGCCGAGCTCGAGCGCCGCCTCCCCGCCCTCCGGCGGGCGATGGATCCGGCGGCCGGGCTCTGGATCGCGTGGCCGAAGCGCTCTTCGGGAGTCGACACCGACATGACCGAGGACGTCGCCCGGGAGCTCGGCCTCGCCAATCGGCTGGTCGACAACAAGGTCGCAGCGATCGACGAGACCTGGTCCGGACTGCGGCTCGTGATCCGGCTGAAGGACCGCCCCGGATAACCCGGGGACGCTCCCTTAGCCCACCGGGTCGTCGCCGGCTAGCGTGTCTCGGGCTCGCTCATCGGCCGCCGCTTGCTTCCTGGCGAGCTTCTTGGCTTGCTTCTCCTGCCGCTTCTCGAGACGCCGGCGCTCACGGTTGAGCTTTGCCATGGTGGTCTTCCTCTTGCTCCTTGAAGCCATTCCTAGAGCGCCTGGACGTTTGCGGCCGCCGGGCCTTTGGGGCCCTGTTCCTCGTCGTAGCTCACCTTCGCGCCCTCCGCGAGCGACTTGAAGCCGTCGCCCTGGATCGCGCTGTGGTGCACGAACAGGTCCTTACCAGCGTCATCGGGCACGATGAATCCAAAGCCCTTTTCGTCGCTGAACCATTTCACGGTGCCTGTAGCCATTCCTTGCCTCTCCGTCTAAGTGCACTGCGTAAACGAGGAGGGTGCCAGCAGGCAACAACTTCGGAGACGCGACGCACAGCTTTGGTCGAACGGACGCTCGACCCGTAGGGCCAGTCTAGGGACTGTGCCTGCAGAGGGTGTGGGATTAGCCGACCCGTTCCCGCACCCTGGGTTCATCCACGAACTCGTCGATGACGCGGGAGAGGCGGCCCCCCTGCCAGGCGAGCGGCGACTTGCCGGGCTCCTCGCTGACCAGGCGGCCGTCGGGCAGGGCGTCCGCCCAGGCCTCGGCCATCGCGTAGGGGTGACCGGGGTCGGCCTCGTCGTAGCTCGCCACCACGAGTGACGGCACGTCGAGCGTCTCGAGCTCCGCCAGGCCGTCGAACGGCAGCGAGCGGGGCACCTCGCGCAGCGCTCTGGCGACGGCATCGGGGTGGCGATGGCGCTCCATGCGCTCGCGGGTGATCCTCAGGGCCGTCTCGCGCCACGACGGGTCGACGCTCAGGTCCGCCTCATAGGCCGTCATGAACCCCTCCACTCCCCCACGCTCCAGGCCATCGGCGAGCCGGTCCCAGCCGGCCAGCACCTCCTCGGTCGCCGGGATGCCGAGCGTGACGGGCCCCGCCAGGACGAGGGCCGCGACCCGATCGGCGTTGTCCAGGGCGTAAGCCACGGCGGTGTGGCATCCCATCGAGTGTCCGCAGAGGACCGGGCGCTCTCCGGGACACCGCTCGGCGAGCACCGCCGCGAGGTCGCCTGTCAGCTCCGGATAGCCGTACCCCTGATCCTCCGGCGCGGGCGATGACTCGCCGTGCCCGCGCGCGTCGTAGGAGACCAGCCGGTGCCCGCGCCGGGCGAGGGTGAGCGAGCCGTGCAGCACGTAGCGTCGGGTTGCCGTCAGCCCGTGGAGGAGCACGATGGGAGGCCCCTCCCCGACCTCCTCGCCCGCCAGGCGCACGCCGTCCGACGCGAGCTCGAACGGGCGCGCCTCGAGGTCACCCGGCTGGCCTCCGGCCATCAGCCGCCCTTGATGGTCACCCGCCGGATCACGACGGGCGCCTTTGGCGTCCCGCTCGCCGTGCCGAGCTGCTCGATCCGCTGCACGACGTCGAGGCCACTAGCGACCCTGCCGACCAGGGCGTAATCGGGAGTCAGGCCCGCATCGGCCACCGTGACCACGAAGAACTGGCTGCCCGAGCGCCCCGGCGGCTCGGCTGCGGTCTTTGCCATCGCCACGATCCCCTGGGTGTAGGAGAGATCGCGCGGCGGCGGCTCGTCGACGAAATACCCGGGCCCGCCGCTGCCCGTGCCCGTCGGATCGCCGCCCTGGATCACGAAGCCGGGCACGATCCGATGGAAGGGCGTGTCGTCGTAAACGCCCTGGCGGGCCAGGTAGGCGAACGAGGACGCGGTCTTCGGCGCGCGCCCAACGTCGAGCGCGATCGTGAAATTGCCGCAGCTGGTCTCGACGGTCGCCGTCGCCGGCCCGCGAAGCGTGGCCGTCGGCGGGGACAGATCGACCTCCTTCGGCTGTGGCGTCTGCACCTGAGTGCAGCCCGTCGGCAGGGCGGAAGTGGTCGTGTCGTCCCCGTCGCCGCCACCGCAGCCCGCGAGCAGGAGGAGGGCGAGTGCGGCGCCAACCGCTGTTCGCACCGAGGTCAAGGCGCCGAAGGCTACCCGGGCGCGCCTGGCATGATCGAGGCGTGTCAGGCGACGCCGATCCGAGCCCCCGTGCCGGCCCGCCATCCAGGCGAGTCCGCCTCATGGGCAGGGCGATCAACGCCACGATCGCGAGGGCGCCGTTCGCCTGGCCGCTGCTCCGCGGCTGGAGCCGTCGCTTCTGGGAGCGCGCCGCGCCCACCTGGGACGAGCGCGTCAACCGATCCGGCCCCGAGTACCTCGCTCCGCTGGCTGCCGGTCTCCTGCAGGTCCGGCCGGAGCCCGAGCGCGCGCTCGACATCGGGACCGGCCTCGGGGACGGCGCGCTCCTGGTCGCGCGGGAGTTCCCCCACGCCCGCGTGCGGGGCGTCGACCTCTCCGAGGAGATGGTTCGCCGGGCCCAGGCGCGGATCGGGCTCGATCCGGAGGGGCGCGTCGCGTTCAAGGTGGCCGACGCCTCCAACCTGCCGTTCGAGGACGAGTCCTTCGACCTGGTCACCCAGCTCAACATGCCCCCCTTCTTCGCCGAGATCGCCCGGGTTCTGCGTCCCGGGGGATTCGTCGTGATCGCGGCCAGCTGGGGCCCGGGAACGCCGTTCTACACGCCCGAATCGGTCCTTGGGCGCGGCTTCCGCAAGCGGGGTCTCGAGGCGGTCGAGATCGGCGAGGCCGCCAAGGGGACATACTTCGTCGCCCGCCGCCCGGACGCGCCGCCCAACTAGATTCACCGGATCAATTCGGGCCGATCCCACCTACTGCTGGTCAACCCGCATTCCGCGGGCGGCAAGACGCTGAAGCTTCTGCCCGAGGTCGAGCGCCAGCTCAGGGCCCGCTCCGTCGCGTATCGCGTCCTCCGGACCGAGAGCCTGGAGCACGGCGTCACCGAGGCCCGGCGAGCGGCGGAGTCCGGCGAGGTCCCCGTCGTGATGAGTGGAGACGGCCTGGTCGGCCAGATCGGCGGCGCGCTCGCCGAGACAGGCGCGGCGATGGGGATCATCCCGGGCGGCCGGGGTAACGACCTGGCCCGGGTTCTCGGCATCCCGTCGGACCCCACGGGAGCGGCGGCCATCCTCGCCGACGGCGAGGAGCGTCAGATCGACGTCGGCGTGGCCAACGGGCGCCGCTTCCTCGGCGTCGCCTCCTGCGGCTTCGACTCCGACGCCAACCGGATCGCCAACGAGGCGCGGCTGGTCAAGGGCAATCTCGTCTACGCCTACGCCGCCATTCGCGCGCTGATCGCCTGGCGTCCGGCGACCTTCACTATCACCCTCGACGACACCGACCCGATCGAATACCAGGGGTACTCGGTCGCCGCCGCCAACAGCCGTGCCTTCGGTGGCGGGATGTTCGTCGCCCCGCACGCCGAGCTCGACGACGGCGCGCTGGATGTGATCACGGTCAGCGACGTCAGCAAGCTCCGCTACGCCCGGGGCCTGCCGAAGGCGTTCAAGGGAACCCACCTCGACAACCCCGAGGTCGATGAGCTCAGGGCGTCAAACGTGGAGATTCGCGCGAACCGCGACTTCGCGGTGTACGCCGACGGCGAGCACCTCACGGACCTCCCGGCGACCCTGAGCGTCCTCGCCCGGGCCCTGCGAGTGATCGCGCCGCCGGGGCCGCTCATCGGTCCGCCGAGCTGAGGCGGGGCCTAACCTCCGGCCGCGATGAGCGCGACGTTCACCGCGAAACGCGGCATCGCCCGCGCGGCGGGAGCGCTGAGCCGCCGCAGCGGCCGCGGCGGCGGCACCACGCTGCCCGGCCGACTTCTCGTCCGGATGGCCCCGGACGCCATCGAGCGACTGGCCGCCCAGCTCACGCAGGGCTCGATCGTGGTGAGCTCCACCAACGGCAAGACGACGACCGCCGGAATGATCTCCGGGATCCTCCGCGCCGACGGCCGCACGCCGGTCCACAATCGGGCCGGATCCAACATGCACTGGGGCGTCGCCACCGCCCTGCTTGAGCAGTCCGGCGACGAGGGTCTCTTCGAGCTCGACGAGGCGTGGCTGCCCCCGGTCGCGCCGCAACTCCGGCCCCGGCTGCTGGTGCTCGGCAACCTCTTCAGGGATCAGCTCGACCGCTACGGCGAGTTGGAGCGTCTGGCGGACGAATGGGCCGAGCTCGTCGCGCAGCTCGAAGGGTCATGCGAGTTCGCACTGAACGCGGACGACCCGCTGGTCGCCGACCTGGGCCGCGACAAGGAGCTGCGCCGCCGGCCGGGCGTCACCTACTTCGGGATCGAGGACGAGACTCAGGCCCTGCCGGAGCTCCAGCACGCCCACGACGCGAAGCACTGCCGCCGCTGCGGCGCCCCGTACGTCTACGACCGCGCCTTCGTCGGCCACCTCGGCCACTACACCTGCCCGAACTGCGACGCCGATCGCCCGGCCCCCGATGTCGCCGCGACGGAGATCGAGCTGCACGGCATCTCGGGCTCCCGGGTTCACATATCCACGCCCGAGGGCGAGGTCGAACTCAATCTCCCCCTCCCCGGCCTCTACAACGTCTATAACGCGCTCGCGGCGGTCACCGCCGGCTTACGCTCCGGCATCGCGCTGGAGCGGATCCGTGAGGGCCTCGAGTCGACCCGGGCCGTCTTCGGCCGCGTCGAGACCATCGAGGTCGCCGGCAAGCCCGTCTCGATCCTGCTGATCAAGAACCCGGCCGGCGCGAACGAGGTGCTCCGCACGCTGCAACTGGAGTCGGAGAACGGCGGCATCGACCTCTGGCTCGCCCTCAACGACAGGATCGCCGACGGCCGCGACGTCTCGTGGATCTGGGACGCCGACTTCGAGCTGCTCGCCGATGCGGTGCGAAGGGTCGTCTGCGCCGGCACTCGCGCCGCAGAGATGGCGCTGCGGCTCAAGTACGCGGGCTGGCCCGAGGACTCGATCGAGGTGGTCGACCCGATCCCCTCATCGCTCGACCAGGCGGTGGCGGCGGCCCCAGGCCGGCTCTTCGCGCTCCCCACCTACACCGCCCTGATCGAGCTGCGAACGCTGCTCGCCCATCGCGGCCTGGCGGCGGACTACTGGGAATGAGCGCCCGGCGCGAAACCGGGGCGCCCGCGCTCACGGACCGGGCGATCTGGCAGCAGGTCGAGTTCGGCTCCTACACCGCCGATCTCGCCCTCTGGGGCGAGCTGGCCGAGGGGGCGTCCGGCGCTGTGCTCGAGCTCGGCGCCGGGGCCGGGCGAGTGTCCCTGGACCTGGCCGAGGCGGGCGCAGAGGTGATCGCCGTCGAGCGGGACAGCGAGGTCGCCGCGCAGCTCGAGACATCGGCGGCGGAGCGCGGCCTGCCGATCTCGGTGGTCGTCGCGGACCTCGGCGCCCCTGCCGATCTCCGGCTGCCCTCGGACCCCGCCCTCGCGATCGGCCCCCTACACCTGATCCAGGAGCTCGACGGCGCCGCCCGTCCGGCCCTCCTCGCCCGCCTCGCCGAGTTGATGTCGCCGGGCGGGACCATCGCCCTGACCGTGGTCGACGAGAGCACCCTGCTGAGCGCCGGAACGGCCGCGACCCAGATCCTTCCGGACATGCGCGAGATCGACGGCTGGGTCTACTCCAGCGAGCCCCTCTGGGTCCAGGTGGGAGACACCGCGCTCACGGTGCGCCGCCTGCGCGAGCGGGTCTCGCCCGACGGCCAGATGGAGCGCACGGTTCAGGACGACGTCCTCCATCGCATCAGCCCGGACCGCCTCGAGATGGAGGCCGAGGAGGCCGGGCTCCGCCGCGCGGGGAGGCGCCAGCTCAGCTCCGGCCCCAACGAGGCCGACTCAGCGGTCGTACTGCTCGAGGCGCCGGCGTGAGCGGCTCGGGCCTGCGCCTGCTCGCGCTCTACCCCGAGCAGATGAACATCTACGCGGACCGGGGCAACATCCTCTTCCTGCAGCGCCGCTGTGAGTGGCGCGGCATTCCCTTCGAGTACGCCGCCGCCGGCCCGGGCGAGGGGTTCGATCCGGCCGGGCACGACCTGGTCTACATCGGCGGCGGTCAGGACCGCGACCAGGTGCTCGTGGCCGAGGACATGCTGCGGACGAAGCGCGAGGCGATCGCCTCGGCCGTCGATGACGGGGCCGCCCTGCTCGCCGTCTGCGGCGGCTACCAGCTGCTCGGTCACCGCTATCAGCTGGGCGACCGATCGATCCCCGGTCTCGGGATCGCCGATCTGGAGACGGTGCGCGAACCGGGTCCGCGCCTGATCGGCAACGTCTCGATCGAGGTCGACCTCGGCCAGGGCCCCAGGGTGCTGGCGGGGTTCGAGAACCACGGTGGCCGCACGCACCTGGGAACCGCGGCCGAACCCCTCGGCCGGGTCCTGCACGGCCACGGCAACAACGGCCGGGATGGCCGGGAGGGCGTCAAGCGGCACAACCTGATCGGCACCTACCTGCACGGGCCGCTCCTGCCGAAGAACGCCTGGCTCGCCGACCGCCTGATCGCGCTGGGGATCGGCCGCCGGACCGGCGCCGAGCCCCAGCTCGAGCCGCTCGAGGACGCGCTCGAGGCCTCCGCGCACGACTCCGCCCTGCGCGCGGCCTCGAAAGGCTAGGATCCCCAGCCCATGGTGATCGTGATCATCATCGTCGCGCTGCTGGTCCTGGCCGCGCTGATCTACGTCGTTATCCGCAACAACCTGGTCAGCCTGAACCAGCGCGTCAGCGAGTCGTGGAGCGGCATCGACGTCCAGTTGAAGCGCCGGCACGACCTGATCCCCAACCTGGTCGAGACGGTCAAGGGCTATGCGACCCACGAGCGGGAGACCTTCGAGAAGGTCACCCAGGCGCGCGCCGCGGCCATGCAGGCGAGCGGTCCGGCGGAGGCCGGCCAGGCCGAGGGGCAATTGACCGCCGCCCTCGGCGGCCTGAGGGTCGTCGCCGAGCAGTACCCGGAGCTGCGCGCCACCGAGAACTTCCAGCAGCTGCAGCGCCAGCTCTCCGAGCTCGAGGACGAGATTCAGGCCTCGCGGAGGATCTACAACTCGAACGTGCAGCAGTTCAACACCAGGATCCAGCAGTTCCCGAGCTCAATCCCGGCCAAGCAGATGGGCTACTCGGAGAAGGAGTACTTCGAGATCACCGAGCCCACCGAGCGCGAGACCCCCCAGGTCTCGTTCAACTAGGCCCCGGACGAGCCGAAGCCGCCCGCGCCGCGCGTCGACTCGTCGAGGGCTTCGGCCTGCAGCGGACTGGCGTGGACGACCGGGACGAGCAGCAGCTGCGCGATCCGGTCGCCGGGTGAGATCTGGAATTCGCGCGTCCGGTCCGTGTTGACGAGCAGCACGCGCACCTCGCCGCGGTAGCCCGGGTCGATCAGGCCGGGCGAGTTGACCAGCGTGACGCCGTGCTTGAGCGCAAGCCCCGAGCGCGGCAGGACCAGCCCGCCGACACCGTCGGGAATCTGCACGGCGAGGCCCGTGCCGACGCTGACCCGCGCGCCGGGCGCCAGGCGGGCGGATTCAGCGGCGTAGAGGTCGAGCCCCGCATCGTTGTCGTGAGCGCGGGTGGGCAGAGTGGCCCGCTCGTCAAGCTTGACGAAGCGCAGGTCGCCCAGGCTCTCGCCGACGCTCTCCGCCTCGGCGACGGCCACCGCGACCGCCCCGCCGTCGCCCGGCGGCTCAGCCTCGCCCGGCTCGAACGCCGTCCCGCGATCGCGCTCCGCGCCCGTTGGCGTCGAGGTCGGCGAAACGCTCGGCGAACGCGGCAGGAAGCCGCGCGCGAACGAGAACCCCGTCCGCGCGATCTTCGCGCTCGAGATCGCCAGCGATCTGGTGAAGCTCCGAAAGCCGATCACCGGCATCAAAGGGTATGAGCAGCTCCACTCGGATTAACGACGCCCTGATCAAGTCGGCGATCGCGGACCTCAGCTCCTCGAGTCCCTCTCCCGTCTCCGCGGATGCCAGGGCGGCGTCGGGGTGGCGCAGCTCGAGCTCGCGGCGCTCGGTCTCGTCGAGCAGATCGACCTTGTTCATCACCAATAGCCGCGGCGAGGCGCCCGCGCCGATCTCCTCGAGCGCCGCATCCGCGGCGGCGATCGAGTCCATCCGCTCCGACTCGAGCTCGGATCCGTCGACGACATGGAGGATCAGATCGGCGAGGACGGTCTCCTCCAGCGTCGCCTTGAAGGCCTCGACCAGCTGGTGCGGGAGCTTGCGGATGAATCCGACGGTGTCGGTGAGCAGGTAGCGGCGGCCCTCGTAGGTGAACGCCCGCGTCGTTGGGTCCAGCGTGTGGAAGAGCCTCTCCCCCACCCCCACGCCGGCCCCGGTCAACGCGTTGAGCAGCGTCGACTTGCCGGCATTCGTGTAGCCGGCCAGGGCGACCGATGGCAGCGCGGCGCGCTCGCGCTCGGCTCGCATCACGGCCCGGTTTCGCTCGACGCCGCTCAGCTGGCGCCGCAGGGCGGTGATCCGGTCGCGAGCGAGTCGGCGATCGGTCTCGATCTGTGACTCGCCGGGACCCCTGGTGCCGATGCCGCCGTCCATTCGCCCGGCCCCGAGCCGCTCGAGGTGGGTCCACAGCCCCCGCATGCGGGCGAGGTTGTATTCGAGCTGAGCCAGCTCGACCTGGAGCTTGCCCTCCGCGGTGTCGGCGTGGTCGGCGAAGATGTCGAGGATCACCGCCGTGCGATCGATCACGGGGACGCCGAGCTCCTGCTCGAGGTTGCGTTCCTGGCGCGGCACGAGCTCGTCGTCGCAGGCGACCAGGTTGGCGTCGGATGCGCCGATCTCGCGCTTCAGCTCGGTGAGCTTGCCGCGCCCCAGGTAGCGGTTCGGATCGGGCTCCGCCCTCGCCTGGGTGAGCTCGCCGGCCGTAGCCACGCCGGCGGTGCGCAGCAGCTCCTTCAGCTCGGCGAGCGGGTCGTCGCGCCGATCCCCATCGCGAACGACGCCGATCGCGAAGGCGCGCTGGCGGGCGCGTGGATTGACTACGCCGGCTGAACCGTTCTGCACTCCCCTGATGGTAGGCGGAGTGACTAGGCGACCGGCTGAGGCGCAACCTGCGCCTCGGCACGCTGCGGAACCATCGGCAGCAGGGCGGCCGCGGCGATCACGGCGACGAACGCCAGGGAGCGCGCGATCACGTCGAGGGCGTCCGAGCCGAGCGGATCTCCGAAGACGAGGATCCCACCGGTGATCGCGGCCAGCGTGGCGCTGGCGGAGAAGGCCACCATCACGGCCACGGGCTCGCCGAGCTGCAGGCCGCGAGCGAGAGCCAGGAAACCCCCGATCCCGCCGATGATGGCCATCGCTGTCCAGGGGCTGATCAGGCTGAGCGGGGAGCCGGGGACGGTCACGGCGAGCGCCTTGATCGCGACGTCTGAGACGCCGATCGACGTTCCTGCGGCCACGGCGAGCAGCATCCACCCGCGGCTGACGAGCCGCCGATGAGCGGAGGCGAACAGCAGCACGCCCACGAGCGCGAGCGTCCCACCCTCGAAGGCGAGCATCGTCGAGCCGGTGAACGCGCCGTTCTCACTCCCCTGCCCGGCCGTGAAGGCCAGGAAGCTCAGCCCGGCGGCGCAGAGACCGAGACCGACCAGGTCCCGGGTCCCCACCGCGATCCCGAACCAGCGGCGGGCGGGAACGGCCAGCAGCGCCAGCCCGCCCGCGATCACCGCCTGCACCAGGGAGAGGGGCGCCATCGAGAGTGCCGCCACGTGAAGACCCCAGCCGAGGGTGGCGAGCCCGAACCCGATCGCCCACCAGCGGGAGCGGAAGAGCGCCGCGGCGCTGCGCAGGGGGCTCCGCATCGCGACGTCGGGCGCCGCGACCGCCCCGCGGTGCTTGCAGAGGAGCGCCACACCCGAGAAGGCCGCACAGCCCAGCGCCAGTATCAGTCCGATCTCGCTCATTGAATGGTCGTTCGGCCTTCCAGGCTCATGCCTTTAGCTGAGAGCGGGGTAAAGGACAATTCGCCCCCGGGGCCCGTCTCAGCCCCACGCTACGGACTCGCGGGCGCACGCGCGCCGGTTCTTAGGAGGAGAACCCCCGCTACCCCGTCAGGTGGACCCGCAAACGCTCGACGGCCTCGGTGAGCTGCGGTTCGGGCGTGGTCAGGGAGATCCGGAAGAAGCCCTCGCCGCTCGGCCCGTACATCGAGCCCGGCGAGATCACTACGGCCGCATCCTCGAGGACCTTCTCGGCGAACGAGGTCGAGGTGTGCCCCTCGGGCACCGGGGCCCAGACGTAGATCGTCCCCTTCGGCGGCTCCACCTCGACCCCGATGTCGCCGAGCGCGTCGACCACCAGGTCCC
>JBKPND010000080.1:0-14299 GCA_046732465.1 Actinomycetota bacterium
CCGGTGTTCTTCGGCATTCCGTTCGTAAGCGCCGTGGATTTGTTCATCCCGGCCGCTTCCCCGCCGACGGGGACGGTGCGAGTGGCTCTCACCTCTCGGGGATCGGGGCCCACTCGCAAGCTGAACTTCCCCAACTACCCGTCGTCCAACAACACGATCTCGGTGCAGCTCAACGACTTCGAGCGCTAGCTACAGGCCCTGCTCGAGGGCGCCCTTGACGCCGGCGTCGAGGGCATTGAGCCGGTAGAGAGCGAGCGCCTCCGGGATCCCGAAGCCGCGCCCGCCGGATGACCCGCGCCCGCCATCCGCGCCGTGATGCGAGAGCACGCAGTGGAGCAGCGCGGCGCGGCGCTCCGGGGGCAGGCCGCCCGCCGCCGAACTGACGATCTCAGCGCCCAGGGCCAAGTGGCCGAGCAGCCGCCCCTCCTCGGTGATCCCGAACTCGGCGCCGTAGGTGAACTCCCGCGACTTGCCGACGTCATGGAGGAGGGCAGCCGCCATCAGCAGGTCGGAGTCGAGACGGGGATGCAGCTGGCAGACCTCGCCGACGAGGGTCCCCACCGCCACGGTGTGCTCGAGCAGCCCACCGACATAGGCGTGATGGCCCGCCCGCGTGCAGGGCGCGCGGCGGAAGTCGGCGGCGACCGGGTCGGTGAAGAGCACCCGCTCGACGACCTGGCGCAGCTCGGAGTCGTGGACCTCGCGTGTTAGGTGCTCGAGAAAGCCCTCGAGCTCCTCAGCGCTGCGATAGGCGGCGGGCAGGAACTCAGTGGGGTCCAGCTCGGCCGGATCGATCGGCTGGATGTCCGCGACCTCGGCCACCAGCTCCCCGCGGAAGCGTTCCACCCTGCCCGACACGTGGATGGCCTCGCCGCGCTCGAAGCGCCCGGCCAGGCGGTCTACCTCGCGGAAGGCCCGCGCCGGGATCGAGCCGCTGCGGTCGCGCAGCTCCAGGGAGAGGTAGATCGAGCCGTTGCGGGCCGAGAGCCGGTCCTTGCGGACGCAGGCGTAGACGCCGCTGAAGCGCTGGCCGGGCCGCAATTCGGCGATCGAGGGTGTGGTGGCCGCGGCTTCCATCGTCTGAGTGTCCAAGTCCGACCGGACACCAGGCGAGAGAACCGGGGCACCCGCCGGCCGCGACTCGCTAGTCTCGAACCAATGGACGCGCTCGCTTGGGAGGCCGAGCCACCGCAGCTCAGATCACCGGTTCTCATCTGTGCATTCGCCGGTTGGAACGACGCTGCGGGGGCCGCCACCACCGCCCTCACCACCGCCGCGGAATCGCTCGATGCCGAGTTGATCGCGCAGATCGATCCCGAGGAGTTCTTCGACTTCCAGGCGAACCGCCCGACGATCAGCATGACCGAGGGCCAGACCCGCGAGATCGAGTGGCCGGGCAACGTCCTGCTCACCGCCACGCCGCCCGGATCGGAGCGCGACCTCGTCCTCCTCGCCGGCACCGAGCCCAATCTGCGCTGGCGGACCTTCGCCGACGGGATCGCGGAGGTCGCCGAGGGCCTCGGCGTGCAGATGGTGGTCACGCTGGGGGCGTTGATCGCCGACGTCGCGCACACACTGCCTGTGCCGATCACCGGCCTGGCATCGGACGAGGGACTGGTCGACCAGCTCGACCTGGCCCGCTCGAACTACGAGGGCCCGACCGGCGTCGTCGGCGTCCTCCACGACGCCTGTGGCCGCCGCGGCATTCCCTCCGCGAGCCTCTGGGCGGCGGTGCCGCACTACGTGGCCGCCGTCCCCAACCCCAAGGCTGCGCTGGCGCTGCTGCGCCGGCTGGAGGGCCTCGTCGGGGTTGCGGTGGAAGCCTCCGACCTGGAGGAGGAGACGGAGTCCTACGAGAGCCAGGTGAGCCGCGCGGTCGCCGCCAACCCCGAGATCGAGGAGCTGGTGCGGCGCCTGGAGGAGGAGCAGGCCGAGCGCCTCGACATGGAGGAGGACGTGCCCTCAGGCGAGGCGCTGGCGCGTGACTTCGAGCGCTACCTACGCCAGCACGGCGACGGCTAGCCGAGCAGGCGCTCGATCAGCCGCCTGAGATCGGGCCGAAACTCCTCGGCCGCCTCCGCGGGGTCGTGCTCGCGGGCCAGGACACGCTCGCCGAGTCCGTCGATCGCGGCGACTATCAGGCTGGCATCGGTGGCGGGATCGGAGCTGCCGAGGCTCTCCATGGCGCCGGCGACGGAGCGCTGCTCGGCGTCGCACCAGTTCTGCGCCGCCTCACGGAGCTCGGGCCGCTGCCCGGCCTCGAGCCAGAGCTCGTACTCCGCGATGTACGCGACCCGGTCCTCCGCCGCGGCGACGAGATCGTCGATCAGCCGGTCCGCCAGCTCGCGCGCCGACTTAACGGAACGAAGCTCCTCGCCGCGTTCCGCATAGCGCGCCACCTCGCTGGCGGCGACGTGCTCCAGCGCCTGCCGAAGCAGGTCGTCGCGCGAATCGAAGTAGTAGGTCGTCGAGCCGAGCGGGACGCCGGCCTCCTCCGCGACAGCCCGGTGCGTCACCGCCTGGCGCCCGGAGCGCCCGATGAGACGCAGGGCGGCTTCCAGGATCTGCTCACGGCGCCCCGCGGTTGCCTGCTCCATGTCGACCAGGCTAGTTGGCACCGGAGAGGTTGAGGCCGACGACGCCGCCGATCACGAGCGCGATGCTCGCCAGCTTGAGTGCGTTGACCGATTCGCCGAGTGCCGCCATGCCGATCACGGCGACCGCCGCGGTTCCAACACCTGCCCAGACCGCGTACGCCAGGCTGATCTCGAGCTGTCGCAGCGCGAGGGCGGTGAGCCAGAGGGAGGCCGCGTAGGTGGCGATCACGAAGATCGTCGGGGCCGGCCTGGTGAAGCCGTCGGTGTAGCGAAGGAACACGGTCCCGATGACCTCGCTGGTGATTGCCGCCGAGAGATAGATCCACGCCAACATGATGTGTACAAATGTACCACAATCCTGTACAAATGTACAGACCCAAGAACGTCAGGCTTCTGAGGCCGGGCAAATCAACCGGAAATCGCACCATGAACAAATGTCGGGGGAGGGGCGGGGCTCGAAGTCCTGTCCGAGGATTCCCTCGCCGACCTCGAGCACGACGCCCTCCACCCGCTCGAGGTCATCCGGTGAGCCGCCGACCGCGACCTTCTCGTCGGCGAGGACGTACCAGTAGCTGCCTGCCGCGCCCTCCAGGCGCCAGGCCTCCCGGGCCGCGAGGCGGTAGATCGCCAGCTGCACGTCCGACTGGAGCTCCCGAGGGGGCTTGGGGTCGCCGGTCTTGTAATCGATCAGCTCGTAGCCGCCGCTGGGCAGCTCGTCGACGCGGTCGACGCGGCCTCGCAGGTGGTGGGGCCCGATCCGGAAGTCGAACTTGCGCTCGACCCAGCGGGGCTGGGAGCCGCTCGCCACCTCGCGCGCGTGATAACGCCGCAGCGCCTCGATCGCCTTCTCGCGGAACTGAAGCTCGTCATCGGACTCGCCGAAGCCCGACCGCCGCCAGGCGGCGGCGAACAGGGACATGAGCCGCTCGAGGCTGCCCGTGTCGGCGATTTCGGCGGCCGTCTCCCCGGGTGGCGGTTGCTGCCCGTGGTAGCGCTCCAGCACCTGGTGGATGACGATCCCGAAGCGCTGATTGATGGTCGTCTCCTGCGGGATGCCGAAGACCCGCGCGAACTTGTACTTCAGGGGACAGGTCCGGTAGAGCTCGATGTCAGTAGCGGAAAGGGCGAGACCCTCGCCGCGGCGCGGCAGGAACGCCTCGAGGGAGGGCTCATCGCGCTTGGCGATCAGCTCGCGGCGCCGCTTGGCGGCGCCCTCCTCGTCGAGCAGATAGGCGTCGAGCCCCGAGTCGCGCAGGGCGGACCGCTGCTCGGGCGAGATCGCCTGATCGAGCAGGTCGTTGACGGCCGTCAGGGCGTCGGAGACGGGCTCCTCGCCTGACCCCTGGATCAATCCCGCCAGCTTGACCAGCTCGAGGAAGCGCGCCACCGCCCGGTTGACGTCGACGTAGGTGTCCAGCCTGGGCTCGCGGAGCTTGCCCCCCGCCCGCCAGGCCTCCTCGAGCACCTCGTCCTGGATCATCCGGTAGGTGGCCTGCAGGCCCTCGGCGGGGCCGAAGAGCTCCTCGCCGTGCTCCTGCTCGCTGGCGTCGAGCACGGCGCGGGCATCCTCGTAGAAGGGAGACGGACGAGCGTCTCCATCCTCCGTGACGGCGGGCCTCGCCAGCACCAGGTCGTCGGTCGCCCGCGTCATCGCGACGTAGAGCAGGCGCCTCGACTCCTCCTCGTGCGAGGGCGTGGGAGCACCGACGCCGGGCGGGACGGCCGGCGAGCCGGCGGGCGCGGATCCCGGCACGGCTCCGGCATTCAGGCCGACGACGTAGACGCGAGCGAACTCGAGGCCCTTCGTGCGCTCGAGCGGCATCACCCGGACCGCCGTCGCGATCGGCTCGCTCTGCTCTTCCACCATTCCCTCGGGTGGATCCTCGACGGCACCCGCCGAGCCCCGTCGCATGCCGCCGGCCTCCGAGACCGCCACCAGGTAGCGGACGAAGTCGCGGTTCGAGCCGCCGGGCTCGCGGCGGGTCCAGGTCTCGGCGAGCTCGCCGAGGCGAGAGAGGTTGCGGAGGCGCTCGGCGGCCTCAGGGTGGGCCGCGAACAGCCGGTGCCGGCGGAAGCCGATGCGCTCGATCAGGCGCCGGACGAAGACGTCGGCACGCATCTCGCCCATCGCGCGGGCGGCGGCCCGGTGCAGCTGCAGGAACTCCCGGATCCGGTCCCGGGCCTCGGGCGGGATCTGCGGGCTCTCCAGCGAGGCCTCGAGCGCCGAGACCATGTCGAGCTTGCGGCGGCGGGCGATCGTGGTGCAGCGCGCGAGATCGACGGAGCGGAGCTCGACGGGGGGCCGGCTGAGGGCGCGGACGGCCGCGGCGGCGTCGGTCGGATCGGCGAGCAGGCGAAGCCAGGCGATCACGTCGCGGACTTCCGCCCGCTGGAAGAAAGCGCCGGGCCCGCTGAGCCGGTAGGGCACCCGCCGCTCCTCGAGGGCCGCCGCGATCGCCCGTGCCGGAGCGCCGTCCCGCGGCACCGCCACGCAGATCCTCTCCATCGTCACCTCGCCCGCGGCCAGCGCGGCCTCGATGTCCCGGGCGACAGCCTGCGCCTCTGCGCGCTCATTGGTCCCGGACCAGAAGCGGACGCGGGTCGCCGGCCCGGCGGCGCGTCGTGGGACCACGCCGCCGCCGGCCGCCGGGGCGACCACCGCGTGCGCGGCATCGAGCAGGTCGCCGCCGTAGCGCCAGGTGGGCTCCAGTGTGACCTCGCTCGGCCCGATCGCCTGCCGGGCCCAGGCGGACGCCGCATCGCACGGTCCTCGGCCCTGCTCGTCGTCGCAGGAGAGCACCAGGGAGACGGAACCGCGAGCGAGCGCCTCGATCAGCGAGCGCTCGGCGGGGCAGGCGTCCTCGAGCTCGTCCACGAGCAGATGCGGAAAGCGCGTCGAGATCGCCTCGGCCATAGCCGGTCGCTGCTCGAGTCGCATGGTCAACTCCAGAACTGCATCGATGTCGTCCATCGCGCCGGCCGAGCGCAGCATGGAGTCGTGGAGCTCGTAGATCTCGGCGAACTCGCGCTCCCGTGCCGCTGCGTCACGCTCTGATCGAGAGGCCCCCGCCTGCTGTTCAGCCCACCGGCCGAAGTCCGTGGCCGTCACGCCCGCCGACTTCAGCGCGTCGATCCGATCGACGATCCGGGCGAGCAGCCCGGCCGGGTTCCCGCGGATCTCGTGCCGGCGGAGCGGAAGCTCGTCGATCCGGTCAAGCAGCATCGCGAGACGCTCGGCCGGGCTCAGGGATTCGAAGAACGGGTCGATCTCCGCCTCCGTTGCGTGCTCGCGGAGCAGGCGGGCCGCCGCGACCGGATGGGTATGGACGACGAGCTCCTCGTACGCGGACTCGATCGTCGCCTCCGCCCGCACCCGTATCCGCCGGGCCGCCGCGATCGAGCTGGTGAGCACCAGCGCTCGCTCCCCATCCTCGATCAGGCGGGACAGCCTGCGCGCCAGCGATTCGGTGCGGCCGGTTCCCGCCACGCCCAGCACGAGCAGCGGGCCATCGGCATGTGCGACCACGGCGGCCTGCTGCTCGGTCAGCCCCGGGGACCCGTCGTCGCGCTCGTCTCCCATCCGAGTTCAGGCTAGTTGATGCCCCCGCTAATCTCGCCGCGTGCCCGGACCCACCGACGAGCAATGGACGGCCGCCTGCCGCCGGGCCGTGGAAGTGCAGCGAAAGATCTTCGACGAGCACCGGACCATCGCCCAGCGGACCCAGTTCGAGGACGTCGGCGCGGGCGGTGACCGGACGCTGGCGATCGATCGGCTCTGCGAGGACGCGGTCTTCGATCAGCTGGATGCCCTTCATCGCGAGGGCCACGAGTTCACGGCCGTCTCGGAGGAGCGCGGGTCGGTCACCTTCGGCGATGGCGATTCCTCGCTGCGCGTGATCATCGATCCGATCGACGGGTCGCTGAACGCCCGCCGGACGATTCCGCTGCACAGCCTCAGCGTCGCCGTGGCCAACGGCGAATCGATGGAGGACGTCACCTTCGGCTACGTCTACGAGTTCGGCGCGAGCGAGGAGTTCGTCGCCAGCATCGACGGGGACGCGTTGCTCGACGGCCGCCCGCTCGAAGTCGCAGCCGGGGAGGGCCTCGAGGTGATCGCTCTCGAGGCGACCAAGCCCGAGCGGGTCCTGAAGGCGGCCGAGCTGCTCCAGGGGCGCACCTACCGGATCCGCGTGCCGGGCTCGATCGCAGTCGCGCTCTGCTACGTCGCCGCCGGCCGGTACGACGGCATGATCACGACGCGCAATGCCCGCTCCGTCGATGCGGCCGCCGGGCAGCTGATAGCCCGGGTCGCGGGCGCGGCGCTCGAGTTCGCGGGGGGCGGGCTCGACGATGCCACGCTCGACCTTGACGCCCGTTATGACGTCGCCGCGGCCCGCACGGCGGAGGACCTTCGCGTGCTGCGCGAGGCCCAGGACGCCGTGCATGCCTGAGCGGCTGGTCGACTGGGGGCTCGCGGAGCGGCTCGCCCTCGCGCTGTCGGGCTCCGGCCCGGAGTGGGACGGGAGCGAGGAGGAGCTCCGCTCGAAATCCGACCGCGCGGCGCGTCTGGTCCGCCGGTACACGCGCCTTCGGCCGAAGGGCCGGCTGCCCGAAGCCGAGCTGGTCGACCGGGCCGAGTGGGCACGCGTCAACCTCATCTCGTTCCAGGATCTGTCGACGCGGGTGGAGGAGCACCTCGATCAGCGGATGTCGGGCTCGAGCAACGGCCGCGCCGCTGGGATCCAGCGCAGGATCGTGCGCACCGCGACCGGCGCTGAGGTCGGTCTCGCGGTCGGCTATCTCTCGCAGCGAGTGATCGGCCAGTACGACGTCGCGCTGATCGGCCCCGCCCGGGCGCCGAGGCTGCTCTTCGTCGGGCCGAACCTCTCGGCCGCACGGGCGCGCCTCGAGGTCGACCGCGACCTCTTCCTGCGCTGGATCGCCCTCCACGAGACCACCCATGCCGTCCACTTCGCCTCGGTGCCGTGGCTGCGCGATCACATCGGCGGCGTCGTGGAGGAGCTCCTCGAGACGGCCGCCCTCGAGGTGAAGCCCACCGAGATTCTCGGCAAGCTCGCTCGGCTCAATCCGCGGGAGTTGCTCCGCTCGGTGAAGAGCGGCGAGCTGGCGACGTTGCTCCTGCCCGAGGACCAGCGCCGGCTGGTCGACCGCCTGACCGCGATCATGACGCTGGTCGAGGGCTATGCGGAGCACGTCATGGACGCCGTCGGCGACAAGCTCGACCCGCGATACACGGATCTGCGGCGCGCGCTCGACCGGGACCGCGAGCGTCGCGGCCTGCTCGACTCGTTCGTGTCGAAGGTCCTCGGCCTCGAGATGAAGATGGCCCAGTATCGGCGGGGTAAGGCCTTCTCCGACGAGGTCGTCCGCTCACACGGCATCAAGACGCTCAACCGTGCCTGGAGCGAGCCGGAGGCGCTGCCTCAGCCGGAGGAGCTGGATAGCCCGGAGGAGTGGGTCGAGCGGGTGGGAGCGGCGCGCGAGAGATTCGGCCGCGGTTTTTGGGGCGGCCGTTTATGGCGAAGCCGTCCAGCCGGCTGATCACGGTGTAACCCCGTCCCCTCGCCCGGTTAAGAACATGTGTTCGCGAAACATGTGTTCGGTGCTAGCCTGCCGAACTCGCCGAAAGCGACGAGTCCGACGTAAGCAACTTTGAAGGGATCCAGAGCCGACATGGCCACCAAGACCAGCACGAACAGCAAGACCGAGACCAAGACGACCCAGGCGACCACCGATACCCGCAAGCCGCAGGCTCTGCAGGCCGTCGACGTCGCCATTGGCGCCGGTCCCACGGTCGCCGAGAACGTCAAGACCACCGCCGAGACCTGGACCAACTCCGAGACGCGCTCCCAGGAGATCGATGCCCTGCAGAAGCGGGTTCAGACCCTGCGCGACTCCGACGGTCGCAAGGGCGAGATCGAGACGCTTCGCAAGCGGCTCGCCGCCGAGCTCGAGAAGGCCGAGGCGAAGGGCGGGGACGTCCGCCGCCAGGTCACCGATCAGCTCATCGGCCAGGCCCGCAAGGCGCGTGACCGTGTCGAGCCCGTCTACCGCGATCGGGTCGAGCCCGTCGTCAAGCAGCGGGTCGAGCCGGTCTACCGCGAGCGCCTCGAGCCGACGGTGAAGCGGGTGCGCGAGCGCATCTGATCGCTTAGCCCGGGCCGCCCTAGAGAGGTGACGCGCCTGGAGAAGTTCCGCCCCAAATGTCAGGACGGGCGGAAAGCAGCAACCTCTCCTCCCAAGAAAACCGGGTCCTAACGGGCCCGGTTTTCGCGTGTGGGAACGGGCTCGAGCGGGCAACCTGCGGTGGTCCCTAGACTTTCAGGCGTGCCTTCCAAGGAACAGATAACCGAGAAGCTCTCGCACGTGATCGACCCCGAGCTGCGCCGCTCGATCGTCGAGCTCGGGATGGTGCGATCGATCGAGATCCGCGACGACGGGCGCGTCGAGGTCGTCGTTTCGCTCACCACCCCGGGCTGCCCGATCCGATCTCACTTCCAGCAGGCTGTCGTCAAGAATGTCGGCGAGCTCGAGGGCGTCAACGCGGTGGACGTCGGATTCGACGTCCTCTCGGAGGGCGAGAAGTCCGACCTCCAGCAGAAGCTGGGCCGCCCGAAGCTTCCGGAGGGGGCACTGGCGCAGGTCAAGAACGTGATCTGCGTCGCCTCGGGCAAGGGCGGGGTCGGCAAGTCCACGATGACCGCCAACCTGGCCGCCGCCCTGCATGCCGAGGGCCACAGGGCAGGGGCGCTCGACTGCGACGTCTACGGCTACTCGATCCCGCGCATGCTCGGCATCAACCAGAAGCCGGAGGTGTCGCCCGAGCGGAAGATCATCCCGCCGGTCTCGCCCGCCGGCCCGAGCGTGATGTCGATCGGCTTCTTCGTCGAGGAGAACGCCGCGGTCGTCTGGCGCGGCCCGATGCTCCACAAGGCGATCCAGCAGTTCCTCGAGGACGTCGCCTGGGACGAGCTCGACTATCTGCTGCTCGACCTTCCGCCCGGCACCGGCGACGTCTCGATGACGCTCGCTCAGCTGCTTCCCCAGGCGAAGATCCTGATCGTCACGACGCCGCAGCCGGCCGCGCAGAGCGTCGCCCGGCGAGCCGCGGAGATGGCGGGCAAGGTCGATCTCGAGATGCTCGGCGTGATCGAGAACATGTCGGCCTTCACGGGGCCCGACGGCGAGCGGGTGGCGATCTTCGGCGAGGGCGGCGGGCAGCTGCTCGCCGACGAGCTCGACGTGCCGCTGCTCGCCAAGGTGCCGCTCTCCGGCGAGCTGCGCGAGCACGCCGACGAGGGCACGCCGCTAGTGCTCGAGGATCCCGACGCCCCCGCCTCGCAGATGATCCGCGAGGCGGCGCGCGGCATCGTCGCTGCCACCCCGGTCGAGCTGCCCGTCATGCAGGTGGCGGCCGCCGCAGCTGCACCCTCTCCGACCAATGGCGGCGGAGCCAGCGGCACCGAACTCCCGATGGTCCAGTAGGCGGATGCCGCTCCGCTGGCGGGCGACCGCCGCGGTCCTCGTCTGCGCGCTCCATCTGGCCCTCTTCGTGCCGACGATCGGCGACTGGTCGTCGGTCCTAGTCAATGACTTCGCGCCCCAGGCGAAGGCGATCAAGGACGGCGACCTTCCCTACCGGGACCAGGCGATCGAGTACCCGCCGCTCTCGGTGCCGGTGCTGATCGCCCCCGCCTACCTCGACGACTCAACTCAGGGTTTCATCGACGGCTTCATGTGGGAGATGCTCGCCTTCGACCTGGCGATCCTCGCGCTGATCGCGCTCGCCCTGCCCGGTCGGGAGGGAAGGGTGCTCTCGGCGCTCGGGATCTACACGGTCGGCCTCGTGACCCTCTCGGGGGTGGTGCTCGACTCGTCGCTGATCGACTACGGGCCGCTGGCGCTCGACCGCTTCGATCTGGTGCCCGCGCTCTTCGTCCTGGCGGCCGTTTTGGCCCGCGACCGAGGCCGCTCGGCTGCCTGGTCGGGCCTGCTCTCCATCGGCGTCGCGATCAAGGCGTTCCCGATCTTTCTCTACCCGGCCCTGTTGCGGGGCGAGCGCAATCTGCGCCGCGTGATCGTGGCCGGCGCGATCCCGCTGCTGCTCTGTGTCGCGGCGGTGATCGTGATGGGCGACGAGTTCGGCTCGGCGATCACCTACCACACCGAGCGAACCCTCCAGGTGGAGAGCCTCGGCGCGAGCCTCTTCGAGATCGCCCACGCCCTCGGCGCCTCAGGGATCACGACCGGGGTCGGACACGGTGGATTCGAGATCTCGGCCTCGGGCGCGACCGCCGCTCGCTGGATCTCGGTGGTGCTCGGCGCGGCGGGCTACCTCTGGCTCGTCTGGGCCGGCTGGCGCTCCCGGGCGACGAATCTCGAGCTCGTCTGCGCCCTGCTGACCGTGCTCGTTGTCTTCGCGCCCGTCCTGTCGCCCCAGTTCCTGCTCTGGCTGCTGCCCGTCTCCGCCTGCGCCTTCGGGCTTCGAACGGAGAACCTGGTGCTGCTGCTGGCGATCCTCTTCACCCAGATCGAGCTGCAGCATTACGACGGCGTAGACGCGCTGACCGGCAGCTTCGTCTGGCCATTGGCGATCAGGAACCTCCTCCTGCTCGTCTATCTGGCGCTGGTAGCGGTCCCGATCGTCTCGAGGCGCACCGAGGCCTCGCGCGGCCGCGAGGAAGATGATCGTTCCCTCGCGGCCGCTGCGGCCCCGGTTTAGTCCCCGCCGGACCCCCCAAGCTCGGCCCGTCAGTCTGCACACGAAGGTAACCGCGGCGACACCGGAACACAACGCGCTTTCAATGCGACAAACGTCGACATCCCGGGGCGGCCTCGCAGACCCCAATATTCGAGAAATACCTGCAAAAGCCCAAAATCTTCGGATCGCCGGAGGATTCGCGTCACGCCTCTACCTCCGGCGCAAGTCGCCGCGCCCCCTACATCCGTTGGGACGAAGCTAGGCCTTCGACTTGTAGTACTCGAGATTGATCTCGGTGTACTTCTGCCACTCCTCCGGGAGCTGGTCCTCGGCGAAGCAGGCATCGACCGGGCAGGCTTCGACGCAGGCGTCGCAATCGATGCACTCGTCCGGATCGATGAAGAGCTGCTGGACGTTGTCGTAGTCCGGCTCGTCCGGCGTCGGATGGATGCAGTCGACGGGACAGACCTCCACGCAGGAGTTGTCCTTCTCGCCGATACAAGGCTCCGCGATGACGTATGCCAAGGGGAGTTTTCCTTTCCCGGGTCGTGGTTGCGAGTGCGGCGCCCATCGGGCGCCGCGGGACGCGACATTTTAGGTGAGTGCACGCATCGGTGGGTGGTAGTGGCGGGTGGCTATGGTCCGCCCGGTGATCCTGCTCACGGGAGCGACAGGCGTCGTCGGCGGCGAGTTGCTGCCCGCGCTGCTCGCGTCGGGACACGAGATCCGCGCGCTGGTGCGCGATCCTCGCAAGCTCGGCGAGCACCGGGTGGACGTGCAGATCTCATTGGGAGACATCGGCGATCCGTTCTCGCTGCGGCACGCGATGCGCAGCGTGGACACGGTCATCCACCTCGCCGCGACGATCCGCGATCAGCCCGGCGGGACGATCGAGGAGCTCAATGGGCTCGCCACTGAGCGCCTGCTGCGCGCGGCGGAGCGGGCCGGGGTCGAGCGCTTCGCCTTCTTCTCGGCGATGGGCGCCACGGCGTTCCAGCGGACCCGCTTCTTCCGCTCCAAGGCGCTGGCCGAGCACGCGGTGCGGGAGTCACCGCTCGAGAGCATCGTGTTCGCCCCCTCGATCATCTACCGCCCCGGCGACCCTTGGATCAGGCTGCTCGAGCGCTTCTCGCTGCTGCCCGCGGTGCCGATCTCGGGCTCGGGCCACGCCCTCTACCAGCCGATCTGGGCACGCGACGTGGCGCGCTGCGTTGTCGCCTCCCTCAACGGCGGAAGGTCGAACCCGGGCCGGGCCGGACGCTACGAGCTGGCCGGCCCCGAGCTGCTCTCCTACGACGACATCGTGGAGGTCGTGATGGAGGCGAACGGGCGCGGGCGCCCCCTGGTGCACATTCCGCTCCCGCTGGTGCGCACGGGGCTGCGTGGGCTCGAGCTGCTCATCGGGCGCTCGGTCTTCGCGACCTGGGAGGAGGCGGAGCTGATGGAGGTCTCGATGACGAGCGAGCGCGGGACGGCCGACGCGGAGCGCCTCGGCGTCGAGCCCCGGTCGATGGGAGGGGTGCTGGGCGCTCGGTCGGGCTGACGGAGGGTTAGTGCGGCACGCCCAGCGCGGCGCGCAGACCCTCGAGGTCCTCGGACCCGAAGACGATCCGATTGCGGGTGGCGACGTAGATGAGGTCAAGGTTGACCCCGGCCTGGGCGATCTTGTGGGTCAGCTCCGCGAGGACGCCCGGGCGGTCCTGGACCTCGACGACGACCACCTCGCGCTCGCCTGTGACGGCGACGTGGGAGATCGCCAGCGCGTGCTTCGCCGCCTCGCCATGCGGCACGAGGATGTGGAGCTCGGCCCGGTCGCCCGGCCCGACGCAGGTGGCGGCAGCGATGTTGACGCCGGCATCGCTGATGGCGTCCGCAACGCCCGCCAGGGCGCCCGGGGTGTTCTCGACGTCGATGACCAGGTCGATCGCCATGTACCGGTCCGGCGTCAGCCTACTTCGGAAGAGGCCTCCCGGAATCGATCGATCGCGAGTACGGCGACCCCGGCGATCAACTCGAGCAGCCCGCCGACCATGGACACGTAGCTGATCGCGTCGACGGTTCCCTGCGAGGGATCCTCCGGCACGTCGAGCCCCGAGAGCAGGTGGTGGTAGAGCCAGCGGTAGAGGGACTCTGGCGCCTCTTCGGCGTGCAGGCCGAGCGTGATTGCCGCCCCGACCAGGAGCAGCCAGCCGACCAGCTGCAGGTTGGGGGCGCCACTGGACATGTCCTGGGTATCGGCCGGGGCGGGAATCAGCCTGAGCCCGAAAAGGAAGAGGCCCGGCTTTCGCCGGGCCTCCAAAGAACACTCGCCTGTTAGGGCAGAGCGTAGTCCCTTACATCATCCCGCCCATGTCGGGCATCCCGCCTCCACCGGGCATGCCGGCCGGCTCCTTCTCGGGCGGCTCGGCGACGATCGCCTCGGTGGTCAGGATGTTCTTCGCGATCGAGGCCGCGTTCTGCAGCGCCGACCGGGTGACCATGGTCGGGTCGATGACGCCGTCGGAGACGAGGTCGCCGTACTCGCCGCTCGCGGCGTTCAGGCCCTCGCCGTCCTTCAGGCCGCGGACCTTCTCGACCACGACCGACGCCTCGAAGCCCGAGTTGTCGGCGATCTGCCGGATCGGGGCCTCGAGCGACCGCTGGACGATCGACGCACCTGTGCGCTCGTCGTCGTCGTCGTAGGAGTCGAGGACTATCGCGTCCTGGGCGTTCAGCAGCGCGACGCCGCCGCCCGGGACGATGCCCTCCTCGAGCGCCGCACGGGTCGCCTGCAGGGCGTCCTCGACGCGGTGCTTCTTCTCCTTCATCTCGGTCTCGGTTGCCGCACCGACCTTGACGACGGCGACGCCGCCGGCCAGCTTGGCCAGCCGCTCCTGCAGCTTCTCGCGGTCGAAGTCGGAGTCGGTCGTCTCGACCTCGGACTTGATCTGCTTGATGCGGCCCTTGATCTGCTCGGAGTCGCCGGCGCCGTCGATGATCG
>JBKPND010000081.1:0-15711 GCA_046732465.1 Actinomycetota bacterium
CTTCTTCGCCAGGCACTTGCCCGCCCGGATGAAGAAGGGGACGCCGGACCAGCGCCAGTTCCTGGTGTCGAGCCGCAGCCCGACGAAGGTCTCGGTGTCGGAGTCCGGGGCGACGCCCTTGATCTTGCGGTAGCCCTCGTACTGGCCACGCACGTAGCGCTTCGGGTCCGCCGCCGGGATCGCCTTGAAGAGGTCCAGCTTGGCGTCGCGGATCGCGTCGGGATCCGCCCCGGATGGGGGTTCCATCCCCAGCAGGGCGAGCGTCTGCAAGAGGTGGTTCTGGACGACGTCTCGGAGGCACCCGACCGGGTCGTAGAAGCTGCCCCGGTCCTCGACGCCGAAGTCCTCGGCCATCGTGATCTGCACGGACTCGACGTAGCGGCGGTTCCAGATCGGCTCGAACATCGAGTTCGCGAAGCGCAGATAGGTGATGTCCTGGACCGGCTCCTTGCCGAGGAAGTGGTCGATCCGGTAGATCTGGCTCTCGTCCAGGATCTCGTGGATCTGGTCGTTGAGCTCGATGGCCGACTGCAGGTCGTGGCCGAAGGGCTTCTCGATCACGACGCGGGCGCCGTTCGTGAGGCCCGCGCTGCCGAGCCGCTGGATCACGCCCGCGAACAGCGAGGGTGGGATCTCGAGGTAGAAGACCGGGTGCTTGAAGGCGGGCGAGTCGCAGGCCTGCTTCAGGCGCCGGTAGGTGTCGAAGTCGTTGTAGTCGCCCTGGACGTAGGTGAGGTTGTCGGCGAACTTCTTGAAGACGTCCTCGTCGATCTCGCCCTCGCCGCGCGCCTCGAACCGGGCCTCGACCGCCTCGCGCGCGTGCTTGCGCAGGTCGTCGTCGCTCCAGTCGGTGCGTCCCACCCCGATCACCGGGACCGTGAGGGTGCCGTTCTCGACCAGGTCGTAGAGCGCCTTCAGGGTCATCTTCTTCGCCAGATCGCCGGTGATCCCGAAGATGACGAGCGCGTCGCCGGGGGTTTGCGACGGGGGCCCTGTGTTGGTCTGCGCCACGTGCGGAACCTAGCGAACCGGGTGAGTTCGCCGGGCATGGATTCGCCCTTAGGATGCCGCCATGGCGCAGCTCGGAATGGTGGGCCTCGGCAGGATGGGAGCGAACCTCGTCCGCCGGCTGATGCGCGACGGACACGATTGCGTCGTCTACGACGTCAATCCCGATCCGATCAAGGAGCTCGCCGGGGAGGGAGCGACCGGCGCCAGCTCGCTGAAGGAGCTCGCCGAGAAGCTCGATGCCCCCAGGTCGGTCTGGATCATGGTCCCGGCGGGCGACATCACCGAGTCGACCGTCAAGGACGTCGCGGAGGTCCTGGAGAAGGGCGACGCCATCATCGACGGCGGCAACTCCTACTACCGGGATGACATGCGCCGCGCGGAGATGGTCGGCGAGAAGGGAATCGACTACATCGACTGCGGCACGAGCGGCGGCGTGTTCGGCCTGAATCGGGGTTTCTGCCTCATGATCGGTGGCCCGGACGTGGCGGTCGAGCGCCTCGACCCCATCTTCAAGACGATCGCGCCCGGAGTCGAGTCGGCCGGGCGCACCCCGGGCCGGACCGGCGACCCGGACACCGCCGAGAACGGCTACCTCCACTGCGGACCGAACGGCGCGGGCCACTTCGTGAAGATGGTCCACAACGGCATCGAGTACGGCGTGATGGCGGCCTACGCCGAGGGGCTCAACATCCTCAAGAACGCGAACGCCGGCAAGGTCGAGCGGGAGATGGACGCCGAGACGGCCCCGCTCGAGCACCCCGAGTACTACCAGTACGACCTCGACATCCCCGAGATCGCCGAGGTATGGCGCCGCGGCAGCGTGATCGGCTCCTGGCTGCTCGACCTGACCGCGGCCTCCCTGCAGAAATCGGGTGACCTCTCGGACTTCGAGGGCCGGGTCTCCGACTCGGGCGAGGGACGCTGGACCTCGATCGCGGCGATCGAGGAGGGCGTGCCGGCCGGCGTTCTCACCACCGCGCTCTACGAGCGCTTCGCCTCCCGCAACCTCGATGACTTCGCCGACCGCGTGCTCTCCGCGATGCGCTACCAGTTCGGCGGGCACGAGGAGAAAAAGGAGTGACCGAGCACCGGCTCGAGGTTCTCGACGACCCCGAGGCGGTGCACAGGCGGGGGGCCGAGTTGATCGCCAAGGCCGCCAAGGCCGCCATCTCCGAGCGCAGCCACTGCGCCCTCGCCGTGAGCGGCGGCCACGATCCATGGCCGATGTTCTCCCAGCTCGAGGACTTCGACCTCGACTGGACCGAGATCGAGGTCTTCCAGGTTGACGAGCGGGTGGCCCCCGCCGGCTCCGACGAGCGGAACCTGACCCACCTCGTGGAGAGCCTCTCTATCGGCGCCCAGGGGAGCATCCGGCCGATGCCGGTCACCGACGAGGACCTGGACGCCGCGGCCGACCGCTACGCGGAGCAGCTTCCCGGCGGGCCGCTCGACCTGGCGCATCTCGGCATCGGCCCGGACGGCCACACCGCTTCCCTCGTCCCGAACGACCCGGTGCTCGAGGTCACGGACAAGCGGGTGGCGGTGACCAGCGGCGAGTACCAGGGCGTGCGCCGGATGACCTTGACCTATCAGGAGATCAACCGGATCAGGACCCTGCTCTGGGTGGTCACCGGCGAGGAGAAGGTCGACGCGCTTCGGAAGCTGATCGCCCAGGATCCCTCGACGCCGTCCGGGCGGGTCAGGCCGGAGGGCGACTCGCTGATCCTCGCGGACCGCGCGGCGGCGCCCGACGCCGGAGGTTGAGCTGAGCTTCGTTCGCCTCCCGGCGGCGAAGGTCAAGGCGGTGGTTGCTTGGACGCCGGCGGTGATGTGCGCCGCGTGGGCGCTGGTGCGCGTCCTCGGCTTGGAGAGCGGTTATCCCGCGGTCCCTCTGGAGACCTACACGCTGTTCGTCCTGCCCGTGGCGGCGCTTGCCACGGTCGTCGCCCTCGCGCTCCGGCAATGGCCGCCGGCTGCACTGGCGGCGCTGGCGACGATCGCGCTCTTCGCGGTGATCGCCCCACGCGCCATCGGCGGGTCTGACTCGTTCAGCGGCGTGCCGGTGCGGGTGATGTCGTCGAACGTGCTGCATGGTGGCGGCGACACTGAACAGCTGGCCGGCTACGCCCGCGATCGCCGGGTCGACGTGCTCTGCGTGGAGGAGCTCACGCCGGAATTCGCGGCGCGCCTGGACGCGCTGGGGATCGACCGGCTCCTCCCTCATCAGGTGCTCTCCGTACAAGAGGGCGTCTCCGGGAGCGGCATCTACTCGCGCTTCCCGCTGAGGCGACTGCCCTTCCCGGCGATCTCCAGCACCCGCGCCAGCGCAACCGTGGCGCCGGGGGTGGAGATCGGTCTGATGGCGGTCCACAACCTTCCCACTCCGACCTCCCCGAGCGGCGTCGATGGGTGGGGAACCGGCCTGAGCCAGCTGCCCGGCGCCTCCGCGGATGGCCCGGTCGGGGTGCTGGCGGGGGACTTCAACGCCACCATCGATCAGTCGGCGTTCCGCGATCTGCTCGACCGCGGCTACCGCGACGCAGGCGAGCGAATGGGGGATGGCCTGATCCCGACCTGGCCGGCGATTCGCGGCCGCAACCGCTACCTCCCGGTGACGATCGACCACGTCCTCTACGACCGGGATCGAGCGGGGGTGCGCGATTACGACGTGCTCGACCTGAACCACAGCGACCACCGCACGATTTACGCCGAACTGGTGATCCGGCGCTGATCCGCGCCGTCTAGTACTCGTCGTGCCGGCGGAGCCAGATCGGCTCGTCGGCGGCCTCCTGACGCCCCTTCGGCGTTCGGTCGAGCAGCGTGTAGTAGCCCATCGCGGGTCCCTCAAGCCCCCGATTGGTGGTCACATAGGTGCGGTAGACCGTCCCGTCGTCGAGGGTGTAAACGCTTACTCCGGGGCCCTCGGTGACGTATCCCTTCACGTCGGTGCCGGAGAGCTCCGCCATCTTGTCAACCGTCACCGGGATCTGGCCGCTCTCGAGGAACGGCTTGAGCTCCTCCTCGGTGTTCAGGAAGCCGAGCTCGCGGTTGAACTCATCGCCCGTTGAGGCCCATTCGAGGTTGTCCCAGCCCATCCGTTCCTTGTAGGCCTGGAGCCGCTCCTGCGGAGCCCGCGAGACCAGCAGCACGGTCGTGTCGCCGGCGTTCAGGTGCGGGGCGTTGGCGTTGAAGTTGTCCGCGATCGAGGAGCAGACCGTGCAGCCCGCGTCGTACTGCGGCCCGAACATGAAGTGGTAGACCATCAGCTGCGAGCGTCCGTCGAACAGGTCGGCGAGCGACTTGGTCCCGTCCTTGGTCTCGAACTCGTAGTCCTTCTCGACCGGCACCCAGGGGAGCGCCTGCCGCTTCTTCGTGAGCTCGTCGCCGCGGTGAGTGAGCTCCTTTTCCTCCTTGAGCAGCTCGTCGCGCTCGGCCTGCCACTCCTCTTGCGTGCCAACTTTGTGCTCCGGCATCAGCGTGCCTCCTCATGTCCGTATTCGTCGTGGCGGTGTATCCAGGTCTGGAACGCGTCGCCCTCGTCGCGGCCTTTCGACATCCGGTCGAGGATCCAGTAGTAGCCCATCAGGAATTCGACCCCGCGCCCTGTCGTCGCGTATGTCTTGTAGACGACCCCATCCTCGAGCCTGAAGGCCGTCGCTCCGAACATCTCCGAGATGTAGCTGACGAGGTCGGTTCCGGTCTCCTTCGCGTTGCGAGCGGCGATCGGCGGCAGCTGATCCTCGGGCGGCATCCCGGCGCGCATCTCCTCCTCGTGGAAGGAGGCCCCGAAGTCGAAGTTGAAGTCGCTGTTCGCTGATGAGGCCCAGGGGATGCTCCAGCCCAGCCTCTGCCTGTATGCGAGGAGCTTCTCCAGCGGCGCTCGCGAGACGAGGGCCATGGTGACGTCGCGGGCGTGGAGGTGTGTCAGGAGCCCGTCGACGCTGTCGACCATCGACGAGCACGTCGGACAGCCGGCCTCGTAGCTGGGACCGAACATGAAGTGGTAGATCAGCAGCTGCGAGCGCCCGTCGAACAGGTCGGCCAGCGAGTTCTTCCCGTCGGCGGTGTCGAGCTCATACTCCTTGTCGACGGGGACCCAGGGCAGCGCCCTGCGCCTCTCGGCGAGCTCATCGGCGCGGCGGGTGTGCTCCTTCTCCTCCGCGAGCAGCGCGTCGCGCTCGGCCTGCCACTCCTCCTGCGTGGCCGTCCTGTGGTCGGTCATCACGCTGCCTCCGTTGCATATTCGTCGTGCCGGCGCCACCAGTCGCTGGCCTCCTCTTCGTTGCGGCCCAGGGGCGCGACATCCAGGTACCCGAAGGTGCCCATGAATTGCTCGACCCCACGGTCATAGGTGGAGTAGGTGTGGTGCACGATCCCGTCGCCGAGGGCGAAGACGCTCATCCCCTCCCGCTGTGGCCATTCCGGGTGATCGTTGAACTTGAAGTTGTATTCGGCGCCAGTATCCCGCTGCTCATCGGTGAAGGCCGCGCCGAAGTCGTACTTGAAGTCGCCGCCGCCGGATGAGACCCAGGGGAACCGCCAACCCATCCGGTCCTTGTAGGGGCGCAGCTCGTCGAGCGGAGCGAGTGACTCGGCGACCAGCGTGACGTCGTGCCCATTGAGGTGGGGGATGGCCGCGTCGAAGTGGTCGGCGACGAATGAGCAACCGGTGCAGCCCGGATTCTCCTCGTCGACGTTGTAACCGAAGCCGAACATGAAGTGGTAGACGAGCAGCTGCGAGCGCCCATCGAAGAGCTCGGCCAGGGACCTGGTCCCCTGGTCGGTCTCGAACTCGTACTCCTTCTCGACCGGGACCCAGGGCAGCTCCTTACGCCGGCGGGCGAGCTCGTCCTTTTGCCGAAAGAGCTCCTTCTCGGCAGCAAGTAGCTCACGGCGCTCCGCCAGCCATTCCTCGTGGGTTCCCGTCGCGTGCTCCGCCATTCCAGATCCTTCCTCTCGTCGCGTTCGGGGTCCCTATATAGTTAGCAAAATGGCTAACGATCCGTTCAAAGCCCTCGCGCACCCGCTCCGGCGCGATATCGTCGAGCGCCTCAGCGGTGGCACCGCGACCGTGGGGGAAGTGACGCGGGACTTCGGCGTCTCGAAGCCGACCATATCGCGGCACCTGAAGATGCTCGAGGAGGCCGGCGTGGTCTCCAGGGTGATCGACGGGCGGACGCATCGCCTCGCCCTCCGGCCCGAGGCGCTTGCAGAGACCTCCGATTGGATAGAAAGTCAGAGGGCTCGCTGGGAGCGGCTCTTTGACGTCGTCGGCGAGTATCTCGAGGAGCGAAAGGAGTGAGAGTGGCCGAGGAAGCGGCGAGGGTGGTCCGCATCGAGAGGACCTTCGATGCTCCGGCCGAGGACGTCTTCGATGCCTGGACCAGCCCTGAGGTCATCAGGCGCTGGTTCATCCCGAGGGATGGATGGCAGGAGCCGAGCGCCGAGGTGGACCTGCGGGTCGGCGGGACCATCCGGGTGGTGATGCGCGATCCCGACGGGGAGCCCGTCGAAGCGTGGGGCGAGTACACCTTTATCGAGCGGCCACATCGGCTCGCGTTCACCTGGACCTTCGCCGACGACCCCTCCAACCAGCAGAAGATCGAGCTGGAGTTCACTGAACAGGACGGCGTCACCACCGTCCTGTTCGTCAACAGCGACATCTCCGAGGCGGAGCGGAGGAACGCTCAGTACGAGGGCTGGTCGACCTGCTTCGATGAGATGCAGCGCATTCTGGGGTCTAAGTAGGCGAGACCCAGCATGGACATCACCTACCCAGGAGAGAGCGCGGAATACAGGGCGGCGCGTGATGCGCTGCTCGCCAAGGAGATCGAGCTGCGGCGTCTGATGGAAGCCGTGGCGGCCGAGCGGCGCGAGCTGCCGCCGGGCGGCGATGTCCCGGAGGACTACGTCTTCCAGGGCGAGGGTCCGGATGGCGGTCCTGCCGACGTACGGCTCTCGGAGCTCTTCGCTCCCGGCCGGGACTCGCTTGCCATCTACAGCTTCATGTTTCCCAGGGATCCGGAGGACGACCGCCCCGGGCCGGTCGATGAGCGGGCCACCGCCGAGTTGCCGCTCCACGAGGGGCCGTGCCCGTCGTGCGTCGCCCTCCTCGACCAGCTCGACGGGATGGTCCCGCACGCGATCCAGACGATGAACTTCGCCGTGGCCGCGAAGTCGCCGCTGCCGCGGATCCTGACCTGGCGAGATGAGCGAGGCTGGCGCAACCTGCGCCTGCTCTCCTCGGCGGGCAACACGTACAACCGGGACTACCTCGCGGAGACGCCGGAGGGCGCGCAGCGCCCGATCCTGAATGTCTTTCACCGCGATGGCGACACGATCCGGCACTTCTGGGGGTCGGAGCTCTTCTACGCGCAGTGGGATCCCGGCCAGGACCCCCGGCACGTAGGGACGCTCGAGCCTCTCTGGAACCTCTTCGATCTGACTCCGGAAGGGAGACCTGAATGGGACGAGCAGCTGACCTACGAGTAACCGCCCTCTTCCTGCTGACGGCGGCGGCGATCGCCTGGATCGTGACCGTGAACCGCATGCAGGGAATGGACGCGGGCCCGGGGACCGACCTCGGCTCGTTCGGCTGGTTCGCCGGAGTCTGGGCGGTGATGATGGCCGGGATGATGCTCCCCTCGCTGGTGCCGATGGCAGGCGCCTACGCGAGGCAGGCGCGCGGCGGCTCGGCGGACGTGACGCCGCGGTCCCTGCTCCGCACGACCCTGTTCACCGCGGGCTATCTCCTCACTTGGATCCTGGTCGGGCTGGTGGCCTGGCTCGTCTTCGAGGGCGTACGCGACCTCGACATCTCGTTCCTCGGCTGGGATGACGGCGGCCGCTACGTCGCGGGCGGGGTGATCGCCTTCGCCGCGCTCTACGAGTTCACGCCGCTGAAGAGGACCTGCCTGCGGCATTGTCGCGACCGCGAGCTCCTGGTGGCCGATTGGCGAGAGGGCGCGTCCGGCGCGCTCCGCATGGGCCTGGATCAGGGCGCCTACTGCGTGGGCTCATCGTGGGCGCTGATGGCGGCACTCTTCGCACTCGGGGTGATGAGCATCACCTGGATGGTGGTGATCGCCGCGCTGATCGTGCTCGAGAAGGTGCTGCCCTGGCGCGAGACCGCCGAGGCCGTCACGGTGGTGGTCCTGCTCGTGCTGGCGTCCGGGGTCGCCTTCTTCCCGAGTGACGTGCCGAGGCTGACCGAGCCCGGCTCGCCGGCGGCGATGCGCGCCATGGACTCGATGGGGATGCACGACGACGCCCCGATGCACCAGACGCCAATGCACGAGGCGCCGATGCAGGGCATGAGCCCTTGACTTAGAGCGCACTCTAAGTCGTATCTTCGAAGGGTGGACGCCACCCTGACGATCGCGCAGGCCGCGGAGGAATCCGGGCTCTCGGCGCACACCCTGCGCTACTGGGAGCGAGCCGGACTCCTGGCGCCGGTCACGCGGAACGGCAGCGGCCATCGCCGCTACGCCGAGCAGGACCTGGAGCGCATCAGGTTCCTGACCAGGCTCCGGGCCACCGGCATGCCGATCCGGCAGGTCCGCAGGTACGCGGAGCTGGCGAATCGGGGAGACGACACGGAGCAGGAGCGGATGGAGTTGCTCGAGGCACACCGCGAGGCCGTCCTGGCCCACCTCGAGGAGACCGCCGCGCACCTCGACCTCATCGAATGGAAGATCGACCTCTACCGCGAAAGGCTTGGCAAGAAATGAAGACGCGAAATCTCGGAGGCCTCGAGGTCTCGGAAATTGGACTCGGCTGCATGGGAATGTCCGCCTTCTACGGCGACACCGACGAGGAGGAGTCGGAGGCGACCATCAAGCGAGCCCTCGAGCTCGGCATCGACTTCCTCGACACGGCGCAGATCTACGGCCCGCTGACCAACGAGGAGCTGGTCGGCAGGGCGATCAAGGGCAAGCGCGACCAGTACGTGATCGCCACCAAGTTCCAGCGGGACCTGGACAACACGGTCGCCGGCGACATGTCGACCCTCGGCGGAATCGATGGCTCGGCGGAGAACGTCCGCAAAACCATCGACGGTTCCCTCCAGCGGCTCGGAGTGGACTACATCGACCTCTACTACCAGCACCGCGTCGATCCGAACGTCGAGATCGAGGAGACCGTCGGGGCGATGGCCGAGCTGGTGGAGGCCGGCAAGGTGAAGTACCTGGGCCTCAGCGAGGCGGCCCCCGAGACGATCCGGCGCGCGCACGCGGTTCACCCGATCACCGCGTTGCAGACCGAGTACTCCGTCTTCGCGCGTCAGCCGGAGGCGCAGATCCTGCCGACCTGCCGCGAGCTCGGCATCGGCTTCGTCGCCTACTCGCCGCTCGGGCGCGGCTTCCTGTCGGGCCGCTTTAACTCCCCCGAGGAGCTCGCTGAGAACGACTTCCGGCGGACGCAGCCCCGCTTCCAAGGCGAGAACCTCGAGGCGAACATGCGGATCGTCGCGAAGCTGCGGGAGATCGCCGACGAGAAAGGCATCACCCCGGCGCAGCTGGCGCTCGCCTGGGTGCTGGCCCAGGGCGACGACATCGTCCCGATCCCAGGCACCAAGCGCCGCAAGTACCTCGAGGAGAATGCCGCGGCGGCCGAAGTCGAGTTGAGCGACGAGGACCTGGCGCGGATCGAGGCGGAGCTGCCCGAGGTGGCGGGCGAGCGCTACGAGGAGGTCGGCATGGCTCAGGTGAACATCTGATGGCCGGGGCCACGACGACCGAGCGAATCACGACGCCGTTCTGCGCCGAGTCGACTGCCGCCGAGGTGGTTGAGGGCATCGACCTGAGCGGGCAGCGCGCGATCGTCACGGGCGCCGCGTCGGGCATCGGGGTCGAGACCGCCCGCGCTCTGGCCGGCGCCGGGGCCGAGGTCACGATGGCCGTGCGCAAGACGGCGGAGGGGGAGCAGGTGGCGGCGGACATCCGGTCGAGCACCGGCAGCGATCAGGTGACGGTCGAGCCCCTGGAGCTGACCGACCGCGCGAGCATCGACGCCCTCGTTGCGAGCTGGGACGGTCCACTCGACATCCTCGTCAACAACGCCGGCGTGATGGCGATTCAGGAGCTGACGCGGACGGACCGCGGCTACGAGATGCAGTTCGCGACCAACCACCTGGGCCACCTCGCTCTCGCGGTCGGGCTGCACGACGCGCTGGCCGCGGCCGACGGCGCCCGGATCGTCTCCGTCAGCTCGAGCGGACACCTGCGCTCGCCGGTGGTCTTCGACGACCTCCATTACGACTTCCGCGAGTACGACCCGTTCGGCGCCTACGGGCAGTCGAAGACGGCGAACGTGCTGTTCGCGGTGGAGGTGACGAGACGCTGGGCGGACGATGGCATCACGGCCAACTCCCTGATGCCCGGGGGCATCTCGACCAACCTCCAGCGCCACGTCGGCGGCGAGGAGTACATGAGGAGCGCGAGAGAGCGATTCAAGAGCGCGGGGGTGAGGTTCAAGAGCCCCGAGCAGGGCGCGGCCACGTCCGTCCTGCTCGCCACCTGGCCGGAGCTGGAGGCAATCGGCGGCCGCTACTTCGAGGACTGCAACGAGGCCGAGGTCATCCACCGGCGCGAGGCGAACACGATCTCGGGCGTGGCCCCGTACGCGCTCGACCCGGGCAACGCGGAGCGACTCTGGGAAGTCTCGCTCGAGTTGATCATCTAGCGCGCCGGGGCGGGCGCATCCGCGAACCAGCGCGACATGCGTTCGGGAGTCATCAGCTCAGACGGCTCGAGCCGCCTGCTGAACGTGTCGCGCAGGTCCTGACCGGCGTCCGGCTCGGACGCCCAGCCCCTGAACAGCGGCCCGGCCCGATCCGGCCGCGGGAAGCGACCCCAGGCGAAGGACCAGTCGTAGTGCTGGGCGGCTCGAGCGTCACGCCAGGCCTCGTACCCGTCAAGTGACCCGTCGGCGGCGGAGAGCCGCTCGGCGATGTGGATCGCCTGCTCGACGGCGTCATTGATGCCCTGCGCCGTAGCGGGGTGCTTGAAGTGACAGGCGTCGCCGAGCAGCGCCCAGCCCGGGCCCGTCGGCCTGCGGAAGAAGCCCCGCATCAGCGACTCCGGGGCCACCGTCACGTCGGTGACCAGCTCCGCTCGGTCGAGGATCTCCGGCTCGATCAGCTCCGGAAGCAGCCGGAGCGCCTCGACGTACTTGCGACGCCTCTCCGCCGTGGTCCCCCTGGTCAGGTCCGGGGCGCCGCTCGCGATCAGCATGGTCAGGCCGTCCTCGATCGCCCACCGGTTTCCCAGCGCGTCCTCCCGTGCCACCAGCGTCATGTGGCCGTCGTCCGGGATGCCGCTCCAGTAGCCGAACAGGAAGGCGAGCTCGCCCCGTTCCGGGCGCTCCTTCTCCAGCCCGAGCTTGCCGGCCACCGTGGAGGCACGGCCGTCCGCGCCGAAGACCCATCTCGCCTTGACCCGATCGCCGCTCTCGAGGACGACACCGGAGACCGGGTCCTCATCCGTGCCGGTGCCGATCAGGTCGACGACCCGCTCGCCGAACCGGCCCTCCGCTCCGGCTGCCAACGCCGCGTCGATGATCGCCTGGTCCAGCGCCGAGCGACGAGGACCGATGCACCTGTCGAATCCATCGATCGGCGTGAACGTGCCGGCGATCTCATGACCGAGGCCGATGATCCGGTTCGCCACGAAAGGCACCTCGTGCCGGGCTCGGAGCCGGTCGAGGACTCCGAGCTGCTCGAAGCGCGCGACAGTGTTCGGGTAGACGAAGTGGGTCGAGACCGTCTCGCTCGGGAATCTGTCCCGGTCGACGACCAGGACGTCCCAGTCCCGCTGGGCGAGCGCTATGGCGAGAGTCGAGCCGGCGCAGCGCGCGCCGACGATGACCGCGTCCTTCTCCTCCATCTCAGTGGGACGAGCGTAGCCCGGCTCGGCCGACCCGTGGTGTGAGTCACATCACCCGGCCTCGAGTGCGGCGCGGGCCTCGTCGCGGTCCCGATAGACGCCGTAGTGGACGACGAGCCCGTCGCGGAAGGTCCAGAGGTGGGCGCCGGGGCTCTCGACCTGCGCCCCGCTGCCCTTGCCCCTGCCGATCCAGGTGATCAGCACCAGGATGCGGTCACCGGACTCGATGAACTCCTCCGCCTCGATCGTGATCGGGCGCTCCCAGGCGCTCAGCCACTCGCGCATCGCGTCGACGAAGCCCTCGTAGCTGTCGGCGCGCATCGGCTCGCCCATCCCGAAGGACTCCATCTTCATCCGCGGGTCGAAGATGTCGTTGCGCGAGTAGTCGCCTCGCGCCCACTCCTCGTAGAGCGTCTTCAGCTTCTCGAGCGGCTCAGACATGGTCGACCGAGTCGCCGCGCCCGATCAAGACCGCGCTCACCATCCCGGCGGGAAAGAGCCCGTGATCGACGACGCCCGGCGTGAGTGCCAGCCGAGCGGCGAGCTGGCCCGGTTCGTGGACGGGTCCGCTGTAGTCGGCGATCACACCGTCGTCGGGACTGGGCGGGCAGTCCGGGCGCACCGCGACCTCGCCGAGCTCCGACCCGATCCGCTCGAGCGTCGACGCCAGGCCGAAGCGCTTCAGCTCGAGCGGGATCGGGGGTTTGATCCGGTCCACCGTCTTCGAGGAGTCCGCGATCACGATGAAGCGCTCGGCCGTCGCTGCGACGATCTTCTCGCGCGTGTGGGCGCCGCCGCCCCCCTTGACGAGCCAGTGGTCCGGGGCGACCTGGTCGGCGCCGTCGATCGCGATGTCGAGCCGGTCGAGCCGGTCGAACGGCTCCACGGGGATCCCGAGCGCCTTCGCCTCCTCCTCGGTGGCGACGGAGGTCGCCACGCAGCGAAGATGCTTCAGCTGCCGCGCAGCGATCGCCGGCAGCAGGTGGGCCACGGTCGAGCCGGTGCCGAGGCCGACCCGCATGCCGTCCTCGACCAGCTCGGCCGCGGCGTCGGCGGCGATCTTCTTCTCGGCGTCGAGGTTCGTCGAGGCCATGACCGGGGAAATCTATGACCCTGGATGGCCGGATCGGCCTGAAGGAGTCGAAAGCGTAGGATCGAGAGCCAGATGGCAGTCGCAGCCGAACGTCGCACCGATATCGACCAGCTCTGCATCAACACCATCCGGACGCTGTCGATCGACGCCATCCAGAAGGCGAATTCTGGGCACCCGGGCACCCCCATGGCGCTCGCTCCACTCGCCTACGTGCTCTGGCAGCGCTTCCTGCGCTTCGACCCGCAGAACCCGATCTGGCCGAACCGGGACCGCTTCGTGCTCTCCAATGGCCACGCCTCGATGCTGCTCTACTCGATGCTCCACCTGACCGGCGTGAAGGCCGTGGACCCCGACTATGAGGTGGTCGGGGAGCCCTCGGTCAGCCTCGATGACATCAAGCGCTTTCGCCAGCTGGACTCCAAGTGCCCGGGGCACCCGGAATACCGCTGGACCTCCGGCGTGGAGAGCACCACCGGTCCGCTGGGACAGGGCATCGCCACCAGCGTCGGGATGGCCGTCGCCTCCAAGTGGCTGGCCGCCCGCTACAACCGCGACGGCTTCCCGCTCTTCGACTTCGACGTCTACGTCTTCTGCGGCGACGGCGACTTCGAGGAGGGCGTCTCGAACGAGGCCGCGTCCCTGGCGGGCCACCAGAGGCTGGACAACCTCTGCTGGGTCTACGACAACAACCACATCTCGATCGACGGGCCGACCGAGGTCACCTACACGGACGACGTCGCCGCCCGCTTCGCCGGCTATGGGTGGAACGTCACGCGGATCGGCGATGCGAACGACCTCGACCTGCTCACACGCGGCTTCGAGGCGTTCCGCAAGGAAGTCGACCGCCCGACGCTGATCATCCTCGACAGCCACATTGGCTGGGGATCGCCGCACAAGGTCGATACCGCCGAGGCCCACGGTGATCCGCTCGGCGAGAAGGAGGTCCGCGAGACCAAGCGCGCCTACGGCTGGCCCGAGGACGCGGAGTTCCTCGTGCCGGACGGCGTGCGCGAGCACTTCGACGAGGGAATCGGGCTTCGTGGCCGTCAGCTGCGCGAGGAGTGGGAGAAGCTCTTCGACGGCTACCTACGAGAGAAGACGACGCTCGCGCGCGAGATCGAGGAGATGCAGCGGCGGGAGCTTCCCGAGGGCTGGGATCGGGACATCCCGAGCTTCGACGCCGACGAGAAGGGGATGGCGACCCGCAAGGCCTCGAACCAGGTCGAGAACGCCGTCGCCGCCCGGATCCCGTGGCTGCTGGCCGGATCGGCGGACCTAACCGGCTCGACCTCGGTCGGACTCGATGAGGACGTCGAGGGCGCCGAAGCCTTCGAGCCCGAGACTCGCACCGGCCGCCAGCTTCACCTGGGCATCCGCGAGCACGGCTCGGCGGCTCTCTCGAACGGGCTTTCCTTGTCGAAGCTGCGACCGCTGTGGTCCACCTACCTGACCTTCTCCGACTACGCGAAGCCGGCCATCCGGCTCTCGGCGCTGATGGAGCTCCCCGTGATTCATCTCTTCACGCACGACTCGATCGGGCTCGGCGAGGACGGCCCGACCCACCAGCCGGTGGAGCACCTGGCCGGGCTCCGCGCGATCCCCGGCCTCGACGTGATCCGGCCGGCGGACGCGAACGAGGTCGCCGAGGCGTGGCGCGCCTCTCTGGACCGCACCCATCAGCCGGTCGCGCTGGTGCTCACCCGCCAGGACGTCCCGATCATCGACCGCTCCCGCTACTCATCCGCGCAGGGACTGCGCAGGGGCGGCTACGTGCTCGCCGATCCCGACGACGGCAATCCCGAGGTGATCCTGATCGCCACCGGCAGCGAGGTCGCGCTTGCCGTCGCCGCGCACGAGAAGCTGATCGCGGACGGGGTGCGCTCGCGAGTCGTCAGCCTGCCCTGCTGGGAGCTCTTCGAGCGGCAGGAGCAGTCCTACCGCGACGAGGTCCTGCCCCCCGAGATCACCGCGCGGGTCTCGATCGAGGAGGCCTCTACCCTGGGTTGGGAGAGGTTCGTGGGCAGAGAAGGAGCGAGCATCGGCATGCACACCTTCGGTTCCTCCGCACCCCTGAAGGACGTACAGACCAAGTTCGGGTTCACGCCCGACCGAGTGGCCGAGACAGCCAAGGAGGTACTTGGACGATGAAGCCAACGGAACAGCTGCACGAGCTCGGCCAGAGCCTCTGGCTCGACAACATCACCCGCACGATGCTCGACGACGGGACGGAGCAGGGATACATCGACGACTACGACATCACCGGCCAGACCTCGAACCCGACGATCTTCGACAAGGCGATCGCCTCCGGGGACGCGTACGACGAGCAGATCGCAGAGCTTCGAGAGAAAGGCCTCGACGGGGAGGAGCTCTTCTTCGAGCTCGCTCTCGCCGACGTCACGCGCGCGGCGAGGATGTTCCAGCAGATCTACAAGGACACCGATCGGATGGACGGCTGGGTGTCGCTCGAGGTCTCGCCGACGTTGGCCTACGACACGCAGGGGAGCATTCAGCAGGCCGCGGATCTCCATGGCAGAGCGGAGGAGAACAACTTCATCAAGATCCCGGGCACCCCGGAGGGGCTGCCCGCGATCGAGGAGTCGATCTTCGCCGGCGTGCCCATCAACGTCACGCTGCTGATGAACAGCGAGCAGACGATCGCCGCGGCGGAGGCGTACATGAAGGGCATTGAGCGCCGCATCGAGGCCGATCTCGACCCGGACGTGC